>JABTTW010000002.1:600000-900000 GCA_015075745.1 Planctomycetia bacterium
CATCTGGCGGATCTTCGCCGGTTGATAGAGCCCTTCGATTCCGTTGAGGGCGGCGAGGTAGTTACCGTCTCGCTGACAGCCCTCGATCGGCGGGATCGACCCCTCAAACGGCTGAATCTTCCCGTCCACGTTGACAAAACTGCCGGACCGCTCGGCCCACGAGCAACCGGGCACAACCACCGTCGCCGCCTCGGTCAGCTTGCTTGGGAAAATATCATGTGCAAATAGCAGCGGAATCTTCGCCAGCGACTTCTCCAGCGCCGGCGTGACCCAATCCGTCGGATAGCCCCCGCTGATCCACGCTGCCGCAAATACGCCCTCGCCCGCCTTCGTAACCCATTCATCAAATGAGACAACCGTTCCGCCGGCGTCACTGAGAATCATCTCCACGCCCTGCCGGTTTGGACACTTCTCCGCGCGGATCGTAAAGCGAACCGGCGCCCCGTTGCCCTTCGGAAATGTCTCGTCCTCGCCGGAAACCGGCACCGGCCCCATCACCAAAACCGCCTTCGGAGCGACATCGCGAATGAACCGCGCCACCAGCCACGCCTCCTCGCACGACATGAACGGCGAGAGCACGCAGCCCACCTTCTCATCCCCATTCGCCGCAACGGCCTGCTCCAGCCGCACCCGCGCGATGTCCGGCAGTTCGCTCCAATCGGGATAATTCACTTTCGCGCCCCGGCGAACCATCAGCCGATTCAGCCGCTTCTCGTCATGCACGTACTTCCAGCCGAATCGTCCGGGATCGCACATCCAGTACTCGTTCACACCCGGGTTCCAGCGCGGCCTGAGCCGCCAGATTTGGCCCTGGTTGTGGTCGATGTGAATGGCGCAGCCCTGCGAGCAACCGGCACAGACGCTGCTGGCTTCCTTCAGGTACCAGACCCGCTGCTCCATCAGAAAGTCTTTATCCAGAAGCGATCCCACCGGGCAGAGGTCAACCACGTTGCCTTGGAGCGCGTTCTCCAGCGGAACACCGGGAAAGATGTCGATTTCGACGCGGCTGCCGCGGTCTACGAAACAAAGTTCGCTCGTACCGGCGACCTCATCGCAGAAGCGAACGCACCGCGAGCACATGACGCAGCGATCCTGATACAAGAGAGTCTTGCTGCCGACGTCCTTCTTGGGATTCTTGTACTTCGCCTCGACCATGCGGCTGGTCGCATGACCGAACTTCTGGCTGTAGTCCTGCAGGTAGCACTCGCCGGCCTGGTCGCACACCGGGCAGTCCAGCGGATGATTCAGCAGGAAGTACTCCATGCAGTGCTTCTGATTGTTGCGAACTGACTCGCAATCAAACCGCACCTCCATACCGTCCTTCACCGGTGTCTGACAACTTGGAAAGAGCTTCGGGGCCCAACCCATCTCCTTGGTCTTGGGATTGGGCATCTTCATTTCCATCAGACAAAGGCGGCACGAGGCCACAATGCTGAGGTCCGGGTGATAGCAGTAATGAGGTACGTCCCAACCGGCCTCAAGCACCGCCTGGAGAACAGGGATCTTTTCTCGGCACTTGAGGGTCTTTCCGTCTACGATGATGCTGACCATGCGATTTCCCGGGCGCTTGCGCTGGATATTTATCGGGCGGTACCGCCGAAATGCGGCCCCGTCCCAGGGGATGTGAAGCTTATCACGATGTCCCTTTCCTTGCCAATGTCCTCGGCGGTCCACCGACGACGTTTGCCCGGCCTCCCCGCGGCCATCCCGTTCGCCCGCCGGAATGATAGAACAGGGTCCCCACTTGCTGCCGATTCTGATGTGGAGCCCGCGACAATAGGGCATCATTCCTTCGGCCAATCGGGGGAGATTTCGCTGACCGCCCATCTCGGAGATAATCTCCCAAAACAAACGCCCGGAGTCCGTCCATGAGCCATGCATTGAGAAACCAAAAAGATTCTGTTTCCGGGGCTGCACGCCTCCGCCGCCTGCTCCCCATCGCGGCGATCCTCACGGCCGCGCTCGCATCAGCGCCTCGCCCGGCAATCGGCTTCGAGGACGACGCGAAGGCAGGTGACAAGCCACCAGAGGTCAACCTCATCGGCATTCCCGATGGCATCCGCAAACACATCGAAGAGGCCTACGCCGAGGCAGACGCCCACCGCGATCACGCAGACAAGCTCGGGCGACTCGCGATGCGGTATCTCATCCCCGCGCCCGCCATCGCCGCCGACTGCTTCAAGAGGGCATCGCAGTTGGCGCCGAACGACGCCCGATGGTGCTACTACGAAGGTCTTGCGGACATGGCGGCCTATCGCCGGGAAGACGCCCAGAAGGCCTTCGAGCGCGGCGCCAAGCTCGATCCGAAGTTCGCGCCGCTCTTCGTCGCCTGGGCAGACACCCTTCTCACTTCA
Organism: Planctomycetia bacterium; assembly: GCA_015075745.1. Lineage (NCBI taxonomy): Bacteria > Pseudomonadati > Planctomycetota > Planctomycetia > Planctomycetia bacterium. Next base: position 602,355 of record JABTTW010000002.1, read on the forward strand.
GACCCGTCAGCCGCCGAGGAGAAATACAAGTCCGCCGTGGCTGCCGATCCCAGGCTTGCCCGCGCCCATTTCGGTCTGGGGCGCGCCTGCATGGCCCAGGATCGCAGTGCCGACGCGATCAAGCACCTTCAGGAGGCCGTCAAGCTCGCGCCGCAATACTCGGCCGCCCACGCCGCCCTCGCTGAACTCTTCGACAAGGCCGAGCGCTTCAAGGACGCGAAGATGCATCGCCAACTCTCGGAGTCCGGCACCGCCGCCCCACCGGGCAACGACCCGCTCCTCTTCGATTTGTACGCCGAATGTTCGAGCGGAACCGAGTTGCTCGAATTCGCCGAGGGCCTGGCCGGCGAAGGCAGACTTGAGAAAGCCATCGGCCTCCTTGAAGGTGCGATTTCGCGCAACAACGATGACGTCGCCCTGCTCCACGCCGCCGCGGTCCTGCTCGATAAGGCCGGTCGCTATCGCGAGGCCGTCACGCGCTTCCGCCGTGTCCTCGAACTGGCCCCCGCTCAATTGGAGACCGTCCTTTACCTCGCGCAGGCCCTGACCCACACCGACGACTTCATCTCCGCCGGCGCACTCGTCAAGGAAGTCGTTCAGCAGGAGCCGGACAACCTCGCCGCCCTGCGCCTCTACTCCGGCCTCATGCTTCGCCTGCGCAGGCCCGAAGACGCGATGCCCTTTCTGGAGAAGGCCGCCAAGCTCCATCCCAATGACGGCTCCATTCGCCTCGCACTCTCCATGACCTGTCTTTGCCTCGACCGCATCGGCCCTGCCATCGAACACTTCAAGGTCGCCAAGTCCGGCGAGCCCGCCCCCGGTGACACTGCCCGGTCACTCCTCTCCAACCTGGCTCAGGTCTTTGTCGACCAGCGAAAGTCATCGGCCGCCGTATTCTCCGGTTTCGCGCCCGTCGTTGCCGGCCGACTCCGAATGATGGGCGAAGCGATGGACGCCGGCGACCTGCCCGCCGACGGCAAGGTGCTCATCGACTATCCCGTCTTCTTCGCCCAACGCGCCGCATACCTCGCCGGGCAGGGTTCCTTTGATGAGGCGGCCCTCGTCCTGCGCACCGGCGCCGGCGATCCCGAAGTCAAGGCCGATGCGCCCGCCGTCTCCGAGTATCGCAAAATTCTGGCAAGCGCCGGTGATAGCTCGCCCCTGCGTCATGTCCTTGCCCGGGTACTCTCCGCCGCCGGTGATGTGTCGCAGGCCAACGACGCCTGGCAGAGCATCATCAAGGACGATCCCAGGTTCGAGCCCGCCGTGATTTTCCTGGCGTCGAGCCATCTTCAGGCAGGCGAATTCGCCAAGGCCGAGTCGGTCCTCCGCTCGGGCCTCAAGACAATTCCCGATTCGGTGGCGATCGCCAACGCATTGGCCTGGGGCCTCGCCACGAATCCGGCGTCCGACGAGAAGGCGAAGAAAGAGGCCGTCGAATTGGCCGAGCGCGTCTGCAAGCAGGAGCCGACCGACGTGCCCTCCTATTGGGACACCCTCGCCACGGCCCACGCGGCCAACGGAAACTTCGACCGCGCATTCGAGTGTGAAGGCACCGCCATCCGCCTCGCCGCCGAAAGCGGCAAGACCGCCGGCACCGACGGCTTCAAACGACGCCTGAAGTTGTTTGAACTGAAGCTGCCCTACCGCCAGGAGCCCGCGAAACCGGAAGAAAAAAACTAGCGCCGCCCGCTCACGTGCGCCCCCACGCCCCATCCGTAGCGTCACCCCTTGTGGGTGACGACGTAGCGCTCGATACCCTCGCCGCCGTCACCCCCCGCGCAACCGCACCCCCCAAAATATTCACCCCCCGCGTCAATGACCGGGGGCTCTTCTCCACCCACCAACCTCGCCCAACACCCAGGGAATCCGCGCGCACACGGAGCAAATATCTACTATGAGATGTCCACCATCAATCCCACTCCCGCGCCCGCCGCCCTCATACCCCAACCCGCAACCCCTCTGCCACTCTGTGTCACCTTCCCGACTCGTTTTTCAATGACTTACAAACGAACTTTCCCGAAACTTTCCGTGCTCATTCGCGCATACACCGGTCCTGTTTCACCTTGCCGTTTTTCACCAAAAACCACCAAAAACTCGAAGCGCCCCAACCCTCGCCCGCCACAAGTGTTGGCACAATTCCCAAAGCCCTTGTGTCACCTTATGTCACCTTCAAGTCGTCGCATCGCCGCGCCAAAAATCAGCCCAGGCAGGGCGCGTGCACATACCCTCGAATGCATCGCCCCCGCTCGAGCCCCGAATGGGGCGCCGGGTTGTAGCCACTGGTGGAGCAAGGCGCCGCGAAGCAAGCCGAGCGCAACCAGTGGTCAGCGTCATAGAAGGAATTCCACCCCGGCAGGGGTGGAGGAGTCATTCGAATGCGAGCAGATAAATCACCCAAAAAGCGAAACGCCCCAACTGATTCGCGCCTAGAAAAACTGGAAAATTTTCTAGGGGGCAAAACTGGCACAAGTGTTGCTATGGGCTAGGCTTAGGGGGAAAACGGGCATTTTCCGAAAACTGGAAAAAGGGGGCGATTTCGGACAATCCGCGCTGGGGTTCTGGACGGGCGTCCCATCGGGCGAGCGGATTGTAAGTCTAGATGCGTGCGTGAGTTAATGGCGATTTTGGGGGTCCGGCTGGAAGGGGGCGCTTCCGATGGCCTAGAAGGAAGCGCGGAAGCGCCGGCGGCGAACCTTCTAGGCCCCGACGCGCCGGCCTGGTGGTTCATCGGACGAGTGACAGCGGTGCGACACGTGGCAACGTGGCGCGAACCGTGGGCAACGGCTGGCCTATCGAGGGCGGCTCGACGATCGTTCGCGATGGCGTCGAACGGGCTTCGAGCCGGGCTTTGATCGCGGTCGCCAGCGGGCACCCTTGGTGTGGCGGTGCGGGGCGTCGGCGACGTCAACCGGCTGGCAATGCGGGCTGATCCAGAGTCGTTCGAGGTGGCGCTTGCCGCTCTTTTCGTCACGGCCAAAGCAGTGACTGGCCGACCAGGGGATGACGCGCCATCCGGGCAGGTCGTATTCACCGTCGAGGCCGGCCAGGACGATCCGCACGTTCTTCTTCTTCCCATGCCGGCGGCAGAACTCCGCGACACCATCGGTGCTTTCCATCTCGATGCGGTAGAGGGTCTTGTCTCGTCCCGTCGAGTGGGCGTAAGGCGGATCGAGGAAGATGCCGCAGCGATGCTTCTGCATGAGCGACGGGAAGAAGATACGCGACCAATCTCCGCATGTGATCGATAGGTGACGAAGTCGGTCTGACAGCGCGGTGATGATCTTCGTGACGGCCTGGCGTCGTGACCTGGCAAAGGTTCCATTGACATTGAGCTGGGGAATCTTGCCGGCGTTGATGCAGGTTCCGCGATTGCGAGCGTCGCCGGGGCCGAACCACTCCGCCTCGCAGATGCCGCCGCCGATCCATGCGCTCTTGCAGTAGAGCCAGTCTCCCGCCGCGACGGCGTCGAAGTACTCCGGCTCAAGGCCCATGCGTTCGACCAGGCGGCGCTTGCGCTTGTGGTCGCAAAGTCTGCGGTGCCGGGCCAGCATGTCGAGTTCGCTGAGGGGATGTTCGCATCTGCGGGCGACGGCGGCCGGGTTGTGTTTGATCGATCGCCAGAGGTTGGCGACGAAGGCGTCGGCGTCGTTGATGATCTCCAGCCGACTGCCGGGGAAACCCTCATCCAGCGGCCTGCCGAGCAGTGCGGCGGCGCTGCCGATGAAGGGTTCGATGTAAAGGGTGGGATCGCCCAGCGCCTTCCAGATGATGGGCGCGACGCGGCGCTTGCCGCCGTAATACGGGAATGGGGCTGATAGCTGCTCGGCGTCATGTTGCTTGGCGGATGGCACTCACATTTCACTTGCTCCGGGGCCGATTCATAAGCTGGTCGAACGTGGCCGGCGTGATAAATCCTCGTGCGACAACACGAGTGTCGGCACCCGGATTCCGGGGCCAACCGACGCGCCGGTCCTTCTCTCATATAACCCAGTTGTCGGCGGCGTCGGCCGGTTGGTTGGAGTCCGACTCGATCGCGTTGCACTGGGCCAGCATGTCGGTCGCCAGACGGCGGGCCTCCGCCAGGTTGAATCTCATCCCGATCGATGACCGGGTCTTGTCGCGCACAACCGCCGTGAGCAGGATGCAGGGCTTCAGCTGTCCGGATGGATCGGCGCGCTGCACCGCCGATGCATCGAGCGCGCTCATCTGCACGCTTTGAACCTTGTTCTTCGACGGCACGCAGTGGTAGGCGGGGCGCGGGGTATGAGATTCGGAGCGCAGTCGCTCCAGCGATTCGGCGAGAAGATTGAGACGTTTTCGCGGCATCGGTCATTGCACCATTCTCAAGTCGGGCCAACCTCTCTGCGCGTGGGCGGCCAGTCGCTGGCGTTGAGGCCGGCGGCGGCGAAGTAGGCCTCCTCGGTCGGACAATCGAGCCGCTCACCAAACTGCCCATCACCGAATGATTCGTTGAACCTGCCGGTGCAGTGGTCCAGGACCCTGTGGAGATACCCCTCGTGCTGACGATGACCGCGCCGGCGCAGGCGCGTCACGAGGCACCTGGCGAAGTCGCTGCTGCCGGTGCGGATGGCGAGGATCGGGCCCCAGTTCTCCGCGAAGCAATAGTAGAGCTCGTGCGGCACGCCCTCGAAGGTGACGCTGGTTCGGCGGTCGCCGGTGGAGCGAATGATGAGTATGCGGTCGCGCCAAAGCTCATGGGCGCGAATCGCCATCGCGGACTCCAACCGCATGGTGCCGAACAGATCGTTGGGAACCTCGATCCACTTGGAGATGACGACGTGGTCGATGTCGCCGACCTCGGGGCGGCGGCGGCGGATCGAGCCGGCGAACTCCCACCTTTCGTAGCAGCCGTCGAACAGGTCTCGAAGGCGCTTCGCGTGGGCCTCGGCATCGGCCAGCGGGATTTTTGTCTTCGTGGCGCTCACGTCTTCCTCAATGAGACACGGCACCGGCGGCCATCGCCGGTGCCGTGCGGGTTGCACTTATCCGCCGACCGGGCCTTCGACCGGGGTGCCCTCGACGGGCGGGGCCTCGACGGGGTGGATTTGCTCGGGCGGCATGGGGCCGGGCGGCGGCGGGCTCGCCTCGTCGCTGGTCTGGTCCGGAGGGCCATCGGGTGATTGCATGATTGCTCCTTGGCTATCAAGTATCCCTGGCGGCGAAGCGCCACACGGCGCTTCGCCTTGAATCATGAGGTCCAGCGGCATGTCGAACATGAGCCTCGCGTAAGTGATGTCGTCGTCGTCATAGCCGCCCGGGCTGTGGGTGCAGGGAAACTGCCGGAACCAGAAGAGCGAGTCCGGCCCGCCGTCGTCGATGGTCACGAACACGCTGCGCCGGCCGCCGCTGCAATCGGCGTTCGAAGCGACCGCGAAGCCCTCTAGATTCCAGTTCGAGGGGCTGCCCTCCGGGCGGCCGTAGGTGAACAACTCGTTGATGCGGCGCTCGCCGCCGTAGGGCGCTGAGCCCAGGGTCGCGACCTCGATGCGGTTCCAGTTTGCGCCGTGCAGGATGTAGAGCCGGCCATCGGAGCGGTCGAAGGCGAGCTCGCAGCTTTCGGGATAGTTGGTCTGGTAGGAGCCGACGAAAGCGAAGCTGCCATCGGAGCGATTGAGATCGAAGGCGTAGAGTCTGCCGCCGTTCTGGTGTGCGACCAGCATGACGCCGCCCATGCCGCCGCGGCTGGTGTAGGGATTGCCGCCGGCGTCCACAAAGCCCTGCGAGGCGAGGAAGCTGTCGGGCACAAAGCAAAGCCCCTCGGCCCCGGCGCTGCCGCTGGTCGGCAGGTGCGGTGCTGTGTTCCAGTCATTGACGAGCGGAGCGATGCCGTAGTCGGCGATCGAGTACTCCCTGATGCGCTCCTCGCCCTCGATGAGCAAATAGACGACGGCCTCGCCGTAGTCGGCCTGGGTGATGGCTTCGAGGTCGCCGAAGTTGGACCATTCGCCGCGCTGGCCATTCTGATCATCGACTTCAAAGCCGCCTGCGCCGTCTTCGCGCAGGGCCCAGAACTTCGAGCCGCCGGTGCCGCCGTTACGGCACACCCAGAGGCGGCGCGTCTGCGGATTCCAGAAGGCCGAGCTCAGGTTGACGTGGAAGTCGTTGACGCCGGGCCCCTCGACGTGGGTGAGGTTGGTCGCGGCGCTGAGCGATTCGGCCGGCCACGGGATCTCCGCAGCGGCGGTGTGGAGAGAGGCGAGCAGGAGACAGGCGACAGGTGAGATTCGGGTCATGGGTGCGGCTCCTCGCGATCGGGCGGGCTGTCTGATTTGGTGGTGAATTCCAGGTCGCAGTAGGCGCAGGTGACGTGGGTCGGCTGCATGACCCACTCACCCTCGTTGGCCTCGGCCTCTTCACGGCTGATGTCGTACCTCTCCATCAGCTTGACGATCGTCTCCTCGCGGTCGATCGACTCGGGGCGGATCATGCGCACGAAGTTCTCGCGGCCGCACTCGGGGCAGTCGTAGCCCGAGGCGGTGTGGAGCTCGACCTCGGTGCGCGCGGCCCTGCGTCTTTCCACGTCTGATGGGTCGCGTCGGAAAATGAAGACCAGCATCGGTAGCGGACAGATGTAGAGGGTGCGCTTGTCCGCATCCCAATACGCACCGATCCACATGTCACGGCGGTCTAATTTGATGGTCAGCGTCACGTGGTCTCCTTGTTGTCGCGGCTCGCCACGGCGCGGCGGGCGTCGAAGTCCATCAGTGACAGGATGATTGCACGGCAGAGGGTGCAGTCGTCTCCGCTCTCCATCGGGGAGCGGCCCTTGAGGGCGGTGAAGGCCGTGTCGGCCCGCGCCCGCAGCGCGTCGCGGTCGGTCTTGTCGAGGGCCTTGTAGCGCGCCGCCAGGGCGAGCAGCCGCAGGCAGGCGGCGCGGGTGGCCTTGTCGGCGGCGCGGGGATGGCGCATGCGGTCGATGCGGACCTTGATCCCGCGCAGGTATTCGGTGAGGGCCATCGACTCCTGATTGGCCTGCTGAGCGAAGCGGCCGACGCCGAGGTTTTCGACGACGCGGACGGCGGCGGCGTAGCGCCCGTTGGTCTTGCCGATCGGGCGGCCGATGCGGCGAAGCTGGTGGTCGATGTTTTCCTCGGCCTCACGCATCCAGTCGACGTAGCGCTTCCAGCTTGAGAGCTTCACATTGACCGGGCAGGTCGCGTAGGCGGTGATCGCGGCGCAGACATCGTCGTCGGTGAATCGCTCGGCGGCCGGGCGTGCGCAGTTGCGGCGGTGGAACTGGATGGCGACGAAGCGGTTGTGCCGCTTGTCATAGACGCTGTAGCCGCCGGCGAGCTGCTTGAAGACGTTGTTCCAGGTGGTCATCGTCAAGACGGCGAACTGATTCTCGTCAGCGCTCCAGCATGAGGCGGATTTTTTGCGCGGGGCGGTGTCGTTGAAGAGTGCGGGTTGAGCGCTCATGCGACGGCCTCCTGGATAATCCACTTGGGAATGTCGTCGCTGAAGTGCACGTTGATTACTTTGTGAAGGAGCCGAAAGAACACGCGTGACGATGGATCGCGACGGACTGTGTAGCGACACAGCAAACGCCTTGTGTCCTGATCTATGAAGGCCCACCGATACTGGAAGAAGCGAATCAGGTAGCACCAGTACCGCAAGAAATCATGCGGCAGGAACCACTCGCCGTTGATGCGAAGTCGAGCAAAGTGAGTGTGCAGCCAGCCTTCGATGTCCTCTCCGCCGGGCGTGATCGCCAGGATGCGAATTCCTCCTGGTACCACATTTGAAAAACTACGGAATCTACCTTCGAGACTGGAGGAGACGCCAATCTTGATGTGCCGGGATGCAACGGACTGAATGAAGTAAACGTATCGCTCGTTGGCCCATCGTGACCAGTTCAGGCTCTCGAAATACCCGCATTCTGGGGACTTGCGGACTCGTCGGCCGCCAAAGTACTTGTGAAAGTGACTATAGCCGTAACCAAAAACCGGCAGCGTTGGAGGAACCCGGAATCCACGGTCGGATCGGGATGGAGAACGCCAAATGGCTATCGTCATCGCGCCCCTCCGATCTTCGCAATGACGGCGGGCGGATCGTCGTCTGATTCGTCGGGCTCGTTGGCGGCGCTCAGGGTCGGGTCGGCGAAGAGCTCGGCCTCCATGCGTTCGATGAGCCGGGCCATTTCGGCGCAGGTGGTCGGGCAACTCGTGCGCCGGCCCGATGCCTGGGCCTCGGCGTCGGCCCACTTGGCCCAGTCAGATTCCGGGTTGGCTGTGCGCCAGCGGCCGCAGCGCTCGGTGAAGAGCTCTATCAGGGCGTCGTGCGGCGGCAGGACGCGCATCATCGCGGGCAACTCTTTGACGTTCGGCTCGTCGGCTTTCCGCATGCCCAGATTGACGCCGTGGAAGTGGAGCTTGCGCGTCGCGATCTTGCGCAGGTGCTCGATGACGGCGACGGCGTCGGGCGAGGACTGCATCACGCTCATCTTGCGCGACGGGTCGGACTTGTAATGCTTGGCGTCGAGGTGCTCGCCCATGTGGCGCTTGGTCCAGCCCATGCAGATGCGGAGCTTGTCGATGTAGGCGAGCTGGTCGGATGAGATCATGCGCGTCACGTCGCGCGCGCCGGACTTACGCCGCTTGGTTCGGCGGGATCGGTCGTCGTCGGTTTTACCGTTGAGGCGGTCCAGGACGCGCGAGGCCTCGAGACTCGACAGCATCGAGACGGAGCCTTTCGGGCATAGTGCGCGGACATCATCGGTGGACATGCCGCGCTGCCGTGCGGCGGCGAAGATGGCCTTGCGCTGCGGCTCGGTGATGGGCCGGGGTGAATAGGATCGCGCGGCGGCGGTCATGCGGGACCTCCAGGAGCGAGTGAGCCGGGGATGCCGCGAAGAGCGACGCCGCTTTCTCCGTCGATGATGACGTTAAAGGACTTGTCGGGGTGGCGGTCCTTATTCCAACGGGCGAAGGACACGGCGAAATCAATCAGTGCCATCGTGATGGCGTGGAGCATCTCCGGCCGCTCGCGCTTGAACGCAGCCAGCGCCGGGTCGGAAATCACCAGGAAGTTTTCGCCGTCGAATTCGAGCTTCAGTAGGTGCTTCTTCATGCGGTGGCCTCCTGCGGAAGCGCCGCGTTGATGCGAGAAATCCACGGCTCCTTGACGTTCCAAAGTTGCTGAGCGCCGGCCTTCGGGATCGGCTCAGCCAGTTGGCGCACGTTCGCCAGGATGAAACACCATGGGCCGTTGGTGTGCGGATGCTCGCGCGCCCAGTAGTACTCCTCGGGGATCGACAGGCGATCGATATCGTCGGTGTGCAGGCAGGCGACCAGGTCGGCGACGGCGAGGAATGCGCCGAAGTACTTCCCGCTGTCCGGCATCGGGTACTCGGTCGTGAGCCATTGGCGCGAAAGGCCTGCGTGAATCGCCAGCGGTCCGCGATAGCCGGTGTACCACGTCCGATTCTCGACGCGCTTCTTGCCCGTCGCGATCAGCCATGCATAGGGGTTGCAGATCGTGAGGGCTTTCACGGCGCGGCCCTCCTTTCGGCGCGGGCCTTGTCGAGCTCAGTGTTGACGGCGCGGAGGTCGGACTCGCAGCCGCACACCTGGCGGAGAAGACGGACGAGATCGGCCCGGGCGGCGACGTGACGGGTCCAGTGGATGTTGGCCTGGCTCTCCATGAAACGCTTGCGCGTGCGATCGACCCGGTCACGCGCCGCCGCGATATCATGATCGATCTGCTCGATCAAAGTCGCGTAAAGCACGTTGTCGGCGTCGTAGGGATTCTTCACGGCGCGGCCCTCCTTGCCCGGCGCGACTGGCCGTCGCCGGTCAGGCCGATCATGGCCATGCCGTCATTGAGTCGATCAGCGTAGGAGCGGCCGAACTGCCGGGCGTCGAAGTCGGCCTCGCGGTCTTCGTCGATCTCGTCGAGCACGCGCTGCGGGCACCGATGCTGGTTCTCTTCAGAACCGGCAATAGATGAGTGCCACTCAAACTCTCCGCAGATCGGACACCGCATAACTAAAACTGCCTCCGTGCAATGCGCCGCCCGAAATCAGGCGACGCGAAATATCAGCATGTCATCCTTCACGGTCGTCTCTCTGCGACCGGGCAATGGCCTCAAATCCATCAGCCTGAAAACCTTCGACAGGGCGAGCCGCTTACACAGCCGGCCCTTCGTCATGCAAAGCCGCATCGGACTCTCGCTGCGGCGGGGGGATCGAATCGCGATCTGCCGCGACTCCTTGTCAAAAAGGACCGTGGCCTCATTCTCGATGTGCAGGCGCATCAGGTCGGCGATCGGGAAGTTGCACCGCCCGCCTGCGCCGACGGTCATTTCACCGCTCGGAATCGGCTGCGAGCCCTTCGGCCTGGTGTCGAAGACTTCAAACGCCACGGATCAACCTGCCTTGGCGGCGGCACGCGGGCCTTCCGCCGAAATCTGTTCCCTGACCAGCTTGGCCTCGCTCGGGCCGATGAAGAGGACTAATGCCGCGCGGATGTCATCGGCGGTCACCTGCGGGCCGCGCTTGATGTCGATGGCGATCTCCATGACGCGACAGGCCAGGCGCAGGGCCCCGTGGCCGGGGAGATTGGCCAACTGGACGGCGAGGCCGATGGCATCGGGGCGGAAGATGCGCAGTCGCTGGCCCTTGACGATCTTGTCGATGTCCTCGCGCGTGTACTTGGTGCCGGCGATCCGCGTGCCGTCGGCGTCGTGATCGAGGCAGTCGCGGTCCAGCGAGATCACCGGGAAGAATCGCGAGGTGATTTGCGGGCTGATCGGCGTCCGATCGCCGCCGCGCGTGCGAACGATGACCTCGTAGAAGTGCTCATCGCCGAACAGGATGATGGGGACGTTTCGCACGTTCTCCGGGTCGCTCTTGTCGTGCAGGCCGCGCAGCATTTCCAGCGCGCCGTTGGTGAGCTTCTGGGCCTCGTCCACGAGGATGACCGTGTTGCGGTGCTTCTGGAGGTATTCGTCGAGCTCACGCTTCTTGCCGCGCGCGTGCGGGCTGTAGGTCTTGAAGCCGAAGGCCTTATGCAGTTCATCGATGACGAACTTGGCGTCGCAGTCGGCGTCGTCGCAGGTGATGAGAACCGCGCCGTCGTGCTGGTCGCGGAACCAGCGGGCATGGGCGCTCTTGCCGTCGCCGGGCTCGCCGGTGATGACGCCGATGGATCGTCGCGTCAATGCCTGATTGATGGCCCCGACGATGTGCTCGGTGATCTTGATCCGCTGGAAGCCGCGTATGTCGGGGCGCTTGCGCTGGGTGTCCTCGGACGCGAGGAACTGATCGATCATCCGCAGGATGCGGTCGGTGTCGCCCTTGTAGGTGCCGCTTGCAGTCTGAAGGACGACGGTCGATCCGACGCCGATGTTCTCGGCGATCTTGGCCCAGGGCATCGGCTTGCCGCCGACCTTGTGGCCTTCACGGTAGCTATTCAGGTCGCGGATAATCGCGTCGCGCTGCTGCTTGGTGATGGGTTGGTCTTGTATGAGCATCCTTGCCGTTACCCTCGCATCCTTGCTGAAGACGTCCATCGCCCGGCCTTCCTGGCCGGTGGGCTCGATATCTTCAGGATTCAAAATGGGGCCTCCTCACTGAAACACCTGAAATCGACGTGGCGCTCCGGCTCGCTGGCCGACTCGGCATCGCTGCCGGGCATGTTGCGCAGGTCGATCGACGGGAACTCGTTGAGCGCTTGTGCCGCCGCGTTGGCGTCGGAGAGCTTCTTGATCGCCTCGGCTCCGGCGGCGCGCTTGATCTTCTCCACGCCGGCGGCGAGCTCGCTGTCGCCGCCGACCAGGCGCAGGCCTTCGCGCTTCGCGGCCGGCACCTGGCTGTCGGGAATCTGATTGAGCTTGGCGGCGCGGCGGCGGAGCTTCGATATCAATTGCGGGTTTGAAGCGATGGCGTCATCGCGCACCTGGTGGAACTTCTTGATCTGCCGCTTGGCGCTCTTGCGCATGTTCTCGGCGGCGCGGAGTTCGCTCTGCGTCATGCCGAGATTGCGATCGGCGAAGGCCACGCAGATCGGAATGCCGTCTTCATCGCAGAGGGTGATTTGCTGGGCGTTGACCGGATCGGCGAGGTAGAAGACCTCCTTGCCCATGAGCCGCCAGACCTCTTTGTCGAGCTTGCCGTAGCGGATGTTCTTGTGGCGGATGCCGTCGCGCCCGACCTTGCGCGGGCCGAACATTCGCGAGCAGGCGAGCTCCAGCACGTCGGCGGGCAGCAGCCTCGGCGTCGCGGTGAAGTACCGGGCCATCGCCTGGCGTGGGCAGAGGCCGAACATGCCGTCGCCCTCGACCGTCTCCTCATCCATCGCGGCAATGAAGGCCTCGAACTGGTCGCGCACTTCCTCCACCGTGGGAAGCTGGTCGATGAATTCATTCGTCCATCGCTCGGCATCCCAGGGGCGCTCGCTGTGCGTGCCGCCCCAGAAGCCGGCGAAGAAGCGGTCGAAGCGATCCTTCACCGTGTTGAATCGGGACTCGATCGACTTTGACCACGGGTGCTTTTTCAGGGCAAAGTGCGTCTCGATCTTGAGGCGCTCGAAGGCCCCGAGAACGCGCTTCGAGTCGAACTCATCCCACTTTCGATCGCGGCGCATCTTGCCGGCGACGGCGCGGTAGTCGCGGCCGTTGTCGATGGTGACTTCGTTGGGCAGGGTTCCCATCGCCTCGCAGGCCATGCGGAATGATGAAAGAATGGTGTCGCTGTTGGCGTCTTCGGAAATGATCCATCCGGCGATCTTGCGGCTGCGGACGCACATCCACGCGGTGACCTTGACGCGGCACCGCTCCCATCCGCGCGCGCCGGCGACGCGGGCCATGAAGTCGAAGATGCGTTCGTCACCGCACAGGTGGGTGCCGGCGGCGATATGCTCGATCGAGCGGGCGATCTTCGGCAGGAATGATGCCTCGGTTCGGTATGGCCCCTGCGCCGTGATGGCCGCTTCGGCCGGGTGGACATTGGCCGCGTAGTACTTCAGGACCGTTCGATATTTCCCCCACGCCCAGGCGTCTTCGCCCTTGTGCTCGGTGCGGACGAGGGTGTCCACGAGTCGCCAGCAATCCTTCATCGACGGCGAGCCGGCTCCGTGATGGAGGCGAAGGAACATGCCCCAGGCCTCGGCTCCGATGGTCGGCGGTTTCTGGTCGCCGCCGTTGTATTCGGGAGCCAGCGCGGCCAGTCCGCCGTCCGGCGCTTCGTACTTCGCGGCCCAGACGTAGAAGGTGGAGGCCGAAAGTTTCTTGATGACTGATGCGCCGCCGACCATGCCGGTTGCGTAGCACTCGCCGACGTAGAGGCTCAGCACGTCATGGGCCGAGCGGCCGCGGTGCCTGAGTCGGAACGCGGCGAAGCCGACGATGATGTCGCGGCGGGCCTCGGCGATCTTGATGTGGCGGGGTGGGACCTTGGCGCGGCGCAGTTCACCGAGTTGATGCAGGTCGCGGTCGATGGTGTTGATGTCGGTTCGAAGGGCGGCAGCAGCGCCGACGTGGACCTGCCACTGGCCGGCGAATTTTCGGGCGAGGTTTTGGTTCTGCCATCCTTCGCATCGGTACAGGCAGGCGCGCACGGTGATGCCGAGCTTCTTCGCCGCTTCGGCGAGCGTGATCCAGTCGGCGTCGGCCGGCTGAGTCGAAAGCTGCAGGCGCTGTGCGGGAAGGGACACTAGTCGTCGTCCTCCATGTCATCGTCGATGTCGCTGAAGGACTGGCGGGAAACGATGTCGCTGGCGAGCTCGTCGAGCATCACGTGGAATTCTCGCTCGGGCAGTTCGGCCTCAGCCTTGTTGATCGCGTCGATGACGATCCTGGTGTGATTGACGCGGCGGAAGTGATCCGCCTCCACCTTCTTGCCGCCGACCTGCAATTCTCTGAATTCGCGGGCCTTCATGCCGGCACCTTCTCCAGTGTGCGCGTCGGGAGCTTGCGGGCGACGCGGTTGATTTCGTTGGGTGAGGCGTGGTGCGTGACGCGGCGGATGAACTGGCGGCCATCCTGCTCGGCGGTGAAGTAGCCGCAATGCTCGCAATGAATCGTGATCCTGCGGTAACATCCGGAAACGCGGCCGCGCGTGTCGAACTCGTCGGTCCACTCGCCAATGTGGAAGTGATCGGCGGCGACGGGTTGTTCGCATTGCGGGCAATTCATAGGGCACCTTCCAATCAGGCTCGCTCGTCGATGAGCCGTCCCTTCTGGACCAACGGCGCGTCGCTGATGCCGGCGAGGGTGATCATGCGCATCTCGTCGTTAATGCGCTCCAGCGTGGTCGCGGTCTCCGAAAGATTCAGGCCGTCTCTGTGTTCTTCGATCCACTGGCGGAGCGATCGCAGATTGCGGATGGCGAGGTCAGCCCATCGGTCGGCCCAGACCTGGGCGCTCACGACGTGCGGCGCATTGGGCGGGACGTTCCACTCCGCGCCGGGCGGCGGGGGTGATTGAGAAAAATCGCCACGGACGGTCGGTGCCGCGTCATGCGTGCGATCCATCGCATCTTCGCGCCGTCCGTGGCGGTGCGGCAAAGCGCCGGAGTTACCCGGCGCGCCTGACCTCGCGACCTCAGCCGTCGCGGGTGATGAGCTCGAAATATCGGCGATCATGCGACGCTCCTTTGTTGGTGAGCGGATACAGCCGCCGTGGTCAGGGCGATGAGGCGCTGGGCCTCGGCGGCGTGGCGGTTGAATGAGTCGATGGCCTTCCCGTCACTGGCGTCGATGCGGCCGTCGGCGACGATCTTGTGGATGTACTTGAGGCTGGCGGCCAACTGCTCGATCGCCGTCGATGCCTGGGGAAAGAGTTGATCGATCGGCGGGATTCGCTCCGGCTCCCTGGGCTGTTGATTCTGGGGGCCATTGGCCTGAGCCGGGTGGGTGTGACCGATGGTGTGCCAGCAAACTGGCACACTGCCGGATACCAGCGTCACCAGGCGAACGTCGCCGGTGAGTTCGAAGGCGGCGCGAAGGACGGTCGAGGGTGTTGTGCGCTCGCCGGATAGGTAGCGGTAAACCGACTTGTCGTCGTAGCCGGCACGTGCGGCCAAGGCTTGGACCGTGATACCTCGCTCTTCGATGACCTTCGCCAGGAGCGTTGCGTCGTAGGGCATTACGTCGAACTCGCTGGTCATAGTGCCCTCCGTGGCGAAAGAATCCGTCGCTATTCGCTCGACCGCTGCGTCGCGGTGAGGCAGACTTATCAAAAGGGCCGGCGGCGAGGGAGGCTCGATCGGGTTGGAGAGCGCCGCCGACCGTGTTTTCAAAAATCCCCGGCGGATGATGAGTCCGCCGGGGTTGGCAAAAAAGAGGGTTGAGCCGTCGCAGACTCACCCCGTTCGTGCGGCCCGCGAGAACATCTCGTCGGAGACACCGCCGGGCCGGCAAGTCAGCCGGCCTTACGCTTCATCTCGCGCTCGGTTCTGTTGACCCACTCGCGCAAAAGGCGGGAGGTGAGGCCGTTCAGCTTCAACCCAAGGGCCTTGCACGCCTTTTTCACGCGAGCGTGCAACTCGGAATCGACCGCGATCTGCTTGCTCATACCCTAAACGATACAGCGAAAAGATGAAAAGGCAACACGAAAAGATGAAAATAATCGACTTTTTGTGAAGCGGGCGATAATCGGGCTGTGAAATGGCATGACAAACTTGACCGGCTGCTGCGGGATCGCAACGTTTCGGCGATCTCACGGGCGGTCGGACTGCATCCAGGACGGCTGGGAACCCAGGTCGCCCTGCGGCAGATGCCGCGCGCGGATCGGGCGGTCAAGCTGGCTCGGCAATTGGGGGTAGATACTGACTGGCTCTTCGATGACACGAAGGACTGGCCGCCCCACCATGTCGAGGTAGGCCCCACACCTTTCGGCAGTGTTGAATCGGTCGGCAAGCGGCGAGCTCCCGCCCGCATGAAGGCTCGATCGAGCGTGATCTGTTATCGAATTCTTCCCGGGAAGTTTGACGGGGCCAGAAGCCTGCAACTATTGGGCGCTACGCAGCAAATTGAGCCGGAGGATTTTTGTGGGCAGAAAGGGCTGATCCCGGTGGTCGCGCCGATTGCCGCCGGCGAACCGAAGGAGGCTCACGACAATGGTTTTCCGGTCGGGGTGGCCGACGCCTATGTCGCCTTCGAGTGCGACGATCCCAATGCCTTTGGGCTGTCCGTCGACGGGGCCAGCATGGAACCGGACTTTCGGCATGGCGACATCATTATCGCCTCGCCTAAGTTTGGCCAGAGTAATGGCACTCTTCGGGACGGCATGGTCGCTGTGGTGATCTTCGGCCCGGAGCGGACGGCGACCTTCAAGCGGGTGCGATTGGGGACGATGGGCAAGCGCTTGGTGGAGCCGCTGGACTACGTTCTGGAGCCGCTCAATCCGCACTTTCCGCCGATGAGACTCAAGACGCGGGAAGTATCGGCGATTCATCCGGTGATCGGTCTGGTGAGAAGGGAGGTCGTGTCATGATTGCGGCATTACTCTGTGTCATGCTTGCGGCGGGTGCGCCGCCGGCCAGTGGCAAGGACCCCGTAAACAAAGGGGAAAAGGACAATGATCTAGTCCGACTGCGGGGACAGGTGGCTGATCTCGCAGAGCAGAACAGGGCCTTCGCGTCACAGGTCGTGGCGCTTGAAAAACGCCTGTCAAAGTGTCAAAAGGAATTCGATCGATTGAGCCGCTCGGATAAGGTGGAAGACGCCGAGGCGGTGCGCCGCGAGGATGGGCAGCTGCTGGCCCGCTACTTTCGGGCGATGGCCGCCGGGGCTGACAAGGTCGGCCTCAGCGCATCACAGAAGCGGTCGCTTCTGGGCGCGCATGAAGCGATGATGGAGGAGTGGGCCGAGGGCAAGGTGGAGCGGACTCTGCTTATCGCACCGAGTCAGAAGTGGCTGCGCGGCTATTGTCGAAAACTCGAGGAACGTATTCGTTGGGAGACGCGCGAACTGACCATCCAGGAGACGCCGGCCATCATCATCGGCGAGCTCTCCGGCATGGACCGGGCCGAAAAGGCGCGGCGTATTGCCGGCTATGTCGGGCTGGAGGTTTACTGGCGAGGGAAGGTTGTCGAGATTCGAGATAATCCAATCGGTCACCAGGTCGAGGCGTACTGCGATGGTGCGCTGGTGAGAATCAAACTGCAGGTGCCGTATCCCGGCGAGTTGCCGCGGCTAAGAATCAACTCGGAATTCAGCTTTCAAGGTGAAATCTCGGCAGTCGAAGGCGACGCCTACAACGACTTTGTCATCACGATCCGCGACGGCGTGATTCGTGAATAACATCCGGCCCTAAAAAAAAGTTCTTGACAGGCGACGACCGCTTGTTTTAGCATCCCCGCCGCAAGTCAGCCGGCCATTCGGAGAAATCCGCAATGGCCAACGCAGGTGCCAGGGACGGCGCACGGGCGACACAGACGGATCGACACGCCCGATCACTCCGCGCGAAGACATCTCCGACTTTTCACCGAACTGATTCCGCCTTCGACCGGGCGCATGGTCGCCCCGGCTCAAAACTTTTCTTTCATGTGCCGGCGCGCGCCGTGACTATCGGCGTGCGTCCGGTCGAGGGCGGCACGTCTTTTCGCAGAATCCCCTTTTTTCAAACAGGAGAAAATCATGCACGATGAAGACCTGATGCCCGAACTCTGTGCCGCACGGCTGGCACGCTTCCACAACCGAACAACGTGGCCGGAAAAGATTCTCGGTGGACTCGCGGGGGCCGGGCTGATCATCATGCTGCTTGTAGCGCTCGGCGGTTGTGGGCAGCAAACCTCCACGCCGGTTGCTCAGCAGACCGACCAGATGGCGGCGACGCCGGTGGCCACCGATCAGAACGCGGCCAGCCAGGGATCGCAGGTCAACGTCTGGCTGCTCAATACCACCGCCGACGGCGGGCTGCCCAATCCCGATGCGATCAAGATCGAAGCCGCCGACTATGCCAGCGTAGCCAGTGAGGGCCAAAGCACTGGCACCGGCAACGCCAGCAAGGACGCCAAGGGCGGGTACGTTATCAGCGGCGTGACCATCAACGTCACCACCGGCGACACCACGCCGAGCCTGACCGGCACGGCGACCGGCACCGGGAGTGCTTCGCAATCTCCGGCGCAGACGGTGAGCGCCTATCCGACGCAGGACATCCGGCCGGAACTTACCGCGTCGATGCCTATTGCCGTCCCGATCAACGGCAGCATCGCTAATCCGCAGGCAGTCACCACCGGTCGGGGTCAGACCTCCGACACTGGGATGACGAGCGAGAGCCAGGCGATCTACACGCAGGTCAAGGCGATGCAGGATCAGCTTGGAAAAATCCTTGAACAGTTGAAAACGTCGGCGACCCCTCCCGCGCCTGGACCGGGGGGTGAGACGCCGCCGCCGATCCCGCCGACTGATCCGGCGAGCACGGAACCGACGGAGCCAAATCCCGCCAACGGCGGGTGAACGCGGATGGGGCGGGAAGGGATTCCCGCCCCCCTATTTTTTTTTTTGCAGGAGTGACGAATGGCCGCGGTGGTGATCGACATGAAACGGTGCCTGTTTATTGGCACTCGCGAGCAGATCGATCGGCAGATCGCGGTCATGACCCGGAAGGCCAAGGCGGGCGTGATTGACATGAAGGGATCGAAGTTCCTGATCCTCGATAAGCCCGCCGACGCGGCCGCGATTGTCGCGGCTTTGGAAGGGAAGTGATGAACCGCTTTGAACGTGCCATCCGCAACTGTGTCGTCGCGATGTTGATCGCGGGGCTGGCCGCAATGATCGGCATGTGCCTGGCCGGTTGCACGATCACCCACGTTCACCGATTTGAGTTTGAACCGGCGCGGCCGACGACGACGCAGGCCGCGACACCTTTCCAGGGATTCGTGGAGCAATTGAGCGATGAACGCACTGAAGAATGAGGCGACCTGGGCGATGGGCGGCGCGATGCTGGGCGCGGTGGCTCTGGCGCTTTTGAGCGATCAGAACGTCGTGAAGGTGGACAGCTACGCGACCACCATCGGCATCATCGCCGGCGGCATTGCCACGGCGATGGTCGCTTTCAAGGCGGCGATCAAGAAGAAGCAGGGATGACGCAGCCGCTGGGCAAGAAACTGGAGGATCACGTTGCGGCGGTGCTGCAACTGGAGCAAGGCGCGATCGTGAACAAGAACGACGAATTCTACGGCGGACTCCTGGCGGACCTGCCCGATCGCGGGTGGTCGGCGGTCGCCGAGTACTGCAAGGAGCGCGGCGTGTTTGCCGACCTGGCGAAGAATCAGTTCGGCTGGCATCTGCGGCTGACGAGGATGCGATGAGGGCGAGAGATTGGATGCGATGGCTGCCGCGTATTTACTCGCGGCCTACAAAGGTGTTGATCTGGCCGCGAACCGGGAGAACGTCTCGGTCATCGCACTTGTGGCGGCCGGGTACCTGACGGCGGACTTGACGCTGACAGCGATTGGAGAAGTCTCCGCCCGGCGAGCAGAGAACGACTTTAAGGACTGGCACCGATCACTGGTGCTGGCCGGCGCAGTCGAGGGACCGTAGGGCATGGATGCCCAGGAATCCATTGAGGACCGAGTGATGCGAGCCTTGCGGAACATGAGAGCCATCGGCGCGGCGCGAGCCGTGACCCAGGCGGCGCTCGCCAGTGCCTGCGGCACCAACACCCGGCACCTGCAGGAGGCGACACTGGAACTCAATCGGCGCGGCGTAGCGGTGCTGTCGTCGTGCGTCGAACCGTTTGGCGTGTTTATCGCCGAGACGGACGCCGAGATTGCCGCCTACGACCGCCAGCTTCGAGCGCGCCTCATCGGTAACGCCATGCGGCGCGGGTATGTGCGGCGGATCCTACGAGACCGCATCGCGACGCGGAGCGTCGAGCCAGACGGCCAAGGGAGATTGTTTGCATGATGGACCTGCAGACGGGTGTGGCGCTTGCCAACTGCGTGATCGTTCCCGTGGCCGGGTGGCTGCTCAAGAACGCGATGGGGCGATTCACGGATCGCCTGGAGCGGGCCGAGGCCCGCATCGAAAAGACCGAGCAGGCGATAGAAACCAAGGTCAGCGACGAGGAATGGCTGCGCGAGGTTATGCGACTGCGGAATCAGGTCGAGAAGATGAGCGACAGGCTGGCGACACTCGACGGGAAACTGGATTCGACCTTGCAGGTGGCGATGGCCGTCAACCGGCTCGCCGACTCGGTCGACCGACAGACGCGAGGCGACGATGGCGAAGGATGAGAGAGCATTGGGAATCACCGAGGACATCAAGCATGTTCTCGGAATTCTGAATCTGCGTTACCCGAACTGGGTTCCAGGGGAGACGGTCTATCGCACAGTGATCGGCGTGTCGTCGGAGTACACCAAGCGGCGGGCGCACCGCGACCTGACGTACCTCAATGACAAGGGAATCATCAAGTTCAAGGGCATGAACGGTATCGAAGCAATGTCGATCACCGTCAACGACTGCGCGTTTGCATTGACGGCAAAGGGCTTCGAACTGGCCAACCGGCTGGCCGACGACCCGACGCTGGACTTGTGGCCGGAGATGTAGAGCGAAAGATGAATGGGCAAGCGAGGACGAAAACCTATCGCGGCGACGATCGACGATCTCGACGACACCCTGCGCGGCGAAGTCGACGAGGCCCTGCGCTCCGAAGCGCGGGAGTCTGCCTCGTCTGTCTTTCGACGGTTTGGTTTGGCGCAGCGCGGGCTGAGGCTCGACACTTTCATTCGCTACGCGCGCAAGCTGCGACAGTTGGTGTGGACCGACGAGCCGCCGCTGGACCGCGAGACGCCGTCGATGGAGGAAATCCGCAATCGGCTGCTGGTCGCGATCTACGAGACCGCGCAGTCTGGAGCGAAGCCCTACGAGCTCGCCTCGCTCTTTGCCCGCGTCCAGGATCACGACCGGATCGAGATTCAAAAGGCGGCGGACGAGCGGGCGGCGGACAAACACGACGCCTGGAAGAAGGAGTTCGAGAAGTCGGTTCGAAGCACGCTCGACGACGAATCGAATGCCGGCAAGACGACGTTCAGTCGCGCGGATGTCGCCGACATGGTGGACAAGATCATGAGGGGGACATAGTGGCCAAGTACGGCGACTATCTCACGCCCTATCAGAAGGCCTGGGTCAACGACCCAGCCCCGGTCAAGATCGCCGAGAAGAGCCGGCAGATCGGCTGGACCTGGGCGGAGGCCTTCGACTCGGTCAGCAAGCGCTTCCGGCGGACTCAGCCGCGCGACTTGAATTACTGGTACAGCGCTACCGACGAATCGGCCGGTGCCGAGTACATCGAGTACTGCGCCTGGTTCGCCAAGAAGCTGTTCTCCGCCGTGGCCGATCAGTTCACCGATCAGGTCGAAGCGCCGGAGACGCGCAAGGGATTTGTCACCGCCCACTGCATTCGATGTCCGAACGACACGCGCATCACCGCGATGAGCTCCAACCCCCGACGCTTTCGCGGGAAGAAGGGCGACGTGCGGGTTGATGAGGCGGCCTTCCACGACGACGCGGAGGGCATGCACGACGCGGCGAGCCCGGCGACCCAGTGGGGCGGCACCTACGCGACATGGTCCACTCACAACGGCGAAGGGGCACTGTTCAATCAGTTCATCAAGACGGCGCGCAAGATTTACGCGGCGCTGGGCATTGATCCTGATCACCCGATCGTCACGCCGTTTGACGTGCTGGAGGCCAAGGCGATCGAGCTCGGAGTCGGCCCGGTCTTTTCCTACCACCGCGTGACGATCATCGATGCGATCGATGCGGGGATTGTCGAGAAGATCAATGAAGCAACGGGCCAGTCGCTTACCCGCGAGAAGTTCCTGCAGCGGATCAAGCTGAAGGTTCGCTCGATCGACGCCCTGAACCAGGAGTACTACTGCATCGCCAGTGCCGACGCGACGGCATGGCTGCCGTACAAGCTGATCGAATCTTGCGAGAGCGATCAGGTTCCTCAGCCTGTCCTTATCGACCCGGACAACCGATCGATTCCGCCGATCCGCAACTATCAAGGCGGGCCGGTTTATCTCGGTGTCGACGTCGGCCGCATCAAGGACCTCTCGGTCATTCCCGTTTGCGAACTGGTTGGCGACGTCCTGTGGCCGCGAATGATTCTGTCACTGGAAAGAATCGACATCCCTGACCAGGTGTACCTGATCACGCGCGTGGTCAAAGTGAACAAACTGAAGCTCATTCGATGCTGCGTGGATTACACCGGCGTCGGCATTGGTGTCGGCGACGGGCTCAAGAAGCCAAACGCACTTGGTGAATACCGAGTGGAGAACATCGCCCAGACGAATGAGGCCAAAGAGTTTGAGGCGATCGGACTCCTGACCGCGATGCAGGACAAGCTGCTGAGGCTGCCTGCCAACAATCAACGGATGCGTGACAGCCTGCACAGTGTGCGCAAGGAATTCACCGCAACGGGCAAGCCCCGATTCGTCGCGCCGAGGACGGACGAGGGGCACGCCGACGACTTTTGGGGTTTTGCGCTTGCGGTGCATGCACATGGCAGCGAGCCGCCCATTAACTGGGCTGGTGCGGGAATCCTGCCCGTCAATTTTGAATGGATGTAATGGCAACGACGCGGACGAAAACTCGATCGAAGAAATCCACCAAGCCGCCTGAGGTCGGCCTCGTGGTGATGCCGCGCGTCAATCAGGACTTCGGCAACTTCTTCCAAATCGAATTGACGCCGGAACGGGCCAAGCGCGTCCTGCATGCCGCCGCCTACGGCGAGCCGTTTGAACAGCACGTTCTGTTCGATGAGATGCTGGAGACTGACACAGACCTGGACAACGCCTACCGCACTCGCCTGCTCGGCCTCACCGGCCTGGAGTGGGAGCTCGTTTCGGCGCTTCAGGTCGGACGGGCACCATCCAAGATCACGCCGGCCGACGAGCGGCTTGCTCAGGAAGTACTTGACTACTGCCTAGAGGTCGTCGATCAGATCGAGGGCCTAGACGCACTGCTGTGCCATACGGCTGACAGTATTGGCCGATCGGTCGCAGTCGGACAGTTCATCTGGGACACCGTCGAAGGTCAACGCCGGCCCGTTGCCGCCGAAGGTATCGCCGGCACGCAGCTGCGAATCGAAAGCTCCGATCCGACGCAGCTGCGAATCGTGACCGAGGACGACACCATTGGGATTCCCATCTCCATGTATCCGGCCGGACAGTTCCTGGTGCGGCAGCCGAGGTCCATCGGCGGCTCTTACTTCCGGGGCGGCCTGCTTCGTGGAGCAGTCGTCGGGCACATGGTCAAGCGCGTCGGTCGGAAGAGTTGGTGGTTCGGCATCGAGAAGTTTGGCCTGCCGGTGAGCATTGCCAAATACGATACGGCCGACGAGGCCACGAAGAACAACATCCTTTCCATGATTGCAAGTCTCGGTGTGGCGCGCGGCGGCCTGTTCCCCAAGGGCTGCGAATTCGAGTTTCTCGAATTTAATCAGCAAGGCCAGTGGCCGCATGAGCGCCTGCTGCAATACATCGACGCCGGTTTTTCAAAGCTCTTTCTTGGGCAGACGCTTACCACGCAGATCGGTGAAACCGGCGGAGCAATGGCGGCGGCGACGGTCCACAACGAAGTACGAGAGGATCTCCGTGATGACGACCGGGCCAGCGAGGCCCGCGATGTGCGCGAGCAACTGCTTCGGCCGCTCGTGCTCTATAAGTTCGGTGAGCGTGCCATCAGGTTCATTCCGCATTTCCGGCGCATTGTCGAAGAGCCGCAGGATGACGTGGCGGACATGGCCACGCTCAAGGGGGCCGTGAATGATCTTGGATTCCCGGTTCCGATGCGGCACGTCGTCGATCGGTTCGGCCTGCCTGTAGTCGAGGGGACTGACTTGGACGCGGCGCTGCCCGGTCGGACCGTTGCTCCGAGTCCGTTTGATCTGTCGGCGGAGCTTGCAACGGCAAGTACTCGTCGCCGGGAAATTCAGCTTCACGCTGCAGGATTATTGGATCGCATCACCAAGCGCGGCTCCGCCGTCGCTCGCATTATTCCGTGGGTGGTGACGGCTGTGCTGGCGTCTCAGGCTCACAGTGAGGAAGTACTCGATCGATTCTCAAAGGCGCTGGTTCCATTCGACAACGCAACGGTGATGTCAAGCGACATCGCGTTAGCGCTGGCCAACGCATTCGATGAACTACCGACCAATGATCTTCAGGAACTTGTGCGTCAATCGCTCCTGGCTGCCGAGCTCTTCGGGAGAGACCTGGCGATGCAGCAGGTGCAATCGCGGCGCAGCCGTCGCGGAAACTCGGCTGCCCTACACGCCGCGTCGATCGACTTCGAGAAGATTCCCTTCGTCGAGGCGATCGAATCATTCCGCGATCGTATCGGCCTTGATCCGCAGGTGTTCATTAAGCTCGACGCCGAGGCACGCAGCCGGGCATGGCGTGTGGCCGGCGTCTGGGATATGGACCTGCTCGCAGTTCTGCACACCAATCTGACGCAGTCCTTCGCCAACGGCGAGACGGTCCGCGACTTCCGGCTGCGTGTTCTTCCGCTCATGGGAGATCGCGAAGGTTGGACGGGCGAAGTCCCGTGGCACGCGGACGTGGTGTTCTTCCAGAACTTCAAAATGGCGACTTCGGCGGGGAGTTACCGGCAGTTCGTCGATCTCGGCGTTCAACACTTCCGCATCGTTGGCAATGGCAAGAGTTGCAAGATTTGTGAACCCGAGATCGGGCGCGTCTATCCGGTGAGCAAGCCCAGTCGCATGGACCCGTTCCATTTCGGCTGCGACTGCGACCACGAGCCTGTCTTCGAGGGCGAGGTTTCGGACAGTGAGGTGAGCGACCCGGATAAAGCGCCAAATGAGGCGCTGGCTGCGGAGCGTTCGCGCGAGAGTGGATTCCGATTCGACGTGCGGCAATACGCGGCCGTCGATCCGATTCCTTTGACAAAGTATCCAACCGAGTACCACGCCGCATTCCGGCGGCTGGCTGAGGCTCGCGGTCTGGAGGTGGCAGAGTGACGACTGTATTGCACCGTGCCGGCGCTTATGTTTGCCGTGTCGCCATCCCAGTAGATGCTCCCGAGCGAGTGCTCATCTTCCCGTGGGGCGATGTTGAATTCTGGGACCGCGACAAGACGTTCATCGTCGACGAGACGGCAGCCGCAACGACACTCAAGGCATTTGTCGATCGCGGCGTTGATTTGCCGTTTGACTACGAGCATCAATCGATGGGCGGGAAATTCGCCTCGCCGGATGGTAAGGCCATCGCCGCGGGGTGGATCAAGTCCTTGGAGGTTGTACCAAACGAGGGCATCTACGCCAACGTCGAATGGACGGAAGCGGCGGCCAAACACATCGGCAAAAAGGAGTACCGGTATCTGTCGCCGGTTTTTTATACACGGAAGGATGACTCGCGGCTGATCGAAGTCGTGTCGGTGGCCCTCACCAACACACCCGCACTGCGGCGCATCCCGGCAATCGTTAGTGAGGATTCTCGTATGGACGGCATGGACCGCATTTATGAGTGGCGCTACCGCCTGAACCTACCGGAGACGGCGACGCCCGAGGAGATTGTGATGGAACTTCAGAAGTTGGTGGATCAGTTCAAGGCCCTGCTCGGCAACAGCGCCCCGAGTGAGCCGGCGGCAATTGTCGCTTCGATCAAGTTGCGTCTGGATGAACTCGACGCGATCAAAGAGGCGCTTGCCAAGGAACTCGGCATTGCCAAGGACGGTAGGGCCGACGCGTTTGTCGCGGCCATCGCCAAGGCTAAGACCGATGCGGCCGAGGCGGCGAAGTCGACGGCTCCCGCACAGGCGGAGCTCTCCGTCCTCACCGATCGCGTCAAGAGGGCTGAGGAGCGAGCTCAGTCAGCAGAGGATCGGCTCACTGATCGTGATGCTGAGGAGCGGATCGCCAAGGCCCTGTCGGCGGGCAAACTGACCGAGGCCGATCTCAGTCACGCAGAGCACGGTCCCTATTTCAAATCGCTCGCGCGAGACGGCAAGGCGTGGGCGGCCTGCATTGATCGGCTGCCGAGCAAGGCACCTAAGGATGGCCCGGCCGTCAAAGCCGGTACGCGCCATGTCGCCA
This sequence comes from Planctomycetia bacterium, assembly GCA_015075745.1. Classification (NCBI taxonomy): domain Bacteria; kingdom Pseudomonadati; phylum Planctomycetota; class Planctomycetia; species Planctomycetia bacterium. The sequence continues at coordinate 628,383 of JABTTW010000002.1, forward strand.
GTGCGACGGGCGGACGGGCGGCTGTCATCGCCAGTGCCAAGTCGGAGTTTGCCGACAACGCTGACAAGATTCCATGCAGCGTCCGTGAGTACGTCGACGAAGCGCTGCGTGAGTCGAACGAAGCGAAGCTCACGGAAGACGAAGCAAAGTCTCTGTCGGTCTGATACGGAAGTAAGTTGCGGTGCCGCACGGTCGGCATCGTCTGTGACAACGAAGCGTCGAAAACATGGCGGGGCCAGACAACCCCGCCAAGTGACACAAGGAGAATGACATGGCGGCACTTACCGCTAACACAGTCGTGAAGAGTAGGGGCGAGGGCGGCGTGATCGAGTTTTCGATGGCCGCCGCCGTCCGCGTCTATCGGAATGCAATCGTTGGCATCGCGGTCGCCAGTGGCCTGGCCCGTGGGGCGACGGCCAGCGCGACGCCGGACGTGCGGGCCGGGATCGCCCGCGAAGAAGTGGACAACTCGGCCGGCGCAGCCGGTGCGAAGACTGTCGAGGTCTATACCGAGGGCGAGTACCTGCTGACCGGATCGGGCTTCGCCCAGACCGATGTCGGCGTCGTGGTCTATGCGTCTGACGATCAGACGATCACGAAGACGTCCACCAACAACGTGCTGCTCGGACGGATCACGCGGTACGTCTCGGCGACCCAGGTGTGGGTCAAACTGCTTCCGTTCGCGGTGGCAAGCTAACAATAAGGCGATCAGCGGTCAGCCTTTCGCAGTCAGCGGCTGACACGCTTCAATGAATGACTGGCTGACGGCTGAAAGCTAAACGGAGACTTGAAACATGGCAGTAACAATTAACACCGGGGTGACCCTGAGAGGGCTCAACGGCGCGTTTCGTCCCGCCTTCATGGAGGCGGTGACGTTATGGAAGATGATCTGCTCTTACGTCAAGAGCACCGGCAAGGACGAATCGTACAAGTGGCTTGGCCAGCTGCCGATGCCGACCGAGTGGAAGGGCAAGCGCCGCACGCAGGCGCTGCGCGACTTCGGCATGACGCTGACCAACCTCCACTGGGAGGAGACCCTCCATATCGACCGCAACGAGTTCGCGGACGATCAGACGGGCCAACTGAATCTTCGTGTACAGGAGATGGCGCGGCGGTTCGCCATGCATCCCGACAAGATTCTGATCGACCTGATCATGGCAGCCGAGGCCGCTCTTTGCTATGACGGGCAGTTCTTCTTCGACACCGATCACGTCGAGGGAGAGAGCGGCGCTCAGTCGAACGACCTCACCTACGACGCCGCGGCACCGACTGCGCCGACCGAGGCGGAGTTCGAGGCCGCATTCTGGCAGGCGATTGAGGCGCTGGCCGGCTTCAAGGATGACCAGGGTGAGCCGTGGAACCTGTTCCAGTCCTTCGAGGACTTGTCGGGCATCCTCTGTGTCGTCCCGGTCCGCTTCATCAGAGTGGCGTCGCGGGTGCTTGGTGCTAACGCGGCGGCACTTCTGAACAACTCCACAAACATCCTCGCCGGCAAGGCCAAGCTCATGGTCAATCCGCGACTGACGTGGACGACGAAGTTTATGGTCGCCAAGGTCGATGACCCGATGCGGCCCTTCATCATGCAGGACCGCCAGTCCGTCGAGCATGAGATCAAGGATGACAAGGAGGACAAAGAGGTCAAGTACATGGCGGACGCCCGCTACAACGTCGGTTACGGCTTGTGGCAGAAGGCCGTCCTCACAACCTTCAACTGATTCGTGAACCGGGCGGGGGACGGTCCCCCGCCCGGCTCCCGTTTTGATAAATGCGCCGCGTGATTGGCGGCGACCATGATAGATGGAGACATGCATATGGCACTTGAAGTGACGAGTCGGTCCGGCAATGACTTCTGGCGTTGCGGAATCAAGTTCGGCGCGGAGCCGACGATCGTGGATGACGAGACGCTGTCCAAGCAGTTCGATAGTCCCGCCATCCGCAAGAAGAGCCCGACCGTTGGAGAAGTACTCGAGGCCGAGAAGGCCCTGATCTGTCGGGCCGCGAGGCCGACAGACGCCGGCGAAGCTCAGGCCATCGCCGGCAAGAAGCCTCGCTAGTCAGTAGAGAGACGCGGCCAGCGGGCTAAAGAGGGAGCGACATGATTCGTGGAAAGTTCGAGATCGTCGGCGGCCTGGGTGAAATCGTTGAGCAGAATATTCGAGCGATTGACCCCGGTGAAATCGGGTTCGAGCTGCTCGAAGTCAAGCTGCGGTTTGACGCGAACGGCGAAGCTCAGGCTCGCATCCCTTATGTCTCGGGGCAACCCTCGATGTGGGCCGTGAAGCTGGGTACCGGCGGAGATGCCCCGGCACTTCCGTTTAACATCGACGTGACCGGAAAATTCGGGCAACTCGTGGGCCTCCCGCTGCCGGGTAACATCGCTTCAGCGGCCGACGTGGCAGGAGACATTACGCCCGCCGCCATCACGTTGACCAACGTCGGAAATCGGCCATGCGGCGAGATCAATATCGCCGCCAGCAACAGCGGTGTCGCGAACGCCGGCAAGACGTTCACGGTCGCGCTGCAGCTGATGCTGCCGGTACGGACCTTGACGGCCTAGCTAGGAGAGTCTGTGAGCGTCTTTGCGTTACTCGATGACTTGAAGGAACGCCTGGGAATCCAGTCGAGTCCACCTGGTCTCTACAACCAGCTGACCGACCGGCTGACCTCCACCTACGCCGACGACGTTGTTGGGCAGGGGCTGGTCGATGAGGCCGAGGGCGAGGTCCGCGACTGGCTGGGTCGGCGGTATTCGCTGCCGTCCGTGACGCCGAGTGACGCCATTCTGGCACGCTCGCTCAAGACGCTCACGATTGACATTGCCGCCTATCGTGCGTTCGTCACTCATCCGGCAAAGCCCGAGGTCCGCAAGAGCCACGCCGAGAACTATCGTCGTGCACTCGAAAGGCTACAGGCCATTGCGGATGGCAAAGCCGATCTTCCCGGCGCTACCGTGTTGCCCGGACCTTCAACCTCGGGACCAACGTCGGCCGTGTTTGGCCACCAATCAATCCTCACCGAAGAAGGCATGCAGGGATTTTAGGAATGAATGGCTGGTGTGCGACTCCATCTAACGCCCAACCCTCGCGACCTTGCGAAGTTGCTCCGCGTCTTCGCGGCGATGCGCCGGGTCGGGGCTTCGCCTCGGCGGGCACTGGGACGCACGGCGCTCTTTCTGATTCGAGAAGCGCGGCGGCTGCTGCGCACACGGATCAGGGAGTGGGGGCCGCAGACCGGAAAGCTCGGCAAGAGTCTCACGATGCTGCTCGATTCCATGAGCGTCATCGTCGGATCGAATCTTCCTTATGCAGCGATCCAGCATTTTGGTGGAACGATCAAACCAAAGGGACATCCCTACCTGGCCATCCCGGCGCTGGCACATCTGCGGCGCAGCGGCGTTTGGCCGCGCGATCTCGACGCCGACTCCATGATGTTCATGCCCAATGCGAAGATTCGCATCGGCTCCCGCTCATGGACCGGTCCCGCGCTGGTGCGCGTCGAGGACGAGTTTCGCACGGGCAAGAATGGAAAGCAGCGGCGTGTTCGCAAGGCGGGCGAAGTGATGTTCGCCCTCATCAAGCGTGCGACAATTCGAGGGCGACCTTATCTGATCTTCGGACCATCTGGGCGGGAATTTCTCTATGGCGAGCTCCGGCGCGACTACATCCGCGCGCTACGGGCGGCTTGATGACGGTGACGCATGGCCAATGAGAACCCGCTGACCTCGCTGCGACTGATGATCGGTGAGTCGCTGACCACGTTTCAGCCGCTCGTCGACGCGGTCGGCGGCGCTCACAACATTCAGATTTGGGACCGGCCGCTGGATATTCGCGGCGATCTCTCAGATGCCGAGACGGGTTCGCGTCGATTGCAGATGGCCCCTGAAGGCGGGCGATGGGCGTTCAATGCTTCGAGCGGCGCGGTCGATTTCGAGCGGCGGTTCATGATCGAAATGTACTCCGACTCGACGACGGATGCCGCGCCGCCTGAGTACCTCGAATGGCTGGTCATCATTGCGATGGCCTTCCTGTGGGAGGGTCTTTATCCCGAGACGGGATCGCCGCTGGTTGTGCCGGAGCCGCTCATTATCGATTCAATCGGCGTCGTCGAGGCCAAGGAGGATCGTGATCCACTTGGCGCGGACACCGAAAAATGGACGGGGGTCTGTGACGTCGTCGTCATTGGCCGCGTGGAACGTCGGAAACTCAAGGAATGGGTGAACCCATGAGCAAGAAGGACAGGAACAAGGATCAGCCGGAAGTTGCGGCGGCCACTGAGGCGCCGGCGACGGAGGCAATCATCATGGTCAAGAAGATTCTGCCGCCGGATGGCGCGAACGCGATCATCGGGCGGTACGTCAAAGTCGGCGAGACGTTTCAGGTGAGCGCCGAACAGGCTGAGGAACTGCTGCGGCACGGAGAATTCGTAGCCGTCGAGTGATAGTCGAACAGGGATCGATGCCGGCTCGAAGTGCCGGACTTTTGCACGGAGGCAAACATGCCAGTCAATATGCTCAATGTTGTTCGCGTCGGAAAGGAAGCGACGCGCGGCACGGTGGCGGCCTCGCTTCCGCTGCATCTGCCGTTCCTCGGTGACGGCCTGAAGATCGGTCATCGTAACCACCTTGGCCAGATCAAAAGCTCGTCAACGTTTCCCGACGTGACCGAAGAGGTCCCATTGGGAATGACGCCGGCCGTCCGGCTGACGCCCGATGTCAACATCAACACGATCCGCGACATCATTCAGATGTCGATCGCCCGAGTGTCCAACGCGCTCAACGCATTCTCCTTCGCCGAGAACTGTGCCGGCATCGGCGCGCAAGCGGCGCTGGGTAGCGTCCTGCGAACAACGTCACTGGAGTTCAGCCGCAGCGACAATCCCGATGCCTCGGCGCTTCTGAACGGCACGATGGAATTCGCGGCGATGAAGCTCATTGATTCGTCCGCCACGGCCGGCACGCAGGCCATTGCGCGGCGGCTCAAGCTGGCCGCCAGCAGCTTCACGATCAATGCCGTGAGTGAATTGGAGATCCTCTCCTGGGCGTGGACGATCACGAACAATCTCTACATTGGCCCGCATGGGCCGGATCGCAGCATCCTTTACATCGAGGACGGCGACACCATGCACGAGTTCCGCGTGCGGGCTCGCATGGCGACAACCGCATGGCGAGCCATCGTCCGCAACGGGACAGAGTTTGCGGCATCCTTTGTCCTCGCGTCGGGAACGGCCACTGAAGACGTGACGCTGACCGTGGCAAAGAGCCAAGCTGAGACGCATGAGTTGTCGGGTGGCGAGGGTGTCATCGAGCAGGAAATGATCATCCGGCCATTCCGTGGAAGCGGGAGCGCCGCCGTAGGCGTGGCGTTCGGCGCTGGGATCGGCGCTTCGGCACTTTCACTCTAATAAAGCAAACAGCGGAATCGCAGAAAGCAAGAAGGGAAGAACATGAAGATCGACATAATCTCACCGCCGCCGCCCCTGACTTTCGGTGAGGGCGACAACAAGTTTCAGCTGCACCTGAAACGGTTCACAGGCGGTGACCGAGCAGCGGTCCTGGACGCGATGGTCGCGTTGGAGAATCCGGTTGCGCAAATCAATCACGCGATCGAGCGGATCATTGAGACATGGTCCGGCGTCTGCGATACCGGAGGCAACCCGATTCAGATGATCGTCAAGGATGATGCCGGCAACGAAACGAACCTTCTCGGGAAGTTCCTCGGCGCGTTGCCGGCTGAAATGCACCTTGCAGTACTTTCGGGCATCCTCGCCTTCATGGACATCCCTGACGGCATCGTCGACCGGATGGCAAAGGTCTTCAAATCTTCAAAGGATACGAAGACGGACCCTACCGCGCCGCCGGCCGCCGATACGCCCACGATTGCGTCCGGCGGCTCATCGAACTCCGAAACGTAGCACAGTGGGCGGACCTGCCGCCAGAGTGGGTGGCTGAGTTGCCGGCGACGGCTTACGCCGAACTCAATCGACGGATCAGGGAACGAGACCGCTGGGTGATTCAGGATCGGGAGGCAATGAAAGTTTAGGGATGAGTGCGTTAGGCGGACAACTGGGATTCGGACTTCGGATCAGCGCCGAGAATGACACGGCGAGAGGACTGGCGTCATCTCTCTCCGGCATCACCTCGTTTCTGCGCTCGGCCGCCAAGCCGGTCACGATTCCGATTCGCATCGCCCGCAGCGGGCTCGGCCTTCTCCGCGATGTCAACCTTGGTCTGGCCCCGGCGCTGCGGCTGGCGGCGCGCGGACTTAACGGAATTCTCGATCGCGGCGGCGAGCTTGAGGTTCGACAGAAAGCCTTTAGCTCGCTCACAGGAAAGAGCGCAGCCGGGGCGGGGCACCTGGCCAAGGAATTGCAGCGGGCTTCCAGCGGGATGCTTGGATTCGGCGATGCGATGGCACTAGGGAATCGTGCGCTGGCGTCGGGGATGTCATTCAGTCAGTTGGCAACGGCGATTGAGTTTATCGGCAAAAAGTCTGTTGCCACGGGCAAGGACGCCAGGCAGTCGCTCGACACGGTGATCACAGGCCTTGTACGGGGCAGCACACTCTTCTTAGATGACTTCGGCATCCTGGTCGATGGCCTTGACGGGGTGAAGCGGTCCTACGACGCCATCCATGGAAGCGGGGCCTTCGAGTCGCTTGGCCCCGCCGCGCAGAAGGCAGAGACGGTGCGTCAGGCGATCTCCGAGATGAACGCCCAGATGGGCAAGATCAACATTTCAGGCCGCGAGACGATCTTCATTACCGCACGGATCAGGAACCAACTGAGCGACGGCGTCGATCGGCTACTGCTGGCGGCCGCGAAGAGCGACAAGGTCAAGGAATCCCTGCGCGGCGTGCGCGACACGGTCGAGGGTATCACCAACCACCTGCAGGGCGGCGGCTCGCTCAGCGAGCTCATCTTCGGCAAGGGCCAGAGCGGTGGCATCTTCGGCATCATTAAGGGTGGGCTGTTGGATGCCGGAGAAGCGCTGGGGCGCGGTATCTTCGGGGGCCTGCTCAAGGGCATCGGGACGATCGGCGGTCTGCTCATCGCCGGCTTCAACAATCTCAAGGGGCAGGTCGGCGATCTATGGGAGGGCTTCAAGCAAAAGGCGGGAGAAGCGCTGGACCGATTCCCGGCCATCGCAAAGACGGCGTTCACCGAGGTCGTTGACACGCTCACCTACCTTCCCCAGGCGATGAAGGATGTCTTCGGTCCTTTCATCGGCGACTTGAAGAGCGCGATGCTGGAAGGTGCCGGATTTCTGAAGGACGTGTTTGTCGATTTTCGCGTCTGGCTGAAGGACAAGCTGCCGAGTGTGTTCGGCGATGCGGAAGCGGATGTTGTTCCCGCAGATCAGCCCACCTTGCTTAGGGCTGCAGCCAAGGGCATGGCCACGGCATGGAACGGATTCTGGAGGGGCATCGGCAGAGCCCTCGACTATATCACCGGGCAGAACAACGTCGGCCCCGGACCTGTTGCGCTAGCGCCACTCCCCAGCAATCCCCTGCTGGCGGCGGCGGTTGCGGCGCAGCTCTCAGCATTCGGACCTACGAGCGGTGGCGCGAGCGGATTCTTTGGGGGACTTCGGCAGAGTGGTGAAAAAATTCTGAGTGGCGGAATCTTCGGCGGCAAGAGCCGGGCCAAAGATGCCTACGATCGCTTCCGCGAGGAGTTCCCAGCGCAGGTGCCGACCGACCCTCGAGACACGTCGACCGTCATTCCGTCGCCTTATCGCTTGACCATGCATGCCAGGATGTCCGCCCTTCGGCGAGCCGGCGTGCTTGAGAGCCAACTGCGCAACATTCAAGGCGGGGGCGCATTCACGCGGCAGCAGGCGCTACGGGACACTGCGGTCGAGGTGGCGCGGCTTCGCGGAGAGGGCAACTTCATCAGTCCGCGCGATCGCCGGGAGATTTTCGAGCGGATGCTTCGGCAAAGGCAGGACGCCGCCGCAGGCCCCATCAACGATGAGCTTAGCGGGATTCGAGCTCGCATCCTTGCCTCCGACGCGCGACGTGAGATCAATCGCGAGCGCCTCGGTGCCGCGCGAGCCAGCTTTGAATATGGAGATCAGGATCGGCGGCGACAGGCGGAGGAACAACTTGCCGAGGCCGCCAAGTTCATGCGCGACTCCGTCGCGAGGAGCGAGGCGACCGTCGCCCTGGCGATGGGACAGATCGGACGGTTCATGGATATTATGGCCGGCGCTGAAAACGAGATGCAGAAGATCGCTGGGAATAAGTGATATCAACCGCCGCGAATGCGGCGTGATGCAATGAATGGCAAGGATTCTCACATTCCGAAACGAAACCCTCGGCGACGGTGGCGTCATGATCCTACCGGCGACGGCTCCGGCCACGCCGCCAGCGGTCTTGACTTCGCTCTTTTCCGACAACGCTCAGATCAGCAGCGAGAGTCGCAACCTGCTCCACGCACTGACCGTCTCGGTTTACATGGTCAAGTCCGACGAAATCGCCCTCGCCAAGCGGGCCATGCAGATTCAGATGCTTGTGGGATTGTCGGGCGCGATGCTCGTCAAGGTCGACGGCGTGAGCAAGGTGCGATGGAACGACTGCATCCTCGCCGACGCGCCGCAGGTCGAAGTGCCCGAGGGATTCGGCGGACGCTTCACGCCGGGCTGGCGGCTTACGTTCTGGGGTTCATTGCCGCCGGAGTTTCCATAGCGATGCCGACGTATCAACTTCGCATCGACGGTTCGCTCGTGCCGCTTGGATCAGCGCTGCTGCCGTGTACGCTCGTGCGCTATGAGCTTTCGTATGACGGACCGGCAGAGTTGGTCGTGCGGTTCATCATTGACTGGCGCAGTCCGCCCTTCTCAACCGACGCACAGGTGGAGCTTGTGGTCGACGGCGTGCGGCGGTTCCTCGGGCTGTTCGATCCGGCGAGGCCCTACGTCGCGGCCGACAATGAAAGATACGTTGAGTACACGGCGGTCGATCTGTCTGAATGGGCAGGCCGGCTGATCCCATACTCACAGTTCGGCAAGCCGTCCTTCACGCTCTCGCCAGGACCCTTGGAGTCGGTTCTAAATCAATACCTCTCGGCACCCGAGGTGGTTGCCAAGCTTGAAGAGGTGGGGATCGCCACGGACTTCGCCTTTGTCGGCGGCGCGGCGGAGATTGAATGCTTCCCGGTTTCGCTGGAGACAGCCTCACTCGACGCGGCACTGCGGCAGATCGCGGCGGCCGCGGCCGGCGGCGTCGGCGTCTTTCTGGACTGCTCGCAGAGCCCCCCGATGTACACCTTCGTCGCGCTTTACGGCGCGCCGGTCTATGACCTGGTGGTTGACAGCACTCTTCTCGAAAAACTCGACATCCTCCAATCGATCGAGGGTCGGGCCGGCGCGGTGCAGACGCTGGCCGGCCAGACGACGGGCACGGCGGATGTCACGTCTTACCAGCGAATCGAAATGGTGCCGGCGTGGGACCGGACGCCGCGTACTTCCATTTTTGGCACCGTCATTTACCCGGAGAACGAATGGGTCATTGGCGATGCGTCTGCGGTGATTCGCACGGGAGAGGAACCCGAGATTACCGTCACGCCCGGCCCCCGCGCCGAGGTCTATCGTCGATGGTCATTCGCGGCGGCCGATCCGTCTCCAGCGCCCGGTGGGAGGATGATTGCGGAGATCCTCATCAATCGAGACGGCGACCTTGCCAACGGCGTGTGGAAACGGGTGGAAGTGCAATCGATCGACTTTGAGAACTCGACGGTCCTGCTCAAGGAACCGGCACTTGCCAACCCCGCCATTGGATTCGGCCGTTACAACGTGAATGAGCCTGGCCGGGCTAAAGGGGCAAGGGTCCATCTTGCTTGGTCGTCATCCGGTGTGGGTAGTGCGCAGATCAACATCCCTTCCGTTCGCTTCCCGGCACAGGGTTATGCGGGTCGTGTCGTCACGATGGCACCCAAGCGAGGTCGGACCGTGCGGCACATCGCCATTCCCCCTGGCGTCAACCGCGAGGCCTATGCCCGCTTTGCCCACGCGGCGATCAGCGAGCCGCTGGTTCGCGGAGAAGTGCCGATCGTGGGGCCACTGCCGGCCGCCCTGTGGGCGATGTCGCGACGGGTGAGTATCCGCTCGGCCCAACACGGGCCGACCGGTCACGAACGCATCGAGGCCCCGGTGAAGGGCGTTCGAGTCGAGTTCGAACGCGGAGGCTCGGCCCGCGTGCAACTGTCTCGAGACACTGCCTCGCTGGTGGAAGGAGGCTCGGCATGAGTCTCATCCGCCGGATCGTAACCAACTTCGACCTCGCCTTTAAGAGCACGCGAAAGCTCCGCAAGGACCTGAATGATCTGCAGCTTGAAGTGAGCGGCCTGCGAAGTCAGATCAGCGAGTTGCAGGGCGGCAGTGCGCACAGCCCTGGGCTCAACCTGGACTCTCCGCTGATCTTTCTAAAGATCACAGAGATTGCCGAGGTCGGCGCGGCGGGCCGGAGACTTAACATCGTGCCGTGGAATTCCCTGCCGTATCCTCCCGAGAATCCCGGTGACCCAGCGGGCCCCGCGATGGCTTACGAGGAGTTTGGCGAGCACAGCGCGTTTGTAGTCGACAAGGACGACACGCAGCTCTACCTCATCGAGACGGACGCAACCATGCCGCTCGTCTTCGTCGGCGCGCGCGTGCTCTGCGTGAACACGCGGCTTTTGTCTCAGGGCGACGAACCCGCCAAGGCCCTCTACCGACCGATCGCCGGTGAGGTCTTCGGCTTCTACGTGCAACTGGGAGACCCCGACGGCAATGACCGCTACCCCTGGAAACAGGTGTGGCCGATCTCTCACCAGGTCGAGGGGCACCCCGACCACTACACCGACGAGACTGAGCCGTTGGGCGTGGGCATGGGAATGCTGGGCTTGGCCCAGCCGTTTGAGCGCATCGCTCATGACACTCAGATCACCGTGCGGCATCGCAATTACGCCAACAGGAAGGTTTTCCTGTTCCAGAAGGCCCCGCCGCTCAGTGGCGGATTCTTTGAGTTCAACGGCTACGAAGAGCCGGAATACGTGGTGTGCAGCTGATGGCAGTTTACGCGTCGGGAAAGCAGAACGGGAAAGCAGAGAGAACCGGCGGACGCGCTACGCGCCGAACCGGCTGCGGCTGCCTGCTCGGCGACCTGGCGTGGGACAACTTCACGGTGCATCTCGTGAACTGGGAAGACTGTACGCCGAACGGCCCGTGCTCGGTATCGGGGGGCGGCAATCCGTTTGTCGAGGTCCAGCGCAATCTCTTGTGGACGCCGCCGCCGGGCAACTATGTGCTGCCCTACATCGGCCCGTTATCAGGACCAGGTCTGCCGGGTTGCCTCTTCGGATTGTTCAATCAGTCCGGTGAGGACTGCGGCAAGGCCATCGAATCGCCGACCTGTGATGCGCAGAGCGCGTGTCTCGATTCCATCTGCGAGTATGGCGCTGACATGATCGTTCTTGAGGTGAGATTCCAGGACAACGCCAACCCGAGCTTTCGTCGGTACGACTTCAGTCTGGGGATCGCGCTTCCCATCTATGGCACCGGTCCGATTTATCAATCGGAGGTGGGATTCCCACTGCTCAATAGCCGTATGATTGCTGGGTGCAACTTCAATCCAACCTGTGGGTGCTTCTATACGATTCCATCGCCGGCATACGTCAGCCAGTTCTCGCTCTTCAGGAACGACCTAATTGCTCAGCAGGAGGTGTTCCGCGGAAGTCTCTCCGCGACCCCATTCTGCCCGAGCGAAGGCGTGCTGAACGTCAACTGGCCCAGCAGCTCACTGAAGGTTCAACGGCGCAGCGCCTACCCGTACTCTCAGCCTCCGACCGACAACAACATCATCATCACGCAAGGACCCTGAATTGACGACGCAGGCGATCGACATCCTGACTCGCGACCGCGTCTGCATGGCGTGTGAATGCTCTGACTTCGTCGGGGATGGCGAGTATCTCACCTGCGAGCACGTGACCGATGACCACGGTCAGCCGCTCACATGCCGCCTCAAGGGAATGCTTGCCGATCCGACTGCGACGTGCCCGCATCCCGACCCGGCTCAATCGCGGCGATGGAACGAAGCGACGGTGAATCAGGGCAAGGGCTGTGGTGGCAGGTCTCCCGCCCGCGCGGCGAGTACTTCGCCGGCGAGCGTGTTGACGCTGCGAGTTCGCGCGTGCCTGGGGCACGGCGCGGACCAACCGCGATGTGAGCACGCCGGCGACGGCTGGTCTTGCGGATTGATAGGTCGATCGATCGCCGCTGACCTGAAGAATCCCGCGTTCGCTTGTCCGGGCGGGCGCTTCGCCGCGCAGGAGGATGCCGCGTCATGACGCTCATCCCCGATTTTCTGGTGACCAATCGCACACCGACCTTGCGGCTGCTGCGCTCGCACGATGTGGAGCCCGATGCGGGAGTGGTGATTCTGTGGAACGGGACGCGCGCCCCGAACGGTGATGGCGTTGGCGGCGGCGACGGCTTGATCGACTACGTGAACCCACTGGCCGGTCCGATTCAGATGTGGCGAGGCGGTCACCATCATTGGCTCGGCGGCGCCTTTCCCGGTGACGAGTTTCCGTTCTTCGGAGCCGGCTCGAATTTTGAGCTTGGCTTTTGTCACGGGCCTTTCTGCGCGGGGCCATTCGGCATCGGCACCGACTACATGACGTGGAAGTTTCCGTTTCCGCTGCGCGACGGCGACTATCGGTTCATGATGCTGCTCGTTGATGCGCTGGGCAATCGACGATCAGAGTTCGGATCGCTGCTCGCCTTTCGCGTGGAGGCCCCGCCGCGCCCGCCGAGCGGTCTGTCGGTCGTCGAGGCGTCGGGTTTTCTGCAGGCAACTTTTGATCCGTCTCCGGAGTTTGCGGCGGCGGCGTGAGGATCATATGGCTGAGCAACTATTCAGCGAACAGTACTTTCAGGATGGCGGATCGTTCGACGAGCTCACGTTCTTCAGCAACACGCCTAGGCCTGAGCTCGCCGGCCTATTGATTCCTCCGGCGACGGCGTCTGGGCCGAACAATCATCGCCAGCACTTCCTAAATATGCTTGAGTTTCTATCTCGGCGATGGTCCTCGACGTTCAAAGGCTACGTTTACAAAGCGGACACGGACGGCGACCTGGAATTCTCGGTGCCGTCGTTCACGAAGGATCACCGGGGACTCACCTACAGCTATGCCGGCGGCACCGGCATCGGCGGACTGGTTGCGGGCGCGACGCGATACATCTGGGCGAACCTTCTACCCGACAAGACCGTGACGATCGAAGTCGGGGCAGTGCTGCCGGCCACGACGCACGCAATCATCCTTGCGGCAATCGCCGCGCCGGCGACCGGTCCCTGGCGTCCCAATCACATTACGCGCATGACCGATCGACACGGCGCTTCTTCGAGTGCCGGCCAGGTGTTCACCGTCGAGACGCCGTTCACCTATCAAGACGTCGGAACCATCAGCCTCGGCAAGGTGCGCGCGGGCGGCCGCATTCACCGGATCACAACGGTGGTGGAGACGCCCTTTGACGGGGTGACGCCGACCGTCAAGTACGGTGACGCCGGCGACGATGATCGGCTGGTCGCGACCGGCTTTGTCAACCTCACCGTCGTCGAGAAGTACATCGCACAGCCGTTCCACCTGTACGCCGCCGAGACCGAGGTCATCGCCACCCTGGCGATCGGTGGATCTCCGTCACAGGGCGCTGCAACCGTCATCATGGAGCATTCATAATGAACCGAATCACGCGACAACTTACAGCGATCATCGTCGTCACCCTCAGCGCCTCGGCCGCGATCGCCGACGTGATGAATCTCACCGGCACAACCGCCACCACCTTCAAGATCGACGCAGGCTCCGCGACGCCGGTGACGCTCACGAATGACGGAGCTGGTCGCCTGCAACTGTCTGGCGGACTGCGCGTGCCATCCGGGACGATCGACCTGTCCGGTGCCACGGTGAGCGGCGGCTCGATCAACAGCGCGCCGCTCGGCGCGACCACGCCGGCGTCTGGCACCTTCACCGCGCTGACCGCAAACAACGGTCTTACCGTCACCGGCGGCAGCGTGAGCCTGTCGGGTATCACGGTAAGCAATGCCGGCATCGTCACCACCATCGACATCAACGGCGGCACGATCGACGCCACTTCGATCGGTGGCACGACGCCAGGCAGCGGAGCGTTCACAACGCTATCTGCGTCCAGTCAGTTTACGAGCTCGCTTGCGACGGGTACGGCTCCAATGTCGATTGCATCGACGACGAAGGTCGCGAACCTCAACGCCGACGCGGTCGATGGTGTCAGCGTCACCGCCGGCAGCGCGGGCGCTGTTACCTACCAGTCTGACGCGAACACGATCGCGGCCACGTCGGTTGGAACGTCTGGCCAACTCCTCGTGAGCGGCGGGAGCGGCGAGCCGACATGGACCGGGCTGGCCAGTGGCAAGATTTTCGTCGGCGGCATTGGTGGAACGCCCGCCGCAGTCGATGTGAGCGGCGACGCCACGCTTGCCTTCTCCGGCGCGTTGACGATCGCGAGCAGCGCCGTCACCGCGGCCAAGCTGGCCGACGCCGTCGTCGATGAAATCGCGGGATTTTCAGTCAGCGCGGGCGCAGAGGCATCGGATGTCATCCGCGTGACGGTGCAGATGAAGGACGCGCAGGGTAACAACCTTGCTCGTGCCGGCATGGTGTCGTGGGTGCTTTCGAGTTCGGTGGACTCAGCAGCCGTCACAATTCTTACGCCGACGATCGCCCTGGTGGATGGCACCCTGTGGCAGCAGATTACCGCGAACAAGAAGTACGTTCACTTCACCGACTCGACGGGCAAGCTCACGATCGACGTGACGCTATCTGGCGATTCGACACTGCAATTTGTCACAGCGGTCGCCGGCAAGATCACGTCCCAGGCCCTGGACTTCGACTAGGAGGAACCTGTGCCCGCATTGCTCCTGCAGAAGACGATTCCCGCCGAGCTCCTGGTACCCTGGGGCGGCTCGCCCTTGCCGGCGATTGAGCAGCCCGTCAACTCGCCCCAGCTGATGGAGATGAGTCTCGACGATACGGAGCCACAGTCGGTCCTGATTCGCTGCGGCCGAATCTTCGATGAACTGGTCTCGACGGCCGACCTGGTCATCGCCTGGTGGATGCACACCGGCTACACCAACGGGCCCTTTCAGTTCACGACACGCTGTGACTCCCGACGCATGGGCGACGATGCTGCGACCAACTCATGGGGCACAACCGTCAACGGGCAGTTGCTGGCATTCCCCGCGTCAGCGTCCGAGCTTGCCTTTGGTGAGATCGTGATCCCGGCCGGAGTAACGCGAGACAACATTCAGTATGGTGATGACCTCGACATTCAGCTCACGCTCCTGCCCGACGCTGCTCGCAGCGGCGTTTCACAGAAGCTCTATCTGAAATGGGTCGAGGTACGACTGGAGATCCCTGACGTTGCCTGATGCAGTGCTCAATTGGAAGCGGTTCGGCGGCTACGTCGTGTGGCTGCGTGCTGTTGCGCCGCCACAGATATCGACTGATGCGCCGATCGCCAGGTTGACGGCGGCCGAGATTCAATGGAACGAGTTCCTCGACCTGCTCGTCTTGGCCCCGGACACGCAGCATCACCTGATGGTGATGGCGTTCAATCGGTCCGGCTATTCAGAGCCGGTCCGCATTGCCTTCAAGACGGATGGGGCCGGATCGCCGTCGCTGATACCGTCCCCGGTGCACACGTTGCGTGTGACGCCGTTGGTTGGCGGTGAGGCTGACATCAAGTGGGAATACGACGAGCTCGTCGGCGAGGCGATCGCCGACAGCTTCGGCGTAGAACTGACTGCCCTCAGCGGGGGCGGCGAAATCATCGTGCCCGACGTTCCCTACGCTGGGCGTGTTGGCCAGGTGAGGATCGCTGGCGAAGACGGCGTCTATCGGTGCAAGGTGTTCAGCAAGCGAGCCGGGCTCTATGAGCCGGCGGTGCAAAGCGTTGATTTTGTGCTGGATGGGCTCGGCCCGGTCGGCCAGATATACGGCCCCGAGGCCGTGTCATAGAGCGGGCCTCGACGCGGCCGCGAGGCCCGTTCGAGGCGACATCGAAGGTGGACGCAAAAAGGCTGGCCCAGCGGGCCGGCCCTTTCCGCGCGCTCGAAATCCGTCCAGTTTTCCGGGCGCGCCGTCCAGTTTTCGCGGGCGCGCACCACCAACCCACGACCGCCACAAGCGTTGGCACAATCCCCGAAGCCCTTGTGTCACCTTATGTCACCTTCGATTTTGCAGGATTTACGCAAACGTCGCCGCCCCCGATCCGAGCCGCGCGCGTCAGCAAGCGGTACCAGAAAATCCGGACCCCCAATCGCAATCAACACCAACCGCCGGCCCAATCAGTACCGCCGCCTCTACATTTTCCTGGACCCTCTCGAATGCCCCCGCGCATCGCCGCCGCTCAAAATTTCGACGTTTCGACGTTTCGACTTTTCGACGTTTCCGCCCAAAAACCACCCAAATCGCGAACCACCCCAACCCACGACCGCCACAAGCGTTGGCACAATCCCCGAAGCCCTTGTGTCACCTTATGTCACCTTGCGTTTTGCCCGTCCCACGACGCCGATCCTGCCTTCAGACCGCATGGCGACTCGACGACGTTCCCCTTATATTGCCCGCGCGGACGATACCACGAGCGCCACAGGGAGAAAAAAATGGCCATCGGCAAGACCACCGAACCGTCGCCAAGACGATTCATTGACCAGTTGCAGCCCGGTGAACAGGTCGCCGATCAGGTCTTTCTCATCGCGAAGAAGGACCTCCGCACCACCACCAACGGCGGCCTCTACATCCACCTGGTCCTCGCCGATCGAACCGGCCAGCTCCTCGGCCGAATCTGGAGCGCCACCCAGGCCCAGTACGACACCATCCCCGAGGGCGGCTTTCTGCGCATTCGCGGCCGGACCGAGAGCTACAAAGGCGCATTGCAGTTCATCGTCGACGGCATGAAGCCCGCCCAGAAGAACGAGGTCGAGGTCGGCGACTTCATCCCCAGCTCCGCCTACGACGTCGACAAGATGTGGGCCCGGATGCTGGAGATCCTGCGAACCATCAAGCATCCCAGCCTGCTGGCCCTGATCAAACAGTTCGTGAAAGACGAGGGCATCGTGTCGGGCTACAAAAAGGCCCCCGCCGCCGTCGCCAATCACCACGCCTTCGTCGGCGGCCTCCTCGAGCACACCCTCAGCCTGATGGAAATGGCCACGCGGATTCTCGGCGCGACTGACGAAAAGGACAGTCACTATCCGCAGGTCAGCCGCGACCTGGTCCTCGCCGGACTCTTCCTTCACGACATCGGAAAGACGGTGGAGTTGACCTATGACACCAATTTCACCTACACCTCGCCCGGGCAACTGGTGGGGCACATCGTGCAGGCCTCGATCTGGATTGACCGAAAAGCCGCCGAGGTGGAAGACGAGACCGGCCAACCGTTCCCGGCGGACTTGCAGAATTTATTGACACATATTGTTCTTTCCCATCATGGCCAATATGAGTTCGGCAGTCCGAAGCTGCCCGCCTGCCCCGAGGCGATCCTCATTCACTACCTGGACAACATCGACGCGAAGCTGAACATGGCCTTTTCGGCGATCCGCGATGCGCGCAATGCCGAGAGCGACTGGACCGAATGGGTAAAACCGCTGGAGACGCGAATCTACAAGAAAGACGTACTGAGCCGAGAAACTCCCAACGACTAAGCCCGCCCGATGTTGCGCGGGCTAATTGGTATCGATTTTATACCAATGTCGTGCTTATGAGTGATGACAACTTCCACCGGATCGTGTAGGGTATGCGCAGAGATACAGGAGGCAATACTATGTTACTGGAGTTGACAGAATGGCTCGAAAAGTACTGACCGAACTGCAATCACTTCTCCGCAAGCTCCAAGCCGAGCGACAGTCCCATCTGGCCGCCATCCAGGAAATCGACGCCACCCTGAGCGAACTGGGTATAGACCCAGGCAAGAGTGGCGTCACGCGCGGGAAGCGCCGCGGACGACCGCCGGGCAAAGCCTCCGCAAAGATCGGCGGCCGACGCAAACGACGAAAGTATCCAACGAGCGGTACTCAGTCCATCCTGAGCTTCATCTCCAAGGGCAACCGCAACGGCGCCTCCGGCGCGGAAATCGCCAAGCATTGGAAGTCAGAAAATCGAGCGGGAAGCAGCTACAACATCATCAATATGCTGCTCAAAGCTGGCAAAGTGCGCAAGAAGAAACTCAAGGGCGAACGCGGCAGCCTGTACATGGCCGCTTAAGTCGCCGGACCGACCGATCGATAAATCTGGACTCGGCGCCGCGTTTCACCGTGGAGCGGAGTACTCTATCGCGCCCGACATCTTCAGAATCGAAGTACGGTGCTTACGAAGAATCGATCGCTGTCCGGCGCCTCACCGGTTTGCTCCACGAAATTGCCGGGTATGAAATGGGCGTACCCGATCTCGACGGTCAGCAGATTCGTGATCTTCCGTCTCGCCAAGAGGTCGATCTCGTGGCCGATGAACCGCCCGCTGTGGCCCTCGGGATCGACTCTTCCCGCACGAATCCAGGCATCCCGCTTGCTCGCCAGCCAATTGGCTCGATAGACGCATGAGAGCTGCGTTTTGGAATCCGGCTCAATGCGAATCTCCATCGCCGGCGAAAGCATGTTTGACCACTCGAAGAAATCGGTGCTGCCGTAATGGCCGTTCGACGAGCCGAACAACCGGTTGAATTGTTGTTGAACGCCATCGTTCGGCGATCGATCCCCGGAGGCGTAATTGAGCCAGGCCGCGAGCCGTGGCTTCCATTTGTGGGCAAAGGTGTAGCCCAACTCGGTGTGAGTTGCCAGGGCCCGATGAGATAGTCCAAGATTGCGACCATATTGAAAGGCGGCATCGACGTCGTAATCGAACCGGGTCTTGGGTATATCGCCGTAAGCCCGCAGGCCGAATGTATGAAGTTCGATGTCCTTTTGATCCCAACCGCGGCGGTCGTTGTCCAGAATCAGGTAGTACGGTTCAAGGGTGGTCACTGGCGCCCAGCCGCGCCATGCACCAACGAGACCGTATAGCCATCGCTGCTCGTCACCATGGTCAAATCGCCGCGGCCGAATGGCCACGGGCTGGGCCGCGAAGAATTCCAGCTCCCAAAGTGATTCCTGGTCGCCGGCGCGCAGGCGAAAACCATCAAAGGCATTCGTCGTATTACGGTAGCCATTTCGACTACGCAGGCGGCGATCGACATAATCATTTGCCAGCCGGCCCACTTGAAAGCTCAGCGGCTGTCCCTGGCCGGCGGCGTCCTTAAAGTACAGCTCGGCGTACGCCTGAAGAAAATCGTTCTCGTTCACATCCTGCGTCGAGTCGGGAAACTTGGTGTTAAACGCGCGAGAATCCTGGAACTCAACTCCGAATCGAAAGGGATCGAGGATGTCCTGAATCCCCAGGAAAGACCGAGATCGCATCAGGAATGGCTGGCTGCGTGTCAGGTCCTTGGTGTAGTCGTCGTCGAAGTAGTCATATCTTGTTCGCTGTTCCACACCGAAGAGCAACCAATCGACCGGTTCGAGCGGGTCGTAACCCCACTCGCTAATGGGCCTGGCGTAGGACGCCGGTTCCTCGCTGCGGCTCGTGGACATCGCCTTGGCGTGATAATAGTACTTTGGTGGTTTCTGATCGCTGGGCTGACTTGCGGAGCTTTCCGCAGGCTGACTTGTTACTGGGAGATTGCTGTCGGCATTGTGTTGTGGCAATGATTCGTCGGACGACTCCGACTGGGCGAGCGCAACGCCGCGCATTAAGAGCAGCAGGATGATGGAACAGGCAATTGGTAATCGGCCGACTCGCCCCGGTCCATCAATCGATGCGGCTTCCATTCAGGCAGGCCTCGCGACGATGTTCGTGTCCTGTGCCTCTTGCCGGACCCAAGCACGAACTGCTGTTCTAATCAATCTTCGCCAATGCTGAATCAAGATCCCTGGACACGTCGAAGAACTTGTCCAGATGGGTCGTCTTGAGCACAGCCTCAACGAAAGGACTGACCGCCGCAAGCATGAACTTGACGCCCTGTGAATTCGCAAGGGCGGTGATGCGCACCAGGTCGCCGAGGCCTGCGGAGCTGATGTAGCTGACCTGGGACATTTCAAGAATGACGCCGCCTTTGCCTTCATCCAGTAATTTGGTGACCGGTTCGACCCAGTCGCGATCGTCTCCCCCGGTCATCGAACCATTTAGAAAGACGACCTTGGCCGATCCTCGTTGTTCTTCGTGCACTTTCATGAATGCCTTTCGATCGGCCAGAATCGGGCCGAGTTCAATTGCCATCATTGCTCAGGGCGTCACGGTCGGCGCGGTCATCGCTAGTCTGCTGCTTGCGCTCCAGATCAATGCTCGCTCGCCCATCCTTCCAGCCGCGATCATATCCCTGGCCGTATTCCTTATCCATGATCCACAGCCACGCCCAGCCGGCATGATCATCCATCCAGGATTCCTTGGCCTCCCTCATGCCATCGCGGTAGCCACGATTGTATTCGCCGCCCGAATACTTGATGGTTCGAGCCTCGCCGGTGCTCATGCCGTCCTCGCAACCGGGAAGCGCAAGCCCGAACAGCATCGCCCCGCAGCACAGAAACAGCAGCGGTAACCCAAGATAGGCGGCGAGGCGAATGGGAAAAGATTTCGAGCGTGACCGCATCTGCTCCCCTCGAACTCTATTTCATTCTGGATTCGCGATATACGCCGCGTTCGCAGGCGACGACGAAAGTCTCTGCGTTTGTCTTGAGCAGCTCCCAATCGTGACGGATTCGGTCCGCTTCGTCCGCCTCGATGTGGCCGTCATTGGCCACGGCGTCGCTCACCTCATTGAGGAGCTCGCTGAAGGCGCGCACCAGTTGCTGGGTCGACTGGAGCAGGTCTGTGTTGATGTTCGCGCTTTGCTCCTCAGGATTGTGAACAAAGAAACCACCCGCCTCGTGGCACAGCCAACTGACCACGGGAATGTGCGAAGTGACGCGGACGATCTCTCTGATGCGATCGAGAGGATTGCGCGCGCCGCTGGCATCGGGGTCATCGCTTTCCGACTCTTCGCACCATTTGTAGACGAGCGCCGGACTGAGTCGCAACTCGGCGGCCAACGCCTTGACGCCGACCTTTTCGGCGGCTTCCTTGAGCACTTCGTGTGATTCCATTTCGCTCTCCGCCTACCGCCCTCACCCCAATGCGGCGAACAATGAACACGCCTGTCCGCTCAGCCATGCCCACGGTCGGGCTCCAATTAATTCAGTGTGCGCACTATAATCCCAACTTCGCGGGAGCACACGCATTGCCAAACGACGGCCCCATTCCTACAGCCCAATCGCTTACGAACATCAGGAAGCTCCTCGATGAGGCCGGCCTGTCACCGCGAAAGCGTCACGGTCAGCATTTTCTGATTGACGCGAATCTCATGCAAGTGCTCGTAGATGCCGCGGAACTGTCGCGAAACGACTGCGTTATCGAGGTCGGCGTCGGCACCGGAAGTCTGACGAATCTGCTCGCTGCCCGGTGCGGTCGGGTACTGGGGATCGAGATTGATACCAATATCCTGCGCGTCGCGGAAGAGGCCCTCGCCCATCGGACCAATGTCACGCTGATCAACGCGGACGCCCTGCGGAGCAAATCCACGCTGAGCGAGGAACTGCTGGCCGGAGTACGTGGCGCGATGCTCGATGGGCACAAGACCCTGAAGCTCGTCGCCAATTTGCCGTATGACATTGCCACGCCACTCGTGATCAACCTGCTGCTGTCGGACCTCCCCCTCGCGCGGCTTTGTTTTACTGTTCAGAAGGAAGTGGGCGATCGCTTCACGGCCGCGCCTGATACGTCCGATTACGGCGCGGTGGCGATCATCGCCCAGACCCTTTCGCGGGTAACCCGGATTGCGCGTGTGCCGGCGGAGGCTTTTTGGCCACGTCCAAAGGTTGAGTCCGCCATGATCCGACTGGACCCCTGCTCCGCGGACGCCCGACCGGCGGGACCACCGTCAGAATTCGCCCAGTTCGTCCGCGGCTTTTTCCAGCACCGGCGCAAGACCATGTCGCATTTAATCAAGCGGCGGCCTGAGCTGGCGAATGGCGAAGGGGCTTTGGAAGCGGCGGGCATTGACCCTCGCGCCCGTCCGGAACAACTCAGCGTTTCCCAGTGGCATCAACTGTACAAATCGACGCGATGACGGAGCAGGGTCCGGACGTTATACTCGATTCCAACGGCGCACCAGCCATTGCGGCCAAGACTCAGGATAGACGCATGCCCTCACCGGACCATCCTTACGAGACGCTGACCAACACGCACCTCGTCAAGGGCGAGGACCTGAATCATCACAAGACGCTCTATGGCGGGCGATGTGTTGAATGGTGCGTCCACATGGCTTACCTGACGGCGCAGAACTGCTTCGCGGAGTCGCGATCTCTTGTCTTTATGTCGATTCGCAGCCTCTCGATGAGGTCGTCCGCCCGAATCGGTGACATGGTCCAGTTTGTGGGCCGCGTCGATTATGTTGGTGAGTCCACGATCGGCATTCGCATCGACGCTTACAAGGTGCAACCCAAAGAAGACCAGAAGCCGGTCGCCACCGGCACGTTTCTTTTCTGCACAGTCGACGAAGACGGCAAGGCAATACCGCACGGGCTGCCGGCTTTGAAGGATCAGTCGGCCGCGAAGAACGCTCGATGGACGGCCGCCGCCCAGGAAGTCGTATCCGCCCGCAACTGACGCGGTCAGCATGAACCTCGACGACACGATTGTGGCCATCAGTTCGCCGCCGGGAGCGGGTTGGAGGGGGATTGTCCGGCTATCGGGCGATCGGGCTCTTGAGATCGCATCCGAGCATTTCTCATCTGCCGATCGAAGGCTGATCGCGGCGGCGGAGGGCGGCGAGGTGCTGTGCGGCCGTATCCTCGTCGACGGATCGGAGTTGCCCGGCCACGTTCATGTCTTCCGCGCACCTCGCAGCTACACCTGTCAGGATATGGCGGAGTTTCATTTACTTGGCGCTCCATCTGTCCTGGGAATGTTGGTCGAATCGTGCCTTCGCGATGGAGCCCGCCTTGCGGAGCCGGGTGAGTTCACCGCGCGAGCTTTCCTCGCAGGAGCGATGGACTTGTCGCAGGTTCACGGCGTCGCGGGAATGATCGCGGCACGTTCGGATCGGCAGTTGCGCGCGGCGTCGCGACTGCTGCACGGTGAACTGGCCCGCACGGCGGCGCAGGCGCGCGAGGAGATCGCCGATCTTCTCTCGCTTGTTGAAGGGGCACTTGATTTTGCGGAGGAACCCATCGAGTTCATCACCGCCGAGGCCCTTTGCGAACGGCTCAACGGGGTCGTTGCGAGGCTGGAGGCCACCGCCGCTTCCGGGCTGCGCATGGAGCGGTGGGATCGCCTTCCGCTTGTGTGCCTCGCCGGACCGCCCAACGCGGGCAAGTCGAGCCTATTGAATCAACTGACCGGTATTGACCGCGTCATCTGTACGCCAACCGCCGGGACGACCCGGGACGTGGTCAGCGCGCCGATGACGATCGATGATTTGGAGTGTCTTCTGGTTGACACCGCAGGGCTGGGCGTTCCGCGCGATGGATTGGATATGACGGCGCAGCTTGCGGCGCGGAAGGCCATGGCATCCGCCGATCTTGTGCTGATGGTCCTGGACGGCTCCGCGCTTGACGAGAATGTGAGCCCTGAGAGCTTGGCAGGGCTGTTCGCTCTTGCTAAGCCTACGGAAGTGGGATCGACGCCGTGCATTCGCGTCATCAATAAGTCCGATCTACTGGCTCATAAGCATGAGATTCGCGATGCCGCGGCGGCCGCCGACGTCCTGCTGATCAGTGCGCTGACGGGCGATGGTTGTCGCGCCTTATGTCAGCGAATCAGCGCGACACTAAGCGACCGTGAGGTGGACACCCATGAGGACGCCATCGCCCTGATGGCTCAGCATCGTGAGGCCCTGGAGCAGGCCCTCGAATCCGCTCGACGGGCGATCGAGCTTGCCGGACAATCGCGGGGCTCGCTGGGCAACGCAGACCTTGTCGCGGCCGAGCTTCACATTTCGGCCAATGCCCTCGCGGCGCTTGTGGGCCAAGAGGACACGGAATCGCTGCTGGGTCGCGTGTTCGCCCGGTTTTGCGTGGGGAAGTGAACGCATGACATATCCGCTATCATGCCGGGCGAAGAGGTGAGGCGCATGGAACTCGACGGGATTTTTTTGGATTTCTACGGTACGCTGACCGCCGGCGACCGGCATGCGGTCGAGTCCGTCTGTGCGAACATCGTGCAGGACGCCGGGCTCTCCATCAGCGCCTATGAATTGAGCGTTACATGGGGCGAGCGGTTTCTCAATTCGCTGGACTTCGCCTCGGGTAAGAACTTCAAGACGCTCTTCGATCTGGAGATTCAAACGCTGAGCGACACCATGCAGGCACTGGGGACAGAGGTCCACGCGCCAACCTATGCCCGTCAACTCAAGGATTATTGGGAGAACCCCCCGCTTCAGCCGGAGGTGCGACAGTTTCTTGACGCGGTGCGGTACCCCGTCTGCATCGTGTCCAATGCCGATCGCGAGGACATCATCGAGGCGCTGGGCAGGCACGGCGTCCGCGTCGATTGTGTTGTCACGTCGGAGGATGCGCGATCTTACAAGCCGAACCGGGAGATTTTCGAACTGGCCCTTTCTGAGACCGGTTGGCGGCGCGACCGTGTTATCCATGTCGGCGACTCGCTGCACAGCGACATCGGCGGCGCGATTATCGCAGGCATCCGAAACGGCTGGCTGAATCGGGCGCATCGCATCCACGACATCGGCACGCACCAGCCCGACAACGAATTCGAGGATCTCATGGGTCTCTTGCGATTGATTCAGCGAGACTGACCGGATGGCTTATTGACGCCGCCGAGCCTCATTAACAGGCGATTCAGATTTGCCTTCGCTTCGGGGTGGGATGGGTTCGTTCGCAGGGCTGCCCGATACTGTTCGATGGCCTCATCCACCAGGCCGGTGCGGACGAGAATATTCGCGAGATTGACCCGGGCATCGGGGAAATCTGGATCGATTCGAATCGCCGTGCGGTATTCAATTGCGGCCTCATCGTCCTTGCGCGTCGCCTCGAGGGATATGGCGAGATTGTAGTGTGCGTCGCGCAGGTCGGGGTTCAATCTGATTGCCGTTCGAAACTGCTCGATTGCGGCGGCGTGGTCGCCACGACGGGCGAGGACCGCACCAAGATTGACGTTTGCCCGGGGATAGTCCTGGCGCAGCTCCGTCACTTTGCGGAATGCCGCGAGCGCATCATCGGAACGGCCGGCTCTCAGGTAAACGTTTCCCATTTCATAGTAGGACAAGGCGTCGTTCGGGTTGACGGCGATCGCCCTGGTGTAGACATCGAGCGCATCCGCGTCACGCTGAAGCATCTGGAAGGAGTTCCCCATGTTGAAGAGCGCCTTGGTGTACGCGGGGTTCAACTCGAGACAGGTTCGGAAGGCTTCGATTGCCTCCGCGTGATTGCCCACGAGGCCCTCGGAGCAGCCCAGGTTGTAGTGAGCGAGGTAGGATGTGGGGACGACGCGAGTGCCGTGCCGCCAGAGTGTCACCCGGTCACGCCAGACTTCACATTGTTGCCAGGTGAGCGTCGACCACCAGGCGAGTAGGACGGCGATTGGAAGGGCCATTGCCGCCTGCCTGAGCTGTAACCGCTTGCCAATTAGGAACTTCCAGACACCGCCGACGAGGCCCAGGGCGAGGACAAGACCGGGGAGATAGCTGTAGCGGTCGGCGACCTCCTGTCGGCCGCTCTGGAAGATGCCCAGAACGGGAAGCAGAAGCACGGTGTAGCAAATGGCAACAGCCAGCAGGCCCGGGTACTTTTTTCGAAAACTGATCACCAGTGCCGCGATGACGACAACGATGGATGCACTCAAGACGTACTTGAGCGACGCGAGATCGACGGGCAACCTCAATTCGTAGAACGGCGCAAGTTGCAGCGGCCAGAGCGACTTGTAGAGATAGAACACCAGTCCGTAGCAGGCGACTGCCGCGCGCTCTGCGACATTGAGATAGACGAGGTCGATCGCAGCTCCGACGTCGCGCTGCGCTTCAATCGCGACGACGCCCGTGACGAGGGCCGCCGCGAAGTACGGCAGTTTCTCAAGGATCACGCGCCGTGCGTTAGGGCTGGACCAGCCGCGGTCCCAGCCGATTCGCCGAAGTGGGTACCAGTCGATGACGAGCAATATGATGGGAAGCGTGACGCCCATGGCGCGACTCAGCAGTGACGCCACATAGACCACGAAGGCGCCGGCGAGCCACGCGCGACGTCGATCAGTGGCTTCGCATTGCCGGGCTCGCAGATACATCCACAAGCAGGCCAGGAGCAGGCACGAGCTCAGCACGTCGCGGCGCTCGGTGATCCAGGCCACGGACTCCACCCGCAGCGGGTGCAGGGCGAAGAGCAGGCCGGCGGCGGCAGCTCCGATGCTGATTGCCATGCCGCCGGTCGTTGGAGATGTAAGGCCTTTGAAAATCATCCTCGCAATTAGAAACACGAGCGCGGCGCTCAGGCTGTGCAGGATGAGATTCGTCGTGTGGTAGCCGCGCGGGTTCATTCCCCACAGGGCATGGTCCGCGGCCAGCGACACCCAGGTAAGCGGCTGGTAGTGGCCCATGTGAAAGGTCGTGAACATCCATCGCAGATTCTCGGCACCGAAGCCGCGATAGTGATCGTTGCGGAGGATCATCTCGTCGTCGTCGTAGTTGAAGTCGTTGTCGAGGGATGGAAGGAAGACGACAAACGTGATCAGGGCAACGGCGGCGGCGATCAGGATTGGGGCGCGATCAGGCGATGGCGGCGCCTGCGGCGGCGCTGGCTTCGGAGCAGTCGCCTCGATTCTTCGGCGCCTGCTCAAGACTCCGCCTCCGCGAGCAACTCTCGGGTGCTGGCATGGCGGGGCGAGTCAAACACCTCGCCGGGCGGGCCGCTCTCGATCACCCGACCGCCAACCAAGACGTGAACCACATGCGCGGTCCGGCGGGCAAATCCCATGGCGTGGCTGACAACAATCATCGTCTGGCCTGCCTGGGAGAGATCAGTCATGACGGAGAGCACTTCGGCCGTCATTCGCGGATCGAGGGAGCTGGTCGGCTCGTCAAAGAGAATCGCCGCCGGTTCATTCGCCAGCGCTCGGGCAATGGCGACGCGCTGCTGCTGACCGCCAGAGAGCGTTGCCGGCCGGGCGTCGAGCTTGTCCTTCAACCCCACGCGCTCCAGGAGTGCGCGGGCCCGAGCCGCGGCCTCATCGCGCGACAAGCCCAGTGCGTGGATGGGGCCGGTCATGACGTTTTGCAGGGCGGAATAATGCGGGAACAGGTTGAACTGCTGGAACACCATTCCGACGCGACGACGGAGTTGCAGGTGCAACTTGTGATCGTCGCCATTTGAAAGGCCGGGCCGCAGGGTCAGGTCGCCGACCTTGATATGGCCCTGATCGAACTTTTCCAGCGCGTTGATGCAACGCAATAACGTACTCTTGCCGCCACCCGATTCACCAATGATAACCGCGGTCTGACCGCGCTCTACGGTGAGCGTGACACCGCGAAGAATCGGCGACTGCCCGAATCGCTTGTGGACGCCTTCTATGTGAATCATCGACAACCTCAAAGCGCAAGGCCGATCGGATCGGGATTATTCCGCGTCGCCAACCGTCGCTTAACCGACGGAAACGTGCTTTCTCTCGCCACTCAGGGCCGCCTCGGCGCGCCGCGCCACGAGCGAGAGCGGGTAGCTCATCGCCAAATAGAGCAGGGCCGTCATGGCGGCGACTTCGAGAATCGCCGTCGTGTTGTTTGCGAGCATGTTGTACTGCTTGGTCAATTCGACGACCGCGATCACCGAGCAGATTGACGTATCCTTGAACAGGGCGATGAAATCGTTGGTCACCGGCGGGATGACGATCCGCACGGCCTGCGGAACGATAATGCGGCGAAGGGCCGTGCCGCGCGTCAATCCCAGTGCCAGTGCCGCTTCCATCTGCCCGCGCGGGATGGCCTGCAGGCCGGCTCGATATATTTCCGCCTCGTAGGCCGAGTAATTAATCGCCAAACCAGCGATCGCGGCCATGACCGGATTGAAGCTGATGTGCAAGAACTTGGGCAGCAGAAAATAGATGACGTACAACTGCAGTATAACGGGCGTGCCGCGCAGGACTTCGACGTAAATCGCGAGCGGGGCTCGCAGAATCGCCGGCCCATAGAGGCGGCCGAGGGCAACGAGCAGGCCGATCACGATGGCAATGGGCATGGATGCCACGGAAAGGAGCAAAGTCATGCCCGCAGCTTTCCCGAGAATCGGCCCGTATTGACGCACCGCGGCGAGACCACGATGGCCGCGATGCTCGGTCGTGTCGAGCGTTGCCGTCGCCAGCCCTGCCTGGGTGTTGTTCCACAGGCCGTACTTATCATAGACCTGCTCGAGCCTGCCGTCTGTTATGAGATCAGCCAGCGCGCCATTGAGCGCTTCGGCCAGCCGGACCTCGCCCTTTCGAACGTACATGACGTAGTAACCGCGACCGACCGGTTCACCGATGAACTTGAGCCCGCGGGCTTGCGGAAGGGTTCGATAGAAGACGGCAATGGGCAAATCCTGAAACGTGGCGTCATGCACGCCTGCGGCGACCTGCATCATCGCATTGGTATTGCCGTCGTATTCAACGAGTTTCACCCGGTCGGAACAATGCTCGCGCAGGTACAGGGCCGGGGCCGATCCGCCGAGCACACTGACGTTGTATCGCCTGCCGGCCCCCGCACCGCACAAGTCGTCAACCGAACGAAACCGCGTCTCGCTCTCGCGACCCATGAGCTGCAACTGATAGATGTAGTACGGCCGCGTGGATGTCATCCGCTCGGCGCGGCCGGGCGTCCACTCGTATCCGTTGAGGACGACGTCGATCGCGCGGTTTTCGAGAAACTCAGGAAGCGTGGTCCAGTCCGCCTGGTAGAACTTTGGACGCACGCCCAGCTCCGCGGCGAGCAACGCGGCCAAATCAACCTCAAAGCCCCGGAGCACCCTGGGATGGTCCGGGTCGGGGAAGACAAACGGCCCGCCGCCTTCCTGATCCGCGCCCCAGACAAGTTCGCCGCGATCGCGAATGCGGTCCAAGCCATCCATCGCGTGCGATGATTCGACTGCGAGCGACGGTGGTAGTCCGATGCACAGAGTGATCCACACGGCGCGCACCCGTCGAGCGACGGCGCGCTGCCTCATGCGAAGGGCGAAGAGGGACAAGCGTTCGGGTTGCTGCAATTCAGGGCGGCCTCGAATCAAACGCAACCCGGCACGACTCCTGGGCGTCACGCCAAAGTCGCCGGGTCGGAATCAACATAGGCGAACTGCGCCGCGTTTCAAGCAGGAACTTCCCCGGTAGAATCGCTATTTGAGCGCATCGCGGCGGAAAATGGAAGCCGAGGACTCTCAAGCGAACATGGCCAAGACTCATGCAACTCGATCCGATGACTTGCCGAACGCAAGCAACGGCCCACTGGGAAATGGTCGATTCGGATTCTGGGCGATCTTCATCGTTGCGGGCCTCGTCCTGCTGGGTCATGTCGCCGTTTACAATTTCCTGTGCGACGACGCGTTCATATCGTTTCGTTATGCCCGGAATCTGGCGAACGGCGACGGGCTCGTGTTCAACCCCGGCCATGAGCGCGTTGAAGGCTATACCAATTTTCTGTGGGTCTTGATTCTTGCGGCGGGGAAAGTGATCGGCGCGGTTCCGGAGATTGCCGCTCGTCCGCTCTCCATCGCAGCGACGATCGTGCTCTTGTACCTCGTTCTTCGGTTCTGCCGGGACACGTCGTCGGCGGGCGTCCATCCCGCATGGCTAGCCGTGCCGGCTGGATTCTTGGCCTTGAACCGAAGCTTCGCGGTATGGGCAACCGGCGGTCTTGAGACGCGATTGTTCGAGGTGTTCATCGTCGCGGGACTGATCGCCACCGTCCGGGAGATGAATGCCGCGACCGAGAATCGGCGATTACCATCAAGCGCCCTTCTCCTTGCGCTGGGCACCTTAACTCGACCTGACGGGCTTCTGATTTCCTGCGCGATCATTGGTGTGCGACTCCTTGTGCAGGTCAGGCGGCGACTGATTCGGCTTCGGCCGATCCTGATCTGGCTGCTCGTTTACATTGGAATCGTCGGCGGGCACTATCTGTTTCGCAGGTTTTACTATGGAGACTGGCTGCCGAATACCTACTACGCAAAGGTGGACGGACAAACCTGGTGGTTTGAAGGGGCCATTTATCTCGCCACGTTTGCCTTTGAGTATGCGGCATTTCTCTGGCTACCGCTGATCGTGATCGGCGCGTGGCATCTTGCCGGAAGGGGCCGCAGCGAGATCGCGCTGCTGCTTCTCGCGGCGATCGTCCCGCACGGGGTGTACGTCGCCGCGATCGGGGGAGATCACTTCGAGTATCGCCCGGTGGATCTCTACATCCCGCTCATTGCCGTGCTTCTGTACTTCGGCGCCGTCGCGATAAAGGGCCCGATCGCCGTACGGGCTCTTACGGCCCTCTACTGCGCGGCGACCATCCTCCTTGGAACGCTGATCCCGACACTTTCGCACCTGTCTTTTCCGAAGGACTACCGCCCCGGCTTCCCCGGACTGACACCGCGGACCGATCAATCGCGCGATCTGATCTCGCGCGGGAAGTTCCCGGGGTTCTTCCGTGTTCCGCTTTTGGGCGACTACCTGTCGGCCTACAACGATCTGTACATCGAACTGAGCAGCCACTTCGTCGGACTGCGCCAGGAGGAACACGCGGCGTTCTTTCAGACGGTCGAGCGACAGGGCCGGCGGCTGGCGGAGCTCGTAAGCGATGGACGACTCCCGCGCAACACATATCTTGCGATCAGTTGTGTCGGGGCGATTCCCTACTACAGCGACTTGCGGGTGCTGGATCGACTGGGGCTGACCGATCGCGTCGTAGCCCGGACGCAGGCGCGCGAGACCGATTGGAAGATCATGGCCCATCAAAAAATGGCAGACCGCGAATACGTGGCCCGGGCGGGTGTGGACTTCTGGTCGTTTGATATCGTTCACCCTATTTTGCCGGCCGGACACCCGGCCCTGGAATGCGCGGCAATCCTCATGGCGCGAAGAGGGATCGCGACGCTTGCGGCAGACCTGGGTGACGGACAATACCTGCTGGTGCAGCCGATCAGACCGGCGAAGGAGATCGCATCGCGATTTCCGGGGCTCAACCTGATACCGGCAAGCACTCTTGACGGGAGTGCGCTGGACTCGAGCAGGCGCTTTACGCCGGTGCCGCGGGAAGCGCAGTTGGGACCGCCCTACGATGCGCAGTACCTCGAACAGGGCTTCTCCATGCTGGCCATCGGTGAGAAGGATGCGGCGATGGTTCAGTTTCAACATGCGCTGGCGACGAATTCCGCCAATGAGGCGGCGGCCGACGCAATCGAAACATTAAGGCAGGAATTGGATCGCCGAAGGCAACAGAGCGACAGCGCGGCCAACGACTGAGCGAGCGCGCCGTCAGGAAGTCTTGGGCTTCTTCGGCGAATCGGCTTTGGCCGGCTTGGGGGACTCGGGGGCTGAACTTTTCGTCTCGGACTTGGCCGGCGCCGGTTTCGCGGATTCGGTCTCTGACTTCGCCTTTTCCTTGTAGCCGGCGCTGCGGTAATCGGTCTGGTAGAAGCCGGAGCCTTTGAAGAGGACGGCGCCGCCGGTGCCTATCAGCCTTCGTACCGGGCGCGCTGCGTCACAAACCGGACAGTGGCTCTTGGAAAGCGGGCGCGCCTTGATGGACTGGAAGACTTCCATCTTGGCGCCGCACTTTTTACACTCATAGTCATATGTCGGCATGAAAAGGACTCCCGATGCGGATTCTCCGCCAGCATCTTATGCGCTGTCCGGTTCCTCGTCCGCCTTCTTCGTAGCGACCA
This sequence comes from Planctomycetia bacterium, assembly GCA_015075745.1. Taxonomy (NCBI): domain Bacteria; kingdom Pseudomonadati; phylum Planctomycetota; class Planctomycetia; species Planctomycetia bacterium. Next base: position 660,356 of record JABTTW010000002.1, read on the forward strand.
CGACCTTGGCCGGCCGAAGCACTCGATCGTGCATCATGTAACCGCGCTGGTACTCGGCCGTCACGGTTCCGACGGGCATGTCGGACTCATAATCAGACATCATCGCTTCATGGCGCATCGGATCGAACGGGTGCCCGACCGATTCGATCGGCTTGATGCCATGGTCGCTGAGGACCTTCGCCAGTTGATCGGCAATCAGCCTGATGCCGTCCAGCACCGAACCGTCCGCTGCGCCCGATTGAAAGCCCGCCAGGGAACGATCAAGACTATCAACGACGTGGAGAACCTCCCGTGCCAGACTCATTCCGGCGTACTTCACGGCCTCTACGTTCTGCTGATGCATGCGCTTGGAAATGTTTGCGCATTCCGCCTGGGCACGCAGCAGTTTGTCCTGAAGCTCGTCGCGCTGAGCTCTCAAAGACGCTTCCGTCTCCCCTGCCTCGGTCGACATCCTGGCTGCTGAGGCGCCGCTCCCTGCTTCGGAACTGGACTCAGCCCCGTATGGGGAGTCTCTCATCATCTCATCGTCAGTCGGCATTACAATTTTCTTCTTCTCTTCCGCCTTGAGCATCATTCGGTATTCTATAAGCGCCCGAGTCGACCTGCCCCCTTTTAATCGGCGATGGTCCCGAGAAACTCCTTTAGTCGATCGAGAAAGCCCTTACTCTCCGGCATAACGCGGATGTCTTCGGTCTTGGCAAACTCGCGGAGCAGCTCTTCCTGCTTCTTGCTCAGCCGCTGAGGGATCTCGACGAGGACGCGAATAATCTGGTCCCCAACTCGCCGTGAGCGCATGTCCGGCAGGCCGATTTTTGAGAGCCGCAGCATCTCGCCATGCTGCGTACCGGCGGGGATGGAGACCTCCACCTTGCCGGTGAGCGTGGGGACTTCGATCTTCGTACCCAGCGCAGCCTGGGTGAAGCTGAGTGGAACGTCACACAAGAGGTCATGCCCATGCCGCTGCAGGAACGGATGGTCCTGCACCCGAATGTAGCAATGAAGGTCGCCGCGCGACCCGCCCTGCTCGCCCGGCTCTCCCTCGCCTCGAAGACGTATCGCCTGGCCGTCGTGGATGCCCGCCGGCACCTTGACGGTGACGATTCGGTGCTTGGCAACGCGGCCGGACCCTTTGCAATCCGAGCATGCCTTGGTGAAGGTTGAGCCTTTGCCGCGGCAGTCCGGGCAAGCCGTCACCACACGGGAGGAAAAGAGCCCCATCCCGCTGGTTCGCTCCACCTGCCCATATCCGCCGCAGGTCGAGCACGTGTTAACTTCGGTGCCCGGCTCAGCGCCTTTTCCGCCGCAGGTGTCGCAATAGTCCCGGCGGGTGAATTCGATCTGCTTCTCTGTCTCGCGGGCGACATCGGACAGGGTGATGAACAACTCGGTCTGAAGGTCCACGCCGCGCGAGGCCCGCCCCGCACCGCCGCCGCCGAAGAAATCTCCGAAGATGTCTCCGAAGACGCTGAAGATGTCATCGGCGCGCATGTGCGAGAAGTCGTGCATCGCCGCGCCGCCCAGGCCGGCATGACCGTAGCGATCGTATCGCCCGCGCTTATCCGGATCGGAGAGGACTTCGTAGGCCTCGGCGGCCTCTTTGAACTTTCCTTCATTCTCCGCGTCGCCGCCGCGATCGGGATGGTAATTCATCGCGGCCTGGCGATAAGCGCGCTTGACCTCGTCGGGCGTCGCGTTCTTCGAGACGCCGAGCACTTCGTAGTAGTCTCTTTTTGAAGCCACCGGCATTTTTGCTCAATAGACTCAGCGTGAAGTGACGCCGAGTTCCCGCCTAAACGAGGTTCGGGACGGAGCCCGTTAGCCCCGTCCCGAATCCATTAACGCTTGGGCTCACTAAAGGTTCTATCGGACAGAACCGGGGATTTCGTTCTCCTGGTCTTTGTCCTTCAACTCGGTGATCATGACATTGGTCATCAAAAGCACGCCGGCGACGCTCGCGGCGTTCTGCAAGGCACACCGAACGACCTTGGCCGGATCGATGACACCCTGCTTGATCATGTCGCAGAACTCGCCGCGCCTGGCGTCGTAACCGTAGCTGCCCTTGTTTTCGAGAATCTCCGCGACGATGACCGCGCCGTCCTTGCCGCTGTTGTCAGCGATCTGCCGCGTCGGCCCCTCCAGAGCGCGTGTCACGAGCAACATGCCCGTTCGCTCGTCGCCTTCAGCATGCTTGGCGGCGCTCTTGATCGGCTCGATGCAGCGAAGCAGCGCTACGCCGCCGCCGGGAACAACGCCCTCTTCCATGGCGGCCTTCGTGGCGTGGAAGGCATCGTCGACGAGGTCCTTGCGTTCCTTGACCTCGGTCTCGGTTGCACCGCCGACGCGAATCACCGCGACGCCGCCGGTCAGCTTGGCAAGGCGCTCCTGGAGCTTCTCGCGATCGTAGTCGCTGGTGGTCTTCTCGATCTGGGCGCGAATCTGATCGGCTCGGGCCTTGACATCGCTCTGCTTTCCGGCGCCCTCGATGATCGTCGTCGTGTCTTTGTCGATGATAATCTTCTCGGCACGACCGAGCTGATTGAGTTCCAGGGACTCGAGCTTGAGGCCGCGATCCTCGCTGATGAACTCGCCGCCGGTCACGACGGCCAGATCGCCCAGCATCGCCTTGCGGCGATCGCCGAAGCCCGGGGCCTTGACGGCACAGCACTTGAGGATGCCGCGGAGTCGATTGACCACGAGCGCCGCGAGGGCCTCGCCCTCGAGGTCTTCGGTGATGACGAGCAGCGGCTTGCCGGCCGTGACGATTTTCTCAAGTAGCGGGACGAAATCCCGCAGCGAACTGATTTTCTTTTCGCAGATAAGAATGTAGGCGTCCTCAAGGACACATTCCATTTCCGCGGCATTGGTGATGAAGTACGGCGAGATGTAGCCCTTGTCGAACTGCATCCCCTCGACGACGCGCTTCTCGGTTTCGAGGCTCTTGCCTTCCTCGATGGTGATGACGCCTTCCTTGCCGACCTGTTCCATGGCGTCGGCGAGCATCTTGCCGATGGCCTCATCGCCGTTGGCGCTGACCGTGCCCACCTTGGTGATGTCGTCTGAACCCTTGACCTTGATGGACATCTTGGCGATCTGATCGACGGCGATTTCAACGGCCTTGTCGATGCCCCGTTTGAGGAGCATGGGGTTCGCCCCGGAGGCCACGTTCCTGAGGCCTTCCTTGAAAATGGCTTCGGCCAAAACGACGGCGGTGGTCGTACCATCACCGGCGACGTCGCTCGTCTTACTGGCGACTTCGTTGACCATCTTGGCGCCCATGTTCTCGAACGGTTGCGGAAGCTCGATCTCCTTGGAGACGCTTACGCCGTCCTTGGTCACGCGCGGCGAGCCCCAGGATTTCTGCAGGAGCACGTTTCGACCTGTCGGCCCCAGGGTCACCTTGACCGCCGCGGCCAGCTTCGAAAGCCCCGATACGACGCTTTCGGCGGCGCGCTGATCAAATAGCATTTGCTTGACAGCCATATTTTTTCCTCGATCTGTTGTCTTGGGAGCGCACGACCGAAGCGGCAGGCGACTCCTCTGTCGACTCCGCTTCGCTTACTTCTCGACTACCGCCAGCACGTCGCTCTCGCGGAGGACGGTGTACTTCTTGCCGGTCACTTCCACTTCGGTGCCGGAATACTTGCCGTAGATCACTTCGTCGCCGACCCGGACGCAGATCGGCGCCCGATTGCCGCTGTCCAGCATTTTGCCGGGGCCGGTCGCCATGACCTTGCCGCGCGTCGGCTTCTCCTTGACATTGTCGGGCAGAAGAATGCCGCCCGCTGTTCGCTCCTCCGCGACGTTCTGCTCGACGACGATCCGATCATCCAACGGATTCAAATTCAAGCGTGCCATGACTTGGTCTACTCCATATGTTTGCTTATTCAAGAATGCGTTGCACTCGTCGTTTTCTGACACTCAACGGCAGACGTTACATCATTCCGCCCATGCCACCCATGCCGCCCATTCCTCCCATGCCCATGCCACCCATGCCGCCCATGCCACCCATCTCGTCTTCCATGCCGTGATCGTGGCCGCCGGCGCCCGCGTCGTCCTTCGACTTGGGCTTCTCCGTGATGCAGCAGTTGGTTGAGAGCAGAATCCTCGCCACGCTTCCGGCGTTTTGCAGAGCGGTGCGAACGACCTTGGTCGGGTCGATCACGCCGTCCTTCACCAGGTCGGTGTATTCTTCGGTCAGGGCGTTGAACCCGAAATTGCCGGTCTTGGCTTCGACCTTGTGAAGAACCACGCCCGGTTCCAGTCCGGCGTTCTTCGCGATTGCCATTAACGGCGCGGTGACGGCCTTTCGGACGACGTTAACGCCGAATTGCTCGCCTTCGCTCTTGAGTTTGAGCTTGTCCAAAGCGGATCGGGCACGAACGAGTGCCACGCCGCCGCCGGGGACAATGCCCTCTTCAATGGCCGCGCGGGTCGCGTGCAGGGCGTCTTCGTAGCGTGACTTCTTCTCCTTCAACTCTGACTCAGTGGCCGCGCCGACATGAATCTGGGCAACACCGCCCGCGAGCTTCGCCAGACGCTCCTGGAGTTTCTCGCGATCGTAGTCGCTGGTCGTGCCTTCGATTTCCTTGCGAATCAGGCTGATGCGGCCCTGAATGTCCTTCGAGGAACCCGCCCCTTCGATGACCGTGGTGTTGTCGGCATCAATGTGGAGCTTCTTGGCCTGGCCGAGATCGGTGATGGCGACGTTTTCGAGCTCAACGCCGAGATCCTTGAAGATGGCCTTCGCGCCGGTGAGAACGGCGATGTCCTCGAGCATGGCCTTGCGACGATCTCCGTAGCCCGGCGCCTTGACGGCGGCGACCTGGAGAATGCCGCGCAGCTTGTTCACGACGAGCGTGGCGAGCGCCTCGCTCTCGACATCCTCGGCGATGATGAGAAGCGGCCGCTTGGTCTTGGCGACCTTTTCAAGGAGCGGGACCAATTTGGTTACGTTGCTGATCTTTTCCTCGAAGACGAGTACGAATGCCTTGTCCAGCACGCACTCCATCTCATCTGGATTCGTCACGAAATGCGGCGAGAGATAGCCGCGGTCGAACTGCATGCCTTCGACCACTTCGACGGTCGTTTCAAGGCTCTTGCCCTCTTCGATGGTGATAACGCCGTCCTTGCCGACTCGCTTGAAGCAGTCGGCGAGCATTTCACCGACTTCGCGATCGTTGTTCGCGGAGATGGAAGCGACGCGAATGATGTCCTCGACGTTCTTCTCGTCGGCCTTGACCGGGCGGGAGAGTTCCTTCAACTCCTCCGTGATCTTCGTGATTGCCTTCTCGATGCCCCGGCAGACCGCCATCGCGTCATTGCCGGCCGCCACGCAGCGGAGCCCTTCCTTGAAGATGGCCTCGGCGAGAACCGTGGCCGTCGTCGTGCCATCGCCCGCGGCATCGGAGGTCTTCGTCGAAGCCTCCTTCACCAGCTGCGCCCCGAGATTCTCATACTTGTCGGTAAGCTCGATCTCCTCGGCGACCGAGACGCCGTCCTTGGTCACCGTCGGTGCGCCCCAGCCCTTGTCGAGGATCGCCGTGCGACCGCGCGGGCCCAGGGTGGATTTCACCGCCGCGGCCAACTTCTCCACGCCCGCCAAAAGTGCTGTCCGGGCATCTTCATTAAACGTCAGTTGCTTTGCACCCATCGATGTACGCCTCCTGTGGCAGTGCGAATCAGTCGGGTTTTACGAAATCTCTCAGTACGCACCCGGCGCGCCGGGCGAAACGTCTCTTTTAAGGGTTAGAGCAATGCCTGTGCCGCAGAGGGAGATCGTCTTGGAATACTTTAAGATACGCTGCGACAGGCAGTTATGACGAGGATTGGCTAAGTCACAGGCCGGCCGTACCTGCCACTCCGGCAGCCGACTTCGACCCATCCTGCCGAAGTGTCACTGATACAAGAAAGGGCCCGGAAAACCGGGGCATGAAAAAAGCCCATGGAGCGGAATCCATGGGCTCTTTTGACTGTTTGAATCCGTCGCCCGAAAGCTACCAGGCAAAGTGGGCGAAGGCCTTGTTGGCGTCGGCCATGCGGTGGACGTTGTCCCGGGCCGTCATGGCGGCACCCTGTCGGTTGTAGGCATCCATCAGCTCGGAGGCCAATCGCATGTGCATCGGCCTGCCCTTCTTGGCGCGGGAGGCGTCGAGAATCCAGCGGATGGCCAGCGACTGACTTCGCCGGGAATTGACGGCCATGGGCACCTGATAGTTGCTGCCGCCGACGCGCTTGCTGCGAATCTGAATGTTGGGGCGAACGTTGTCCACTGCACGCTCGAACACCTCGATCGGCGGTACGTCGGGAATCTTCTTCGCGATCAATTCGAGCGCGTCGTAGAAAATGTGCTGGGCGACGGTCTTCTTACCGTTCCACATCATGCAGTTGATGAACTTGGCCGCCATCCGGCTGCCGTGCCTGGGGTCGGGCCGAAGCTGTTCGGCCGACTTGGTCCACTTCTTAAACGCCATCTGATGATCCTCTCATGTTCTGGGGCATCGGCCAGATGACCGATACGATCGAGGGTGCATTTATGGCACCACTCCCCATACTCGACCGGACACATTGCCGGCCGACGAGACAAGAAAAAATAAAGGCGACTATGCCTTCTTACGCTTCGTACCGTACTTGCTGCGGCTCTTGCCGCGACGGACGCCGAACTTGTCCTGATCTTCGACGCTGGCGCAGTCCAATACACCGCGAACGATGTGGTATCGAATGCCCGGCAGATCGCGCACACGACCGCCGCGGATGAGCACAATTGAGTGCTCCTGCAAATTGTGACCGATGCCCGGAATATAGGCCGTGACTTCGCGACCGTTGGACAATCGAACGCGGGCGACCTTTCGTAGAGCGGAGTTCGGCTTCTTCGGCGTCATCGTCTTGACGATGAGACAGACTCCGCGTTTCTGCGGACAGACATCCAAGTCCTTTGACTTTGATTTCCGCAATTCGTTCCGCCGCGGTTTCGAGCAAAGCTGATTAATCGTTGGCATTCAAACCTCAAATATCCTGTTACCGACCGACCCCGCGGGGCCGGGCAAAGAATCCCAGATTGTAAAAGGCGGTGACCAGCAGCGTCAACCTCACGAGACGGACGGCTCATTCTCCGCCGGGGGCTCCAGGGTCATCGTCGCCTTGGAGGCCGCCTGCTCTACCGAGTCAGCAGACCCCTCCATACTTGACTCCGAACCGCCATCCGTCGCGCGGCGAAGCTCCTCCAGGGCCTCCTGATCGGGCTGTCCGGCGATCTCCGGCATACGCACCTCGGTCGGCTCTTCGTAAATGGGCTCACCCAAATGATTGATCGTAAAGCTCTGATACCCCCTAAAGCCCGTGCCGGCCGGAATCAGGTGGCCGAGAATGACGTTTTCCTTCAGGCCGACGAGCCGGTCGACGGCGCTACTCAACGCAGCCTCGGTCAGAACCTTGGTCGTCTCCTGGAAGCTGGCCGCCGACAGGAAGGACTCGCACTGCAAGGCCGCCTTGGTGATTCCAAGAAGGACCGATGCGCCCGTGGCAGGCTTGGGCCTCTTGCCCTTGGCAGGCGCCTTTCCGGCCTCTTCCAGCTCATCATTGGTCGCGCTGAGTTCCTCCTTGAGGACAACCTGGCCTTCGGTGTACTTGGAGTCGCCGGGATCGGAAATACGCAGGCTCTTCGACAGGCGATCGTTCTCGAAGCGGAAGCGGAACTTGTCGCAGACTTCTCCGGGCAGCAGATCGGAATCGCCGGGCTGATCGACTTTCACCTTGCGGAGCATCTGGTTGATGATGATCTCGATGTGCTTGTCGTTGATACCGACGTTTTGCGATCGATAGACCGCCTGTACCTCATGGAGGAGATAGGTGTAAAGCGATTCTTCTCCCTTGATGGCGAGGATGTCGTGCGGGACCAGCGGCCCGTCGCAAAGCGGATCACCCGCCTCCACGCGATCGGTCGCGTGAACGAGGAGGTGCTTGTCCTGCGGGACATGATGCTCGCGCGGCTCCAGGTCCTTGCTGTCGGGGTGAACGACAATCGTCATCTTGCCGCGGCGGCGATCGGAACGAATCTCGACGGTGCCGGAGATCTCCGCCATGACGGCGGGCTCCTTCGGCTTGCGAGCCTCGAAGATTTCCGTGACGCGCGGCAGACCACCGGTAATGTCCTGCGTACCCGCGAGTTCGCGCGGGCGACGTGCGAGCAGCCAACCAGCCTTCACCGGCTGGCCCTCGGTGACCTCAATACGGGCCTTGGCCGGGAGGTAATGGTACTCAATGATCTTGCCGTTCTTGTCTTCGATAATAATCTGCGGATTCTTGTCTCCGCGATGCTCGACGACCACGTACTTGGACGCCTTGCCCTCGCTCTCGAGACGAACGGTCTCTCCTTCGACAATATCCTGGAAGCGGATGGAACCGGCCGCCTCGGCCAGAATCGGCGTCAGATGCGGGTCCCACATGCAGACGACGGTGCGTGCCTTGACGATATCGCCATCGGCGACGAGGACGCGACCACCGTAAGGAATCTTGTACCGCTCGAGTTCGCGATCCTTGTCGTCGTTGATGGACAGTTCGCCGTTGCGCTTGAGCACGACGAGCGACGACTCATTTGTTTCAGGGTCTTCAAACTTGACGGCGTTGAGGTCGTGGTACTTTATCTTTCCGCCGTTGATGCACTTGATTTCGCTTTCAATGACGGCACGGCTGGCGACACCTCCGGTGTGGAAGGTACGCATGGTCAACTGGGTGCCGGGCTCGCCGATCGACTGGGCCGCGATGATGCCGACGGCCATACCGTCCTCGACGATTCGACCGTTGGACATGTCCACGCCGTAACACAGTGAACACACGCCCAAGGCGCTTTCGCAGGTGAGCGGGCTGCGGACACGAATGGTCTCAAGACCGAGACCACCTTCGGCCGGCGGACTTTCGATGCGCCGGGCGATGTCCTCGGTGATGATGGAGTTTTCCTTGACGATGATCTCGTCGGTGACCGGGTGACGAATCGTGTCGCGTGCGATGCGGCCCTTGATCGACTCGGAGAGGGAGATATCCACTTCCTCGCCCTTGTAGAGCACGCCCTTGGTAATACCGGCGATCGTGCCGCAGTCGCGGTCGGTGATGATGACGTTCTGGGCGACGTCGGCGAGCTTGCGAGTCAGATAGCCCGAGTCGGCGGTCTTGAGGGCGGTATCCGCAAGACCCTTTCGCGCACCGTGGGTCGAGCTGAAGTACTCAAGCACGCTCAGACCTTCGCGGAAATTCGCCTTGATCGGCGTCTCAATGATCTCGCCCGAGGGCTTGGCCATGAGGGCTCGCATACCGGCGAGCTGCCGGATCTGATCGACGCTTCCGCGAGCGCCGGAATCGGTCATCAGATAGATCGGGTTCAGATACTTGGTCGCGCCCGGCTGGCCCGGCTGGGTGTAGCGCATTTCGGCATCGCGATAGTCGCTCTTCAGCTCGAGCATCATGGCATCGGTCACGCCTTCACGAACGTGGACCCAGATGTCGATCAGGGCGTTGTAGCGCTCCATGTCCGTAATCGCACCGCCCTGGAAGGCGCGGGTGATGCGATCCACCTTCTTCTGAGCCTCGTCGATGATGCCCTTCTTTCGCTCGGGAATGCGCATGTCAGTCAGGCCGAACGACAGACCTGCAAGGGTACTTCGCTTGAAGCCGATCTCCTTGATGCGATCGAGGAGGTCGATCGTCTCGGCTCGGCCCAGCAGGGTATGGCAGTCCGCGATCACGCGAGCTGCGCCCTTCTGGCTGAGAGGGTAGTTATAGAAGGGCATTTCCGGGGGAAGAATGTCATTGAAGATCAGGCGACCGACCGTGGTGGCGATCAGGCCGTTGGCAGGCGCGGCCGTGGGTCGCTTCTTTTGGCCGGTTACCACCTTGCTCTGGGCGATGCGAACGCGAATCGGCTCGTGGATCCCGATGCTGTGCAATTCGTGAGCCAGCATCGCCTCGGCGGCAGTCGAGAAGGATCGCTTGGGCTCGTCCAGCGCGCCGTGGGCGTGGTCGCAAGTCAGGTAGAAGATGCCCATGACGATGTCCTGGCTCGGCGACATGATCGGGGAGCCGCTCGCCGGGCTGAAGATGTTGTTGGTCGACATCATCAAGGTGTGGGCCTCTACCTGGGCCTCGATCGAAAGCGGCAGGTGGACGGCCATCTGGTCGCCGTCGAAGTCGGCGTTGAAGCCCTTGCAGACCAGCGGGTGAATCTTGATGGCGTTGCCTTCCACGAGGACGGGTTCAAAGGCCTGAATACCCATGCGGTGGAGCGTCGGCGCGCGATTCAGAAGCACCGGATGCTGGTAGATGACTTCTTCGAGGATGTCCCAGATTTCCTGGTCGCGCCGTTCGAGCATCTTCTTGGCGCTCTTGATGGTGTCGGCGAAACCGCGCTCCTTGAGCTTGCGGATAATGAAAGGCTGATAGAGCTCAAGGGCGATCTTCTTGGGCAAGCCGCACTGGTGCAGCTTGAGCTCGGGACCGACGACGATGACGCTTCGCGCGGAGTAATCGACGCGCTTGCCGAGCAGGTTTTCGCGGAAGCGACCCTGCTTGCCCTTGATCATGTCGGTCAGACTCTTGAGCGGGCGATTCGACGAGCCGAGGACCGGGCGGCGGCATCGGCCGTTGTCGAAGAGGGCGTCGACGGCCTGCTGGAGCATGCGCTTTTCGTTGCGGATGATGACCTCGGGGGCGTTGAGGTCGATCAGCTTCTTCAGGCGGTTGTTGCGGTTGATGATGCGGCGATAGAGATCGTTCAGATCGCTGGTGGCGAAGTTGCCGCTGTCGAGAAGGACGAGTGGCCGCAGGTCCGGCGGGATGACCGGGATCACATCCATGACCATCCAGGTGGGGTCATTGGTGCTGCCGCGCAGACTTTCGACGATCTTTAGTCGCTTGGAGAGGTCCTTGATCTTCTGCTTGCTGTTGGTGTTGGTGATCGCTTCACGCAATTCTCCACTCAGGCGCAGCAGGTCGATGCGCGACAGGAGCGTCTTGACCGCCTCGGCGCCGATCAGCGACTCAAAGCTGTCGCCGTACTTCTCGATGGCGCTGCGATATTCCTCCTCGGAGAGAATCTGGCAGGGCTTAAGCGGCGTGTCCTTGGGATCGGTCACGACGTAGTCCTGGAAATAGACGACCTTCTCCAGGTCCGAGGTCTTCATGTCGAGCAAGGCGCCAAGCCGCGAGGGCATGGCCTTGAAGAACCAAATGTGAACGATGGGCGCGGCGAGGTTGATATGACCCATGCGTTTTCGGCGCACGCGACTGTGCGTGACTTTCACGCCGCAACGGTCGCAGATCATGCCCTTATGCTTGGTGCCTTTGTACTTACCGCAGAAGCACTCCCAGTCGCGCTCCGGGCCGAAGATGCGCTCGCAGAAGAGGCCGTCCTTCTCGGCGCGGTAGGTGCGGTAGTTGATCGTTTCGGGCTTGCGGACCTCGCCGTAGGACCAGGAGCGGATGTCATTCGGCGATGCCAGCGAAATCCGCACTGCCCCGTAGTCGTTCACGCGATCGTAAATGCTTTCAGCCATGAGTGTCTCTATCCTCGCTGATGTATCCGGCTTGCATCTCGCAGGCCGGTCGATACTTCGAAAACCGTTTACACCGTTCGCCGTATCGCGAACGGGAAAATACCAAGTCTGTGCCGCCGCGCTTTTCGCCGACGGACTATGCCGTGGCCCCCTGCCCAGCCAGAACGCCCGGCCGCCGAGCCGCCTGAAGCGATCGGATGTCGAGCGACATCGGCACGACACCGGCCGCTCGCTTGAAGCCGAGCTCTTCGCAGAAATCCACCTCGGTGCCGTAAGCGGCAGCGTCGACGCGCTCGCAGCCCATTTCGGAAAGGGCCGCAAGCACCATTTCAGCCATCCGCTTGGCAATGCCGTACTGGTCGTGTTCGATGCGACCGTCGATGTGCGTGACGGCGCCCGGCCCCTGCCGAGCGGGATCAAGCTTGCACTCGGTCAGGTAGCCTCGAACACCGTCCGCCACGCCTCGGGCGATGCCGACGATACGCGAGTCAGGATCGCGGGCCACCACGAAGCACGCCGAGTTGTCGATCATCCTGGACAGCTTGTCGACGGCCTGCGGCATGACGCATCCCTGAGCGTCATAGAAGGCCTTCAACTCGGCGAGGTCCATTTTCGAAACCACTTCGCACGTGATGTTGTCCATAAAACACCTCGACTTTCACCGCGACACGACTAACTGCACGCCGCATTGCGCCCTCGGATCGGCGCACCTGCCGGCCGCGCAATGACGCACTAAATCAATTTGCCCTTCTCGAGCTGGATGTTCATACCCAGCCCGCGGATTTCATTGCAAAGCACGTCGAACGAAACAGGCGTTCCGGCTTCAAGCGTGTTTTCGCCCTTGACCATCGCCTCGTAAATCTTCGTGCGACCCTCGACGTCGTCGCTCTTGACGGTCAGGAGTTCCTGAAGGATGTAGGCTGCGCCGTAAGCCTCGAGACCCCAGACTTCCATCTCTCCAAATCGCTGACCGCCGGTACGGGCCTTGCCGCCCAGAGGCTGCTGCGTGATGAGGGAGTAGGGACCTGTCGCGCGGGCGTGAATCTTGTCGTCGACAAGGTGGTGCAGCTTCATCATGTAGATGTAGCCGACCGTCACGGGCTGATCGAAGACCTCGCCCGTTCGGCCGTCCGCCAGGCGCACCTTTCCGCCGTAGGGCATCTTTGCCAGAAGCAAGTTGTCCCTGGCGGCGTTTTGAATCGCCGTTTGATCCTTCTGGAGTACTTCGACCCGCGCATTCGCCTCGGCGACGGCCTTGTGCAATTCCTCTTCCTTGCAGCCGTCGAAGACCGGCGTCACTGCCTGGAACCCGAGAATCTTCGCGGCCCATGCGAGGTGGGTTTCGAGAATCTGGCCGACGTTCATACGAGAAGGCACGCCGAGCGGATTCAACATGATGTCGACCGGCGTACCGTCCTCAAGGAACGGCATGTCTTCGACCGGGAGAATCTTGGCGATGACGCCCTTGTTACCGTGTCGCCCGGCCATCTTGTCGCCGACGGAGAGGCGGCGCTTGGTGGCGATGTAGACCTTCACCATCTCAAGAACGCCGGAAGGCAGCTCATCGCCGCGCTTGATCTGGGCGATCTTGCGCTCGCGCTCCTCGATCTGCTCGGCGATGACCGGCCAGAAGCGATCGTAGATCGCCTGGCACTCATCACGCTTCGAAGCGGGTTTGATCCACTTCAAATCGAACGACCAGTTACCCGGCTCGCCGATTTGTTCCATGACGACGTCGGGGATCTCGCTTCGTCCGACCAGTTGCTTGGTATTGGGGTCGACGATCGGCGTCTCGGTGATCGCCTCCATCTCCTCGATCATTTTGCCGAAGATGGCGATCGTTCGAGTGTTGGAGGAAGTCTTGAAATCTTTGATGCGCTTCTGAAGCTGCTTCTTCTGGTCGTCGGTCATCTGAGTGCGGCGACTGAATCGCTTCGTATCAATGACGATTCCGTAGATGCCGGCGGGCACTTCGAGCGAGTCGTTTTTCACGTCTTCGCCGGCGCGGCCGAAGATCGCATGAAGCAGCTTTTCCTCCGGCGAGAGTTCGCTCTTGCTCTTCGGCGAGACCTTGCCAACGAGAATGTCGCCGGGCTTGACCTCGGTGCCGACGCTGATGACGCCGGCCTCGTCAAGATTCCGCAGGGCCCGTTCGGAGACGTTGGGAATATCCCGCGTGAACTCCTCGCGACCGAGCTTGGTCTCGCGGATCTCAATGTCGTGCTCCTCGATGTGGATGCTGGTGAAGGTGTCATTGTGGAGCAGGCGCTCGGAAATGAGGATGGCGTCCTCAAAGTTGTAACCGTCGTAGGTCATGAATGCGACGAGCACATTGCGACCCAGGGCGAGCTCGCCCTCCTTGCAGGCCGGGCCGTCCGCGATGTTCTGGCCGGCCTTGACCTTATCACCGAGCTTGACGAGCGGCGTCTGATTGAGGCAGGTTCGCTCGTTCAGGCCTTGGAACTTTCGAAGGATGTACTCATCCGTATTATCAAGAACGATGCGCGAAGCATCGACGAAACTGACCTTTCCATCTCGCTCAGCGCGGACGACCATGCCGCTGTTGCCGGCGACGATCTTTTCCATGCCCGTCGCAACGACCGGCGGCTCGGTGAGCAGGAGCGGCACGGCCTGCCGCTGCATGTTGGAACCCATCAATGCGCGGTTGGCGTCGTCGTGCTCGAGGAACGGAATCAAGGAGGCGGAGACACCGACGGTCTGCTTCGGAGAGATGTCGATGTACTCAATGTCCTTGTTCTCAACCATCGCCAGATCGCCGCGGATGCGCGCCATGATGTGAACGCCGGTCACCTTGCTCGTCTTAGGGTCGACGGCCTCAGGCGGCGCGAGAACTGTCTTCATCTCTTCATCCGCGCGAAGGAACTCGTAGCCGCCGTTGACGGAGCCGCCCTTGTCCACCTTGCGATAAGGCGTGATGAGGAAGCCGTACTCGTCGACGGTTGAGTAAATGCTGAGCGACGCAATCAGACCGATGTTCGTGCCTTCCGGCGTTTCGATCGGGCAGATGCGTCCATAGTGGCTGATGTGCACGTCGCGCACTTCAAAGCCGGCACGCTTGCGGTTCAGACCGCCGGGACCGAGGGCCGACAAACGGCGCTCGTGCGTGAGCTGGCTGAGCGGATTGGTCTGATCGACGACCTGTGACAATTCACCGCGGCCGAAGAAGAACTCAATCGCGCCGGAAATCGCCTTGGAGTTGATCAGTTCGGCGATTTTTCCGAGCTGATCGGGATCGCGCATGCTCATGCGCTCCTGGACGGTCCGTCGCAGTTTCAAAAAGCCCTTGCGAATCTCATCGCAGGCCAGTTCGTCGATCGTCCTCAACCGGCGATTACCCAGGTGATCAATGTCGTCTTCCTGGACGATGACCCGCGTGGATCGCCAGCCGTACTCATGAACATTTCCGACTGAAAGTAGATCGGCCTGGCCGTGCTTGGTCAGAATGCCGGAGGTATTCTCGAAGGTGTCAAAGGCGACATGCTTGCAGCCTGCGCCGAAGAGCTCCTTCCACTCGGCCTCAATCGTGGCATCGGCTGCTTCCGACTTTTTCTTGGATTCGGCCTCGCTAAAGGTGTAAAGGGCGCCGGGATGCAGATAGTAATTCAGGAAGTCGATCTGAGCCAAATCGGGATGCGTCAGCTTCTCGTGAGACTGGTAGGCATCAATGCCCTCCAGCAGGCGCGAAGCGCGCGTGCGAATCGTCGCCACGATGAAATCGCGAGAAAGCTTGTTGACTTCGGAATCGCGGTCGGTCTTGGTTCGTCCCAGGACACCCCGCATTTTCTCCATGTCCAGCGAAGCCACCGGGATCCATTCAGTCGGGGCATCTGAAAGGCTTCGAAGCTGTCGGGCCATTTCGGTGACGACGTCGGACGGCTGGAGCTTCTTTCGTCCGTCGCGGATGGAATCCAACTGGCCGAGGACCACGCCCTCCTTGGGATCCTTTACATGTTGACCCTTGCTCTGATACCCATTGAGCTGCTCGCCAAGCTCGCGCGTCCATCGCAGCAGGCACAGCTCAAACGGCAGACGCTGCGGAACCGAGAAGCCGACGCGCTCCTGACTTCGCAGGTCAAGCAGGTAGCGCAGGCAGGCAATGAAATCGGCCGCAGTCAGCGTATTGAGCGATGTCGGCAGTGCGAGGCCGAATTTCCGGTTGATGCGGAAACGGCCGACGCGACCGAGCCGGTATCGGTTCTGATCGTAGAACTTTTCGTGGAAGAGCTTGACCGCCTTGTCGAGCTGTGCCGGATTCCCCGGCCGCAGGCTCTTGTAAATTCGCATGAGGGCGTCCTCGTGCGAATGGCAGTTGTCTTCGGTGAGCGTATTCAGGATGAGGGGGTCGCCGACCTTTTCGACAACCTCCAATTGCTTGAGGCTGCCGCCCTGGATCTTTCCAAGGGCGTCACCGATCTGACAGCCGGCTCGAACCAGCGGCTCCGTCACGTCGGCCATGTCATCCGGCCAGACGTCCGAGACGACGAACATGTCGGCCTTCAGGCTGCCCGTCCGCACCGTCTTGGTTTGGTAGAAGAGCTTGATGATGGCCTCGTCGGTCCCGTACTTGGAATCCATCGCACGCAGGAAACAGGTTGCCGGAATCTTGCTCGACTGGTCAATTCGAACCGCCATCACGTCCTTGCGGGTGATGTTGATTTCGATCCAGCTGCCGCGCTCGGGAATGATGCGGCAGGCATGCAGCGGGCGATCGGCCTCAAGCGTCTCCTTGATAAAGTCGACGCCAGGCGAGCGGTGCAACTGGGAGACGATGACGCGCTCGGCGCCGTTAATGATGAATTCGCCGCCGCCGATCATGATCGGGATGTCGCCGAGGTAAATGCGATCCTCGAACATCTCGTCCTTGTCGCGGCGATGCAGCTTGACATGGACGCGCAGCGGCATGCCGTAGGTCAGCCGAAGCTGGCGGCACTCGTCCGGCGTGTAGCGCGGCTTGCCCAGAGAATAGTCCAAATACTCGAGGTGGATGTTCTCGTCGTAGCTCGTAATCGGGAATACCTCGCGCAGCAGACCCTCGAGGCCTGTTGGCGTGCGCTGCTCCGGCGGAATCTCCGCCTGAAGAAATCTCTTGTACGAGTCCACCTGAATCGCGATCAGGTTGGGAATCGGCATCGCGTCGCCGACTTTCCCGAAATTACGAATCGTGTTCGTGACGATCATGTTGAACCTTTCAACCTATGCCCCAAGTCGAGCCGTCGATATGAACCGTGATCTTTGCGCGCGGAACAACTGCCACCCTGATGTGCATCCGTGCAAGCGGGATGTATCGATAAGGCGGGCAGCGTCATCCAGACGGCAAGTCCGTTCTTGTACGAGTTTGATTGCCCAAGGGACTGCCCGCGCGCTGGGGGCCATCTGTTCCTGCGATCAGTCCCACACCCGATCAGAGGAGTTCCGCCCCCACGGCGGAGAAGCCAGTAAGTATAGCAGCGATCGCCAGATACGCCAGAGGTAAAAGTTTTCGAAGGGCCGGCCCTCGCCAACATTGAAAACGCGGCTCCCGGCTGAAGCGAACCTGTTAGGGACGAACAAGCCCTCCAACGGCCTTAACATACTTATTGGCAGTGGCTTACAGCAATTCCTTACCGCCAAAAGCATCCGCTTGCCGATCTGCCGGCGATCTTGAATAACGCGCCGAAGAGTTTAACCACAAAGTGCCGATACCCGCTGACAAGGCCGTGAAGGCAGACGGATCTGCAAGTCACGGGCTTCCTGGCGCCTGAGATCGGCCGGGCCACGGCGGGCCCCCCGATTTCGCAGGAATCCTGCAAACAGGAGTCCTGCGGCCAAACAGCCCGCGACTGGCGGCCTTATTTTTTCATTCCTCGATTCGACCCGGCTTGTTCCGGACGGCGTCCTTGACGCTCCACTGCGGCGCCGCTAAATAATCTCCATGGCAACCAAAGGCCCCATCGAGTGCTCGGTCATCACTCCCGAGCGGCAAGTGCTGTCCACGAGTGCGAATTCAGTCGTCTTTCCGGCTCACGACGGTCTGATCGGCATTCTGAACGGCCGTGCCCCTTTGCTCTGCGAGCTAGGGACGGGCGTTCTCCGCGTGTATTCAACCGAAGGCGACATGAAGGAAGTCTTCATCGACGCCGGCTTCGCCCAGGTGCTCAACAATGAGGTCACCATCCTCACCGAGCGAGCCGAACTCGCCGAAAACATCAGCCAAAGTGACGCAAATATGGCACTCTCCGACGCCGAGGCTCTTCCCGCCCACGATGAGGCATCCGTCGTCGCCCGCCAGAAGGCCATCGCCCGCGCGAAGACACAGCTCAGCATCGCCAAGAAATAGTTCTTCGGCCCCCCCTTCAATCCGGCAGCTCGTAGATCGCTTTGACATCGCAGCCGACGAAGGCGGTTATTTCCAGTTTGATGAAAACGGATGAGTGGGCGATCCGGTCCTCGTCATTCAGCTCGATCGAAAATGCGCCTTCATTGCCTGCCACGAGAACAACAATCCGAACCGTCAGACGGCGGCGGAACGGGAGCCGATCCATCCATGCCGCGAGTGACAATCGGGTAGGCGGGTTCCATTCGGCCCCGGCATTCCACCAATGGCCACATCCGTTGCACGCCGATGCCGCGGCACGCCTGTACGCCGCAAGCAGGTTCTCGCGTCGCACTACATGGTCCATGAGCGTCGAAACTTCGTCCCCGGTCTGCCCGATTCGTGCCGTGTCTGCTTGACGCGCGGTCCCCTTACCCTCGGCGATTTCGTCGCCTGCTCTCCAGGATCGCCCAGGCATCCCAGCCTGCTTGTCTGCGCCTTCGTCTGACATCGAACGTCCGGTCCGGTGCAGCTTCCTGTGTTCGGCCCTTCATGCCAGTGCGACGGCACTACTACGGCCTCTGCTGATTTCTGACGACTCATCACCCACATCTCTGCTCGTGATGCTTCGGACTTCGCGTCTCTTTGCCCGCTCGTCCGTCGAACGACCGCCTCGTATGCGCTTCGTGTTCCTCGGGCCGAAGCTTTGCCTGCAGCTTCCTTCCCACGACGCCTCGCGACGTTGCAGTTGCCGTTCAGCCAGGGATCCCCGCAACCGGGGCTCCCAGAGGACTCACACCTCCAAGTCATCGCGCCATGCCCGGCGCACAAAGAAACGCCGCGCCGACGAGTGACGTCGACGCGGCGATTTTATTTTGGACCAGAGCAATCGAAGAATGAGAATCAGCCCTGGAGCTTCTTCGCCTTGTCAATCGCCTCTTCTACGGTGCCGACGTACATAAAGGCCTGCTCGGGGAGGGCGTCGTGCTTGCCGTCGCATATCTCCTCGAAGCTGCGGATGGTGTCGTCGAGTTGGGTGTAGTTTCCGGCGAAACCGGTAAAGGTCTCGGCCACGTAGAACGGCTGGCTGAAGAAGCGCTCTATCTTTCGTGCGCGGGCGACGAGGAGCTTGTCCTCCTGGGACAGTTCATCGACACCGAGAATGGCGATGATGTCCTGCAGGTCGCGGTAGCGCTGGAGAATCTGCTGGACGCGCTTGGCACAGTTGTAATGGCGCTCGCCGATGAACTGGGCGTCGAGAATGCGGCTCGAAGAGGCCAGCGGATCGATCGCGGGGTAAATGCCCTTTTCGGAAATCGAGCGGGCCAACACGATGAACGCGTCGAGGTGGGTAAAGGCCGTCGCGGGGGCCGGGTCGGTCAAGTCGTCGGCAGGGACGTAGACCGCCTGTACCGACGTGACGGCGCCGCCACTGGTCGAGGTGATCCGCTCCTGAAGCTCGCCCATCTCGGTGGAGAGCGTCGGCTGATAACCGACGGCGCTGGGCATGCGGCCGAGGAGAGCGGACACTTCCGAGCCAGCCTGACTGAAGCGGAAGATGTTATCGATGAAGAGCATGGTGTCGGCACCGGACTCGTCGCGGAAGTACTCGGCCATGGTCAGCGCCGAGAGGGCGACGCGGAGACGCGCGCCCGGCGGCTCGTTCATCTGGCCGAAGACCATCGCGGTGTGCTCGATGACCTTCTTCACCTGACCTGAGGAGGTCTTGAACTCGGCCTCCTGCATTTCCAGCCAAAGGTCGTTGCCTTCGCGGGTCCGCTCGCCGACGCCGGCGAAGACGGAATAACCGCTGTGCTCGCGGGCGATGCGGGCGATCATCTCCTGGATGATGACGGTCTTACCAAGACCGGCGCCGCCGAAGAGGCCGGTCTTTCCACCGCGGACGAATGGGGCGAGAAGATCGATGACCTTAATGCCGGTGACGAGCTGCTCGGTCTTGGGGGTCAGCTCGGCAAAGGCCGGCGGCTCATGGTGGATGGGGCGACGATCTTTGGTCGCGACGGGGCCGCGGCCGTCGATGGGGTCGCCGAGCAGGTTAAAAACGCGGCCGAGGGTGTCCATGCCGACGGGCACGGCGACCGGGCTTCCCTGATCGATAATGTCGATTCCGCGGCGAAGACCATCGGTGCTGCCGAGGGCGACCGCGCGAATGCGTCCGCCGCCGAGATGGCTGGCGACCTCGCAGGTCAGGGTCTCTTTGACCTTGCGCGTGCCGAGGATGCGCTCGACTTCGCAGGTCAGTGCGTTGTAGATGTTCGGCATGGCGTCTTCGGGGAACTCGGCGTCGAGGGTTGAGCCGATGATTTGCGTGATCTTTCCGATGTTTTTCGTCGCAGCTGCAACCATTATCTAAGTCTCCGTCTCCGGGTGAATTACTTGAGGGCCTCGGCACAACCGACAATATCCAGCAACTCCATGGTGATTTGAGACTGCCGGGCGCGGTTGAACTGCCGCGACAGATTCTTAATCATGTCACCGGCGGCGTCGGTCGCGGCCTTCATGGCCACCATACGCGCCACCTGCTCGCTCACCGCCATGTCGGTGAAACACTGATATAGCCGCACTTTCACGGTCTGCGGAAGCAAAACCTTGAGCAGCTCCTTCGGCTCAGGCGAAAACTCGTACTGCACCTCCGGGCCGGCCGGAGCGGCGGTCGCATCGGCGGCAACGACGGTGTCGCTGCTGAGCGGCAGGAGCCGCATCACTTCGGGGACCTGACGGCCCGTCGAGATGAATCTCATGTAGGCGACGTTGACGCTTCGAATCTCGCCGGCCTCGAAGCGCCTCATGAACTCGGCGGCCAGGGGCTCGACCTGATCAAAACGCGGGCGATCGTCGATCGTGGTGATGGCCTGCGATAGCGGGCGCTTGATGAATTTGAAATAGGCGATGCCCTTTTTGCCGACGACGTGCAACTCGTTCTGCTTGTCGGTTTCGACATCCAGATGGGCGAGGGCCTTGCGGACGACGCCGGCGTTGTATCCGCCGCAGAGGCCGCGATTCGAGGTGAGAACCAGGAGCACATCCTTGGGCGCGTCGGGATTCTCTTTGAGCAGCGGGTGATCGACCTGGCCGGCGGCGGCGGCGGAGAGCTCTTCGACGAGCTTGGTGATTTTCTGGGTGTAGGGCTTGGTGGCGGTGGCGCGCTGGTAGGCCTGCTGGTATCGCGCGGTGGCGATGAGCTGCATCGTCTTGGTGATCTTGCGGATGTTGGTCACCGCCTTGCGGCGCTTGACGATCTGTCTTGCTTTGGCCATCGCTGCGTTCTTTCAGGGTTTCGTCATCGCCGACCGACGGTATCGGTAGGCGGTCAGAGTCCTCGATTTTTCATCTCGAAGCGTCGCCGCTTCGGCATATTCCTCGCTGAGTCTCGATTGCAATTCCTCCAGGGCATCGCCGCTGTTGCCCGAGCGAATGTGCGCCAGAATGAGCCCGCCGGCCGGCAGAACGGGCTCGACTTTCTTCCAGTCCTGAATGAGCCGGGCGGAGCCACCCACGATGATCGTGGCGTCGGGCCTTAGGGCGTCGACCAGCGGAAGAAAATGACCTCGCTGCGGGGCAGTCACCAACAGTGCGTCCGCATGGTTCAACTCGGCCACCAGTAAGGCTTGCGAGGTCTTTCCGTGAATGAGCTGAATGATTCCGAGCGGATGCGTCGCGAGTGAAAGCGACAAGAACGCGATGGCGAATCGACCTCGTCGATCCTTCCACCCTGCCTGCGCCTCGCGGACGAGAACCGCAAACATGCACACGATGACCGCCAGAAGCTGCTTTGACATCAGCGCCTGCGGCGGGAGTCGGCCGACGGCCACGAGGAGACACCAGATCACGAGCCATCCTAAGACTGCGGCGGTTAAGCGGCGGTGAACCACTGTTCGACTCATCAGACCCATGACTACGAGGGTCGCGAAACTCAGGGCGCCGAGAATCGATGGGACGAGCGTAAACTCGAACCGGCCCGGATGGTTGAACCATGCCGCGCCGATCGCCCGAAAGAGCGGCTCCAGCAAGCGGCCGGGAAGCTGGCTCAGCGGGATGGGCGTGGCCAGCATGAGCCCCGTCGGATAGGCAAGCCACCTGATGCCAAGGGGCAAGAGTACGACAAACGAGATGGTCAGCGACCAGACGACTCGCCGCACGGCGCCGGGCGTCTTCGAAAAGCACGGCGCGATGATGAGCACGAGGCAGATGCCGACCCAAATCACCGAGGCGACTTGCGACCAGAGGAGAATGGCCGGCGCGGCGGTGAGCAGGAAGATGGTTTCGCGTGAGCCGATCGCGGCCTGCCAATGGCGGATGATTGCCGCGACTGAAATCACGATGCCCAGATAGACAAAGCCGTATTGCCGCAGCTCCGTCGCAATCCACAAAGAGACCGGCGACGCGACCAGCCAGACGAGCGCGAGACATTGAAGGCCGATGGAGGCGTCCGGCCAGATGTACCGGGCGGCAAACCATGCGGCGAGGAAGATCGCGAGTGTTCCGACGAGGCGCAGCCAGGTTCTCGATTCGACGCCGAGCCGCTCGAGGGCGTGAAGAGTCAGAAAGTAGAGCGGCGGATGCCGATCGTGGGCGGCGAGCGAATAGCGAACATCGGTGGCCTTCGCGCCGGACGGCGTCAGCCATTGCTTGATCTCGGTCGCCGGAACAATTGCAATCGACCTGGAAGCGGCCTCCAGCTCGTTCAGTTTTTGAGACTTGCCCGCGGCGGCGAGCAGACTGATCGACTCGTCGTGCTCGAGCAGGGCTTGCGAGCGGCAACAGGCGGCCCAAACGTGCAGGCCGAGGGCGCCGATCAATACGACGGCCATCGACATGCGTCGCCGAAAGAGTGATTCGCTTCTCAACGTAATCGCTCGAGACCTCCACGAGTCGTCCATGACCCGCGTCAACTTGACGACTCTCTATCATCATTGCGCCGCGGTCGTCTCCTTCGCCGTAGCCGGAGCAAACCGGGCCTTGAAGTTGGCGATAATGTCTTTCAGGCGAGCCTCTATGTCGCTGGTCAATTCCATCTTTTCGTTCAGCGTTTTTCGCACTTCAGGGAACTCGTCAAGGATGTGCTTCAGGAGCTTCTCCTCGAATTCCGCAACGCGGGTAATGGGTAGGTCATCGAGGAAGCCGCGGCTGCCGGCAAAAATGCTGATGACCTGATCTGTCACGTGGAACGGCTTGAACTGCCCCTGCTTGAGGAGCTCGACCATTCGCGCGCCGCGATCGAGCTGGCGCTGAGTGGCCGCGTCGAGTTCGGTACCGAGCTGGGCGAATGCCTCCAACTCGCGAAAAGAGGCGAGGTCGAGTCGCAGCGAGCCGGCGATCTTCTTCATGGCCTTGATCTGGGCATTACCACCGACGCGACTGACCGAGATACCGACGTTAATCGCGGGCCGGACGCCGGCGAAGAACAGGTCAGGCTCCAGATAAATCTGGCCATCGGTAATGGAAATCACGTTGGTCGGGATGTAGGCGGAGACTTCGCCTTCGAGGGTCTCGATGACCGGCAGGGCCGTGAGCGAACCGCCGGAGGTCGGATCCACCGCGACTTCGTGACCTGCCATGGCCTTGGCATCGTGCTCTGCTTCGTGCTTACCGGGGACGCCGATATACGTCTTGCCGTTGGCGCCGCCCTCTTTGTAGGACTGGCCGGCGGGGACCACGGCGCGGCGCTCGGCGAGCTTGCAGGAGCGCTCCAGCAGGCGGCTGTGCAAATAGAACACGTCGCCGGGATAGGCCTCGCGACCCGGCGGACGCCGCAGCAGCAGCGAAAGCTGGCGATAGGCCTGGGCCTGCTTGGACAAGTCGTCGTAGATGCAGAGGGTGTGCTTGCCCTTGTTGTACATGAAGAATTCGGCCATCGCACAACCGGAGTACGGGGCGATGTACTGAAGCGGCGCGGGATCGCTGCTGCCGGCGGAGACGACGATGGTGTAATCCATCGCGCCGTATTGCCGGAGTCGTTCGACGGTGCTGGCGACGGTCGATTCCTTCTGACCGACGGCCACATAGACACAGATGACGCCGCTTTCCTTCTGGTTGATGATGGTGTCGATGGCGATGGCGGTCTTGCCGGTCTTGCGATCGCCGATGATGAGTTCGCGCTGACCGCGACCGATGGGGATCATGCTGTCGATGGCCTTGATGCCGGTCTGCAAGGGCTGGTTCACCGGCTGACGAGCGGCGATGCCCGGCGCGGCGTATTCGAGGGGCCAGCGGACGTCGCTGACGATCTCGCCCTTGCCGTCGATGGCCCGGCCGAGCGGGTCGACGACGCGGCCGATCATCATGTCGCCGACGGGCACGGAGAGGAGGTTTCCGGTGCCGCGGACGGTGTCGCCCTCCTTGACGCCGAGATAGTCGCCGAGGACGACGGCGCCGACCGAGTTTTCTTCCAGGTTCATGACCTGGCCGATGGCGCCGTTTTCGTACTCGATCATCTCTCCGGCCATCACGTTGGAGAGGCCGTAGATCTGAGTGACGCCGTCGCCGATGGCGATGACGCGACCGACCTCGGAGGCCTCGAGAGCGCCCTGATACTGGGCGATCTCCTGTTTGATGACTGACGTGATCTCGTCAACCTGGATTCTCATCTGGTCTATCCTTCCGTCACGAAACGTGCAGTTCCCTGAAGCAGTGTTCTTTCCACGGATGCCAAGAGATCGCCGCGCAGCCTGCGGAGGCGCCGGCGAACCGAGGTGTCGTACAACCGATCGCCGATCTGGACGGTCATGCCGCCGAGGAGATCGGGCTCGACTTTCTCGAAAAAGACGGCCTCTTTGCCGCTGAGCCGCCGAACCTCGGCCGCGAGTTGTTTGCGCTGGGCATCATCCAGCGCGACGGCGGTCGTCACATTGACCGTCTGCTGATTCATCTTCGCGGCGAGCCTGCGACGATAGGCGTCGCAGACGGAGGGCAGGATCATCGAGCGCCCCCGCTCGTTGAGGACCAGCAGCAGATTCAACGTGAGCGGGTTCAGCTTGCCGGTGAAGATCTTTCGGAGGCTCTCACGCCGGGCGTCGTCGTCGATCGCCGCGGAGCGCATCATCGACGCGAAGGCCGGCTCGCTCTTCCAAAGGGACGCCAGATCGGCCAATTCCTCGCCAATGGCCTCGGCCTGCTTGGCCTCGTCGGCCAATTGCAGCAGACTGTCGGCGTAGATCGAAGCGGCTGCCTGGGAGATATCAAACTCTGATGCCATATTCGTGTCTCAGGCCGGGTTCGATGGCGGACGCCGTCGATCAACCTTCCGGGTGAATTCCTGTTTGTCAGTTATTTGTCTGCCCCAGTTCCGCGAGCGATTCCTGGAGAAGACGCTGATGGTCGTCGGCGGTCAATTCCTTCCGCACGATCTTCGAGGCCATGCTCGACGCGAGTATGATCGACTGATCCTGAAGCCGCTTGATGGCGTCGTCGGTGGCCATCTGGATATCGCGCCGGGCACGGGCAACAATTGCTTCGGCCTCGGTCTTCGCCTCGGCATGGACGCGCTTGCGGACTTCCTCGGCATCGCGGCGACCTTCGTCAACGATTGCCGAGGCTTCGTGCCGGGCATCGCTCAACTTCTTGTTGTAGTCGGCGAGGAGTTTCTCGCTTTCCTGTCGTTCGTGCTTTGCCTTGGCGAGCGACTCGGTGATGAAGCTTTCCCGCTGCTGAAGGCCGATGAGGATCGGCTTCCACGCCGTGGCGCGGAGGATCACAAGGAGAATCACGAACACGATCACCGACCAGAAGGCCGAGCCAAAATCCCATTGAAGCAGAGTGGGCTTGTCCGCGCCGTGGGCGTCGTCACCGTGACCGGCA
Organism: Planctomycetia bacterium; assembly: GCA_015075745.1. Taxonomy (NCBI): domain Bacteria; kingdom Pseudomonadati; phylum Planctomycetota; class Planctomycetia; species Planctomycetia bacterium. The sequence continues at coordinate 686,027 of JABTTW010000002.1, forward strand.
TCCTCGTGAGAGGCGGCCGCGGGTGCGTCGCCGTGGGCGGGGGCCGTATCGCTGCCCATCGCGCTGACGGCTGAGAAGGCAAACGCCGGCAGCAGACAGAGCAGGCTCAAAGTCATTCTTGGTCGCATGATCGTGTCCTGATTCCCGTTAATTCGCGATACTTAAATCTTGCCCATGATTCCGTTGCAGACGACGAGCGCGAAGAAGGTAAAGCCTTCGATCAACGCCGCCGCGATGATGAGCGAGGTGAAGATGCGGCCGCCGGCCTCGGGCTGTCGAGCGATGCCGCCCATCGCCTCACCGGCGAGGTGGCCGATCCCCTTGGCTGCGCCCAGCGTGACGATGCCGGCGCCGAGCCCGGCGCCGAGGGCGACGAGGCCCTTGTCACCCATGAGTTGGGTTCCCTGTGCAATCAAGTCCATCATGATCCAAACTCCTTACGTTTGCGGCCCCGAGGGACCGCTGCAAAACTTTCGCCGACATGGGTCAATTAACGGCCAGGGCGTCGGCTGCCCCAACCTCAGTTTGTTGAACGTTCGCGGGACGGCGAACGATGTCATTTCAGACGGCGGCGCCTAGTGCTCCGGCGAGACCGACGCACCGATGAAGAGCGTGGTCAGAAAGACGAACACATACGCCTGAAGGAAGCAGACGAACAACTCCAGACAGCTCAAGGCAGCGGCGCCGAGCGAACTGACGATGCCCATCCCGTAGTTCATGCTGACGGAGCCTTCGAACGCGAAGATCAAACCAAGGATGGACGCGAGGACGACGTGCCCGGCGACCATGTTGGCGAAGAGACGAATGGCGAGGGCGAAGGGCTTGATGACGGCGCCGATGGCCTCAAGGGCCAGCAGAATCGCCCACATAACGATATCGAGCAGCCACAGGAACAGATCGCCGACCCCCTGCATATGGTCTGGCTTGAATACGTGCGGGGCGAAGTTCCAGACATAAAGGAACGGGGCCGCGATCGCCGCGGCGGGCGGGCTCATGCCGCCGTGGGTGCGATGATGATCGTGATGGCTGTGACCGTGCCCCTCGTCGTGGCCGTGTTCTTCGTGGTGATGATGGCCGTAGGTTCCGTCGACGAGGGCGGTATAGACCTCCTTCGCGCCGGAGAAGTGGATCATCAGGAAGGCGCACAGGGCGAGGCCGGCGGTGATCATGATGTTGCCGGTGGCGGTGCCGCCGATGTGCTGAAACTTGCCGTTGGTGATCAGATAAACGATCGAGTCCAGCGGGATCATGCCGAGAAGATTGCAGATGAGGATGTAGAAAAAGACCGTCCAGAGGAACGGCAGGAAGCGATCGGTTTTGTCCGCGAGCACCGGGCGAACGACGTCGTTCCTGATGAACTGCATCGTTGCTTCGATCAGATTGGTGAATCCTGTCGGTACGCTGCGCTCGGGTCCGCCGGCGATCATTGCCGTGTAGCGTCGGCCGATCACTGGAAAGATGAGCAGCATGATGACCGCCGCGACGATCGTCATCAAAATCTGGTTGGTGAAATAGGTGTTGTGCGGCGTGAAGGAGACGATATCGAGCGGGGACGTCCAGTTCACGTTCCAATGAAATAGCGGCTTGCCGAAACGGTGCGGCAGGACGTGGTCCAGGGCGTCGTGGGATGCGAGGAGAAGCGAATTCACGCGGGGGTACCTCGATAATCGGCCGACGAGCGGTAGTATTTCTTCACGAGCAACACGCCGAAGCCCGTCTCAACGGTGAGTAGTAAGCAATAGAAGATGACGGCCCACAGGAGGAACGATTCCATCTGGGGCTTAGCCATCGTCTGATAGATGCCGCCGGCGGCCATGGTAAGTAGGAGGCGAAGGACGGTGCCAGCGAGGGCGACCTGGCCGATGTAGGCCGGACGATGAATCGAGACGACGACGAGCGGCATGAATGCCACGATGGCGGCAGCGAGACAGATCGTGCCGACGGCGTTCATGCTGCGGATTCCCTCTTCGCCCCAGCGCGACATGGTCGGTCCGTAACCGATCAGGTATGCGCCGGCGGTCGCAGCGAGCAGGCAAAGGATACAGGCGGCCACGAGTTTCACGGGGTCGGTTTGCTCCGAACTACTTCATCTTGTCCAGCTTTTCCAACTGCTTCAGCATGGACCAGATACCCAGTCCCATGCCGAGGAGGATACCGGTCAGCACGCCCCAGGGATCGCTCCCGTACTTCTGGTCCGCGCTGAGTCCGATGTATCCGAAGACGCCGAGTGTGACCGCGAACTGCGTGGCCACTCCGGCGTATTTCATCCCCTTCGCCAAGAGCCCCATTTCGTTGTTCGGGTTCGGCGACTGTGGGGGATCCTCCATCGGACTTTGTGCCAAAAGGTACGAAGTCTGGGACAAAAAAAGGGCGAAATCGCTTCCGCCGCTACATTCCGGTATGGGTCGAGCCCTGCCGGATCGGCGAGTCTAGCGAAGGTCATCGCGGGCTGTCAACTGCGTCGGCAGGCGCCATTTCTTGCGGATTTCAGGAATTCGAATTCAATCCGCCTCAGAACGTCCAAGCTGATGCCCCTACATTGGTTGGAGCGAACTTGCGCGTTCTTATTTTGAGGTTGTGAATCTTAGACATTCGGTTACAGTTAGGGTACTGACATGGCCATCGGATCAACCATCGAGTGGACCGAAGCGACTTGGAACCCGGTCACCGGCTGCACCAAGATCAGCCCGGGCTGCAAGAATTGCTACGCGGAACGAATGGCCAAACGGCTCAAGGCAATGGGCGTCCCGCAGTATCGAGACGGGTTCAAGCTCACATTACAGCCAGATGCTCTTGATATCCCGCTGCGATGGAGGCGCTCGCGGATGATTTTCGTCAATTCGATGAGCGACCTTTTCCATAAGGATGTGCCGCTGGAGTTCATACAGCGCGTGTTCGCGGTCATGGAGCGTGCTTCGCAGCATCAGTTCCAGGTATTAACCAAGCGACCAGAGATTGCATTAGCACACGCCGAGCATTTGCCATGGCCTGAGAATGTCTGGCTGGGAACGAGCGTGGAAAGCGCCCTCTACGTTCATCGCATTCGCACGCTGAAGGCCATACCGGCGAAGATTCGGTTTCTTTCTGTCGAGCCGTTGTTGGGACCGATCCCGAGACTGCCGCTTCAGGGGATTCACTGGGTCATTGTTGGCGGCGAGAGCGGGCCGGGGGCACGGCCCATGGAGGCAGAATGGGTCAGACAAATCCGCGACCGCTGCGTCGCTCAAGATGTGCCGTTTTTCTTTAAGCAGTGGGGTGGTGTGAACAAGAAGAGGACTGGAAGACTCCTTGACGGCTGTACGTGGGACAGTTTGCCAATCGAGTCGAGCTCAAAGGAGGATGAGCGTGAAAGAAGTCGAGTTGCCTGCGCCGCAAGATGATGGTCTAAATACTCCGTTGGTAGGCGAGCACTCTAAGGACAAACACTGGTTTCTTGCGAGATATATCCACGCCTTTACAACGGCAATGAAGCCGAAGAAATGGTCAGGACTCTACTATATAGATCTCTTCGCGGGCGCAGGAATTGAGCGATTGAAGGAATCTAGCCGATTGTGTTGGGGATCTCCGTTAATTGCTGCACAGACGAGGCCTCGATTTGATGGCCTCTACTTGTGTGAAAAGACTGCGGAAAAATACGAAGCGCTCGTTCAAAGATTGGGGCGACTTGGCATCTCGTTCGCACAATCATGCCATGGCGACGCAAATGAACTCGCCAATGAACTCATTGCTCAAATCCCGGCCAAGTCATTGTCGCTAGCGTTCCTTGATCCATACGGTTTGCATCTCGATTACTCGACTGTCACCGCTATATCACGCCGAAGATGCGACTTGATTATCTTTTTCCCTGACCGAGTTGATGTGCTTAGAAACTGGAAGCTGAATTACTATGACAATCCGAACTCAAACCTTGATCGCGTGCTTGGAAAAGGTACGAACTGGCGATCAATTCTTGAGTCGGCCCCCCACCAGCAGCATCCAGAAGTGTTACGACAGCTCTATGTGTCACAGCTCAAGAAACTCGGATACCAGCACTTTGAATACGAGCGCATCTACTCAAAGAGGAAGCCGATCTATCAGCTAATCTTCTGTTCCGAGCATAGATTGGGGGCCGATATTTGGCGACGCGTGGCTAAAAAGAAGCCTGACAAACAGGACACCTTCGATTTCGGTGCGCCAGATTGATTCTCAAAATGCTTTTCGCGTTTCGTTGCGCCAGGCTACTTATGCATCTTCTCAATCAGAATCTTCGCCGTTTCCGGGCGCATGATGCGCGGGTCGGGCATTTTGCCGGCGATGAGCTGCTCGCGGACTTCGCGGCCGCTGATGGAGACGGGCTTTTCGTCGGCGTGGTTTTCCACGAGGTCAACGCGGCCGACTGACTCGTAGTAAGCGGCAAAGCCGACCTTGACCGGCTTGATGTGCAGCTCGCCCGGTAGGTTGTCGAAGATGCGCTGGGCGGCGAGGCCGTCCCAGATGTCCTTGCCGTCGTCGTAGGGGGCGTCGGCGTGCTTGCGGCCGATGACGATGTCGGTGAAGCCGTAGTTCTGGCGATAAACGCCGTGCATGACCGCTTCCTTGGGGCCTGCGTAGAACATCTTGATATCCAGACCGAGCAGGATGACGCGGTCGGTCAATTTGTAGGACTTGGTGGCCCAGAGCTTTTCGTCGCTGTCGCCCTGGCCGAGGGCCTTATTCTCGATGAGGGCGCGATAGGTTCGCATGCGCGTGGCCGCGTCGACGTCGTCGCTTTTGGTTTCGCCGATGAGCGGATTCAGCACAGCCCCGGCCGTGTCGCACCGGCGGACGAGCTGCTCCAAACCATAGACTAGGGCGTATTCGTGGGCCCGGTGCAGCGGGTTTCGCGTCTGAAACGCGACGACGCGCGTCCAGCCCTTTTGGGCGAAGAGCTTTCGCGTCTCGGTCGGCCGGAGGACAAACTGACCGTAGTCCGGGTGAACCGGCTGCGGCAGGACGTCCACATCGCCGCCGACGAGCAACTCACGTGAATCGCTCATCACCATCTTGCCGCCGGGATGGTCGGTCCGCTCGGTCTGGTAGACGCCCTTGATGTACTTTGCCTTGTCGTAGGGAAATACGTCGTTGACGGCGATCATGCCGACGAACTCGCCGCGCGCGTTTTGAAGCTGGGCCTTGACGCCGGACTTGATCGAGGTTGCCTCTTCCTTGGTAATCGGGAAGGAAATCGGGATGGTCCAGGCGTAATTCTTGCCATCGCGCTGGACGACGCCGTGATCGAGGCTTCGGTTCCACTGCTCACTGTTCATGGGACCGGTAAGCGGCGAGAGCGCGCCGTCACCGAAACGGTACAGGCTGGATAGATCAGCGTCGTCGATGCGAAGGACCGGCATGGCCGCGACGGCCTTTCTCAAGACGTCGATCCGATCGGCGGGAACGGTGCGATCGACTGGTGCGGCAAGACCACCGTGAACAGGAACCAGATCAGCCATGAGAGCAAACTCCTCAACGACGCGAAAACGGGATGACTCTTGGACGGTGCAAAGGGCGGCGGACTCGCCTCATAGCGGGCACCCGCGCGACCGACATTGCAAGATCAACCATGATAGGGAATGTGAAGGAGCGCTACAAGCAGCCGAGCGGGCTAGCTTATCTTGAGTTGCGCTGCTGCCGGACCCCTCGATAGGCCAGCCAGAGCGGGAACATGGACAGGGCCACCGTGGGGAAACCGGCGCCGCAGCAGCCGGGAACAGCCTGACCGCCGGGCGGCGGTGCGGCAGGACAGACGTCGCCGACGCCATTGCCGTCGCTGTCGAGTTGATCGGGGTTGAAGACCGCCGGGCAGTTATCGAAGCGGGCGGGAATGCCGTCCTGATCCTGTGGATCGAGAAAGAACAGTACGGCGAGGTTGTCAGAGATGACGCGATCGCCGTTGCAGGCGTAGTTCAGACCGTCGAGCTCATTTTCCTTTTCGATTCCGATGGCACTACTTGCGCCGAATGTGTTTCCGGCATCGAGAATCTGCACCAGGATGTCGCCGTTATCGAAGAGGATGACCTCAAAGGTGTGATCGCTGGTGGTGGGACCGAGCAGGCCGTTTTCGTAAAACCCTTTCCATTCGGCGATGAAGCAGGCGCCGGGGTATCCACCATAGGGACATTGGCCGGCCGGAAATGACTGCGAATACGCCACGCCGTTGGGCATGAACGCAACAGGATCCAGCCTGCCCCAGTAAACTGCGACCAGGCTGCCCTCGCTCAAGGTGCTGGGGAACGGACAACTCGGCAACGGAAGGCCACCTGCCGACACCGGACCCAGGTCGCTGAGGTGGAGCCAACCGTCATCGACTATCCAGGCGTTCGTCTCTGTCGTGCCGTAGAACGAGAATGGAAAACCAATCGGCAACGGACCTGCAACGCCGGAGGCGAAGGTGGCGACGGCACCGGTCGGGCCGATTTCAATCCACTGAAATGGCGGGCCGTGGGCCGTGTTGGAATCAATAACCCGGTAGCCGAACGAATCGTGATGGCTGAATTCGGGAAGGCTATCGCAGGCGTCGCCAAGACCATCGCCGTCGCTATCTTCCTGGCCTGGGTTGGCGAATTGCGGGCAATTGTCGCAATCATCCGCAACACCATCCGCGTCAGCGTCGGTGTACTGAAATGTCGTTATCTCTAAACCCCACGAATTCAATATCCCCCCGTCGCCGTTTGTGTCGTCGTGAATCGTGAGCACCCAGGTGCCGCCCGGGGGTTCACCCTTGAACGCAGCCAACGGCTCCTCCGGCACAAGAGAGGACGGCGTCACATTGTTGACATAAGGATGGTCGGTAACCAGTTCGTCGTTGCTCACGTATGGCACCGCGCCCTCGAAATCGGCCGTGTCTGAGAAGCTGGTGCCGTGGAAGAGGTTGTCCAGGGAGCCGCCGTTGTCGGTCGTCAGAGTGACCACAGTTCCAGCGGGAGACTGCAGCGTGATATCCAGATTGCCGCATGCTGTATGTGTGATGTCCAGGTTTACGAACAGGAGCAATACTACTCCTGGACTGAACGAGGGGACGGCGATGGCCGAACTAATCGTCGGCGTGCCGGCCATTTGAATCACCTGGGAAGTGGAGTTGTTTGTCGATTGCGGCATGAGATTGAAATCGGGAAGCGCATCGAGAAGGGTAAAACGCAGGGCCCAGTTATTCAGTGTGCCGCCCTCGCCGGCGGTGTCATCGGAGATTGTGAGCGTCCACGTTCCGTCTGCGCCGCCGAAGTAGAGCGAAGAAAACAGCGCCGCGAGTGAGAATCCCTCTTCGGGGGTCAATGGCGAAGCGATGACGTTATTCATGTATTGATGGTCGGTAACCATTCCGTCGTTGAAGCCCGTCGCATAGGGAACCTGCCCCCCCGGATTGGCCTGTTCGTCCCAAACGGTAAGACTGTAAACATTGTCAAAACCGCCGCCGTTGTCGGTGGTCAACGTCATGACGTTTCCGAAGGGAGACGTCAGAGTGATATCAAGGTCTGTCGGTCGCAGATGTGTGATTGACGTCACAACGTCGATGTCCCAGATGAAGCCTTTTGCGCCGGCGACATCGATCTGTGATGAAATAACGCCCGGGCCCGTGGGGATGACAATCGAATTTGCATTCGTGATTTCAATCGTTCTGCTTGGACAACCGGGCGGCGTCGGAGGTGCGACGGCGCGTCCAACATTGGGGTTCGAGAGCACGGCGATGAGACAGGCCAGGGCGAGGGAGCGAAAGCTCAGGTCGAAGCGGAATCGATTCGACACTCCGTTCGTGGAAATGCCGCCCATTTCGAGCTTCGTGGTTTTCATGGTATATGCCCTTGCCTCGCCGCCGAACTGCGAGGTGCCGAACGACTTTTATTCTACCACCCGACAAGCGGACTTCAAAAGTCGAATCCGTGCGAACGGCGGGGAAAACCGGTATCCTTAAAAGGGAGCACCTTGGATTAGGGCCATGTGGTCGCGGGCAGGGCAATGCCGCTCGACCATGTTGTCGCGTAACGAGCTTGTCATGGGCGATGTCATTTGGCTTTTCATCGGACTTATGATCGGCGCCGTCATCGGCGGCCTTGTTGGCATGATGCGCGGCCGGCAGGCGTCGAAGGCCGAACTTTCGCAGCGCATGGGCGAAGCGGCGGGGCTCGGCGCCACCGTTGCCGAGCTGCGCGGGCAGATCGCGGCGAGAGAAAAGGAGCTTGTCGAAGCGCGGGCCATTCTGGAGGCGGAGAAGGTCGCGGGCGCTGATGCCCGGGCACGACTTGAGTCGGCACGAGACCACTTCGCCGAACAGCGGCGACAGATCGAGGAAATGGAAAAGAAGGCGAAGGAGGCATTCGCTGCCGTATCCGCCCAGGCGCTCAAGAGCAACAACGAGCAATTCATCACGCTGGCGGAGGCGAAGTTCAAGCCAATCCGAGAGCAGCTCGAGCGATACGAACTGCAGGTCAAGGCACTGGAGAAGGTTCGCCAGGAGGCCTACGGCGGCATGAACGAAAAACTTGAGGCGCTATCGCAACGCAGCGACCGGCTTTCCAGCGAGACCAGCCAGCTTGTCTCCGCGCTGCGGCAGAGCGGGGCCAAGGGGAAATGGGGCGAGGTCACGCTGCAGCGCATCGTCGAGTTGTGCGGGCTGGTTGAGCACTGCGACTTCGTCGCGCAGACGGCGCTGGACGGCGGTCAGCGGCCGGACCTGGTCGTTCAACTACCCGGCGGGAGAAGCCTGGCCGTCGATTCCAAGGTAAATACGTCTTCCTACCTCGACGCGGCGGCAGCGACGGATGATGCCGAGCGCGAGCGTCAACTGTCGCGATACGCCGCGAGCGTCCGCGGGACACTCAAGAGCCTGGGCGGCAAGGAGTACTGGAAGCAGTTCTCGCCGGCGCCGGAATTTGTCGTGATGTTCATGCCGGGCGAAGCGTTCTTCGCGGCGGCGCTGGCTCAGGATCGCGACCTGCTCACCGACGGCGTCGAACAGGGTGTGTTGCTGGCATCGCCGACGACTTTGATCGCCCTGCTGCTCGCGGTGCGGCACGGATGGCAGCAGCAACAGGTCGCGGAAAACGCCGAGCAGATCGCCGAGGCGGGCCGCGAACTGTACGACCGGCTTTGCGTGTTTGTGAATCACCTCGACGGCATCCGAATCGGTCTCGAAAAGGCGGCCGATGCTTACAACAAGGCGATCGGCAACTGGTCAAGCAGAACGGAGCCGGGCGCGAGAAGGCTCAAGGAACTCGGCGCTGCCGATGCGGCCCGCGAACTGGGAACGCTGGGCAGAATCGACGCCAACATGCGAGCGCTACCCGGTGCGGATGAGAGTTCGGACGCTCGCCGGGCGGTCTGAGTGAGGTCCGTCAGGCAAACCAGTAAAAGGATTCCTTCCAATTATGTCATCACACGGACTGGGCTTTCTGGCCTCACTTTCGCGACCCGCATTAGTCGGCATGATTCACGTTCACGCCCTGCCGGGCACGCCGCGGTCGCAGAGGAAGGTCCGCGAGATCATTGAGCAGGCGCTGCGAGAGACGCGCGTACTGATCACCGGCGGCGTTGATGCGATCATCCTCGAAAACATGCACGACCTGCCCTACATGAATCGCAAGGTGGGCCCGGAGATTGTGTCGACGATGACGGCGGTGTGCAGCGCAGTGCGGCAGGCGACGGAGGGCCCGCTGGGTGTGCAGGTGCTGGCGGGGGCGAATCGCGAGGCCGTCGCGGTGGCACTGGCGGCGGAGCTTCAGTTCGTCCGTTGCGAGGGGTTTGTTTTTTCACATGTGGCGGACGAGGGGCTGATGGGTGAGGCGGATGCGGGGCCGCTCCTGCGATATCGGCGGATGATCGGCGCGGAGCATGTCGCCGTCATCGCGGATATCAAAAAGAAGCACTCGTCGCACGCGATTACGTCGGACGTGAGCCTTGCCGAGATGGCGAAGGCCGCCGCGTTTGCCGGGGCCGAAGGCGTCGTCGTCACGGGGACCGCCACGGGCGCACCGACGAGTCCTGCCGATGTTCAGGCGGTCGCCGAAGCGGTGGATGAACCGATCTTCGTGGGCAGCGGTGTGACACCGGAACAGATCCCGGCGCTGGCGAAGCACGCCGATGCGCTGATCGTCGGAAGCTACATCAAGAAGGACGGCCACTGGGCCAACGAGCCGGACCCGACGCGAATACAATCACTGGTCACGGTGCTTCATGCTGCCGCTCGCACAACTCGCTGATGTTTTTGATTTTGACTTTATTGCAAGTATCGGGCTCAAATCACCGATCGTCGGAATCATTGTCGGTTGGGCGCTCGTCGGTATCCCCGCGAGACGAATCGACTGGCGTCTTTGCTTGTATTACTATCTAGTGGCTCTGATCCTCTGGGTCGTAGCAGTGACCGCGAACCTGGTTGCAGGCGCGAACTCGATATTCGCGTTTACCCTCTGCCCATTGTATCTCGTCATTCTTAGCGGCCCGATCATTGGCCTCATTGCCGCTACCTCGCCATGCCGATTGCGCTCAAGGTATCCATCGGGTCATTGCCAGAGCTGTGGGTACAACCTGACCGGAAACGTGAGCGGCCGATGTCCAGAGTGCGGCCAGTCGATGTCTGCCCCACCGGCCGAGCCGAAGATGCGAAACCCAAAACATGTCTTCTGGACAACCTGTGGGCTCATCGCCGTTCTGCTCGCACTGGCGGGCCCAGCATTTTATGAGGAGGGCTTATTTTTTCCGGTAGTCTGGACTGTCGCCATAATTGCGTGCTGCACTCGGGCAATCTTGCTTGCCAAACATCTTAAGGTCAGCGGCCAGCCGCCGTCTCAGCCGAGTCATCACGCTGTGCCTGTTGACGAAACTCTACCCCCAATCGGACCAAGTCAGCCCTGAGCGCCTCCATGCGGATCACCTCAGGCAACGGGCCGTTCGTCGTCATGACGAAACCGCTGGACGAATCGGCATTCAGCGAACCGTGCGCCGCGGATACGTCCACCAGCTTTGTCATCAGCTCGCTGCCGCAGTGCCAGCCGTCCTGCACCGAGGCCATCACGTCCGGCGGGTGTATCATCAAACCATGGAAGGCTCGCCAGAGTCGATGGAGGGCGTCTGGATATAGGTGGTCCTTCGTCGCTTCAAACAATAAGTTGTCGACGATGCTGCCGTCCGGACCGACTTCGCCCCGCTGACGAAGAACATCGATAACGGGAAGCAACAGTAGCGGGTCGCCATATTCGCAGTCGTACCTGTAGCCTTCGCCGGCGGCGCTTCGACGGATGCGAGCCAGACCGCTTTTGCCTCGAACAACGACCGCATCATCCTTGTCCAAGAAGGTCGTCAACTCGATGCCGTCCACGCCGATCATGTCACGGGCGACGGAATCCGGCGACTGGGTATAGACGCCCGCGTAGTTGACGACGCCGAACTCCGGCACGACCACGTCGGCGGGCCCTCGAAGCCGACTGGTGACGCGATAGCCGAACTTCTTCAGCAGGTCGGACAGCGGAATGCGCTTGCTGGGCAGCAGACAGTGGCCGTGGTCGGACATGAGGGTGATCTGCACACGGCCGCGCAGCTCGAACATCACCGCCTGACAAAATCGGTCCAGTCGAACCAGCGCCGACTGATGGCCGCTTCTACCCTGGGTCGCGCCGAGGCCGGAGGTGGTGACGACATAGCCGACGAACGGATTCTCCTGGCCGCGATAGAAATGCCGCTGAATCTTGCCGAGCTCGTGGCCATACCAGATGTCCGGCCAGAGATAGGCGACGGCGTGGGCGATGAACTGGAGGTGATAGTCGGTGTGACCAAGCCATCCCGCATTGCCCTCGGCGGCATAGACATCGTAACCGCCGTGCAGGACTTTACCGTCGTAATACTCCGATTCCGCACCTCGAGACGGGGAGACGCCGAAGAACTCAGAAAACGACAAATCGGTCATGACCGGGAACGGGCTGATGACACGGCTGGGCGGAGGAAAGAGCCGAAATCGGCCTGCCTGCCAAGCTTCGTGGACGACGCCGTACGGGATGCTGTCGAGCAGAACGACGAGCTGCCTGTCGCCTTCGTTTGATCCGGCGCTGAGGCGATCGACGACTGCTTCGAGAACTCCGTCATTGTCGGTGTCGAATTGCAGACGATGAACTCGCCCGTCGGCGTTTAGAAACTCGGCGTAGTCCGGCTTCCCGTCATCGTTCATGTCATAGCGGTGTTCAACGTCACCGGCGTCTGTCGCGACAGTTTCCAGTGGCGCGACGGGGGCCAACTTCGGGCCAGGCCCGGCGCATCCCGGTCCCGTGGCGATTGCGGCCATCGCCGTGACGGCCGCGATGAGAATTTTGAACCACGACTTTTGCATAACTTGGCTCAATCCTGGAGCGATCGGCGAGACTTAATTCCTCGCGGGCGGGGTATCCTATGCTCGCGGCGTCACGCGGCCAAATCGCCAAGCGGCCGTCAGCGCGTTAGAATCCCTTGGCATGAATCCGTTGATTGAAATGTCGCTGGTCGCGGTTTGCATCGCCGCAGCCGTGATCTATCTGGTGAGGCGTATCGTCTCCAGCATGCGAAGGTCGGCGCTGTCCGGTTGCGGCGGCTCCTGTCGTTGCGAAGCCGGGTCACCCGATGAGCAGGACCGGCTCGGCAAACGGATTGAGCTCGTCGAACTCGGCGGACTTCGCGGCATCGGCCCTGGAAAGGGGACGCGCCCTTAATCGCTATGGAACCCATATTGCTCAGAGGACAAACGGCGGTTGTCACGGGAGCGGGACGGGGCATCGGTCGCGCCATTGCGCGTCGGCTCGCTGCCGCCGGCGCTCACGTTGCCATCACCTCCCGAACGGCCGAGCAGCTTCACGAGACTCAGAAGTGCATCGAGCGCGACAACGGCCGCGTGCTCTCGATTGTGGCGGACGTCACCCGTGAGGAAGATGTCGAGCGGCTTTTCGCCGAGACGGCCGAAGTCCTGGGACCGGTGAAGATCCTGATCAACAATGCGGGGATATCTCCGGTCGCCAAGATCGAGGAGATGGAGCCGCATCTCTTCGATACCCTGGTATGCACCAACATTCGAAGCGTATTTCTCTGCACGCGCGCGGTATGGGACGGAATGGTCAAGAGCGGCGGCGGCTCGATTGTCAACATTTCTTCGGTCTCCGCGTACGATCCGTTTCCCGGCTTGGCGGCCTACGGCGGGGCAAAGGCATTTGTCACGACCTACTCCAAAGGACTGGCGGAAGAGGGGCGGCCGCGCGGGATACGCGTTTATTGCGTGGCCCCCGGCGCCGTTGAGACGGACATGCTTCGCGGGGCATTTCCCGAGTTCCCTGAGGATCAGGTTCTACAGCCGGAAGATGTGGCGTCCCTGGTGGAGCTGCTGCTGATGCCCGGCGCGCGGTATTCGTCAGGGCAGTCGATCACGATTCGCAAGTCTTAAAGCGTCCGATTCAGGCGCTGGCGTACATGGCCCGCAGCTTGCGCTTCCACATCGAAGGGTGGCGTTCGCGGTAGTCCTCGGACGACTCGATCTGCTTCGGGGGCTGTTCGACGGTGGCGGGGCGGACATTTCTCGACGGCGGCGCCTGCCGAGCGGGACGCATGTCAGGCAGCCAGCGATAATTCACGGCCGAGCTGAAGTCGCTTTGGACGCAACCGGTGGCCCCGGCGAATATCAGACGGGCCGACGCGGCCATGACCATTCTGCAAATCCTGGACGAAGTCTTCACGGCGTATTCCCCCACTAGCTTGGCTGCTATCCAAAACTACCCACCGGCACAGGATCGATTCGCCGGGCACCCTCAACATCGTTCCGCGGGCCGGACGACGTGAGCAAAGAGCCGATTTCAGTATTGAAAACAGAGACGGACGGGGCCAGTCCAAAACGCATTTCGAGCATGCCTGGATTCGGACGACGCCACTGGCAGAGCTGGAATCGACGTTTTTTCGGGATGGGTGACGTCAGACTTTTAGTGACGACGCCTGATACGTCGATATGCCCGATAACCGGCGTGATCGTCGTTGCGCGACGGAGCGCGCAGGACGGATGTACTCGCCGGCCCGCCAGATCGTCGGGAGAGAACACCAAAGGAAGACAGATGACATCGCCTGACTCTTTTCTCGTACGCCTTGTGACTGCCGCCGCGGTCGTATGCGGCGCCGTGGCGGCGGCTTATGCGGACATCCCCTCTGACACGATCGCGTCGGATAACCGGCCGTCGCCGTTCTTCGAGCGAGAGATCCCGTCGTTGCCGACAAAGGACATCGAAATCGCCTACCAGTCGGCCTCGTCGGGAGGAAATGTCACGCAGGTCGATCTTTGGGTGACCACCGATCGCGGGGCGACATGGACGAAGTACACCTCTGAACGATTGGAGGGAGGGCTCGGCAAGAGGGGCAAACTGACCAAGCGAATAAGCGCGGCCGGCAGCTCCATCACATATCATGCGGACGGTGAGGGGCTCTACGGGTTCTACCTCGTGCTGCACAATGGCGCCGGCGCCTCTTCCCCCCCACCGACGCCGGGCACGGCGCCTCAGCAATGGGTTCGCGTCGACCTCAGCGCACCGATCGCCAAGATTCTCAGCGTGCGCTCGGCCGAAGACTTCGCCTCGCGGCGTGAGGTGACGATCCGCTGGGAGGTCCTCGACGACAACCTGACCGAGCGACCCGTGACGGTCTACGCGCGCACCGAGCAATCGAAGATGTACCGCCCCATCGCCGAGCTGCGCGCGGCGGCGAGCGAATTCCGCTGGGACGTTCCGCGCGACGTCACCGGTCGAGTGGAGATCAAGATCGCCGCGACCGACCGGGCCGGTCATACGGCGCGTGCGATTTTCAGCGACCTACACGTTGTCGCGCCCCCGGTGACGGCCCCCGAGGAGGCCAGCATTCAAACCGCCGATTCGACGCACGGTCGAAAGGAAGCCGCTTCGACGAACGACGCCGACGCGCTCTTCGTCGGCCCAACTATGACTCAGGGTGCTGGGCTGACTGCGCACGGAGAGCCCGATGCCGGCATGCAGCGCGTCGATCCCGCGGCAGCCGAAGATGCCCGCAAGCAATACGATCTGGGAACATGGCACCGGTTGCGCGGCGAGACCGACGTCGCGATCGTTCGTTACCGCAAGGCGCTGGAGTACGATCCCGGCCTTGCTTCGGCCCGACACGATCTGGCGGCGCTGTTGTTGCTCGTCGGTCAGACTAAGGACGCTGAAGCAGAGCTCGATCGGCTGTTAAAAGATCGACCCGACGATCCGTCGGCGCTGAAGACGATGGCGCTTGTGCAATCGCGACATCGCAATTACCGTTCGGCGGCGGCGACGTTGCAGAAGCTGCTATTTCTGGCGCCCGACGACGCCGACGCCTGGCTGAGCTTCGGCGACGTGACGCTCTTCATGGGCGACCGAACGCAGGCCCGGGCAGCGTGGAGCAAGGTCGAGGCATCACAGACAGCCACGCAGGAACAGCGGCGCAAGGCGGCCAAGCGACTGGAGCTGTATCGAGACGCCGCCGTCGCGGCGCAACTCGAGTCGACACCGTAAGCAGTCGGTCGAGCGCTGGCGGCTGTCTTGCTTCGGGAGGGCGAAGGATGGCGGCCGGAAGGGCAAGAGCAAGCGGAAGCGACCCGGGCAAGGGCCCGTCAAATCGCCCCCACCCCCCCATTGTCGTTATATACGGTCCGGATGTATTCCTCCGCGCAGTTGCGCTGGAGGATGTCCTGCAGTCCGTTCTCGGCAAGGATCGCGATCAGATGACGCTGGCGGAGTTCAGCGGGCCGGACGCGACCATCGCGACGGTGCTCGATGAATGTCGTACGCCATCGCTGCTCGCGCCGGTGCGATTGGTCCTCGTTCGCGACGCGGACGACTTCGTGAGCGCCAATCGCGACGTCATTGAGAAATACCTGTCCGCCCCCTCGCCGTCCGGCGTGCTTGTCCTGGATTGCCAAAGCTGGCCCAAGAACACGCGTCTTTACAGGCTGACGGCCGAGATCGGAAAGAACATTCCGTGCGAGACGCCCAAGGGGGCCGCGGTCGTCGGCTGGCTGACCGATCGGGCGAACGATCCCTACGGGTGCAGGCTGGAGAATGCAGCGGCCCGGCTGCTCGTTGATCTGGTCGGGGCTCAGCTTGGGCTTCTCGACATGGAGCTGTCGAAGCTGGCGACCTTCGTGGCCCCGGAGACGCAGATCCGCGCGAAGGACGTCGAGCAACTGGTCGGTGAGTCTCGCGCCGAGGTGGTCTTCAAGCTCGTCGATGCCATATGCGACGGCAATGCGCGGGCGGCGCTGGAACTGTGGGATCAGGTGATCAGTCACGATCGAGACGCCGAATACCGCGCGATCGGCGGGCTGGCCTATTCATTTCGGCGAATGGCCGAGGCCCGGCGGGTTGTTGAAAGCGGCGCACCGATCGCAGTCGCCGCGAAGGAAGCGGGAATCTGGGGCGACCTTCAGGCTGTGCGGCGGCAGCTTGGACGATTCTCCGCGGCACAGTGGGAGGACATTCTCAGCCAGTTGCTGCGGATCGATGTCGGTATGAAAAGCAGTCTGGGCGGCATCAAATTGGGCGTCGAAAAGCTGATTTGCAGCCTCGCCGCGGCCTCATAGCTGTCTCGGGCCTCGCCGGGGCTCGTGTCGTCGCACTGGATTTGTCGAACAAATACCGCGAGAATGGGCCCTTTGGTTCCGGGGTATGCAGGGAGGATGGTCCGGTCGGCGTCGCGCGGGACGCCCGTTAAACGAGGATAAGGTTTGCACATGTCAAAGTTGCCGTCCGTATCTCGTCCGTCGGTCTGTGCCGCGGCGCTCATCATTGCCACTTTCTTATACGGCTGTTCCGAACAAAAGTGGGACTGGTTCGGCCTGAAGAAGTCCGAATCCAAAGAGACCAAACCGGCCGCCATGGCCAAGCCGGCCCAGCCCGAGAAGACGGCCGCGAAGCCGGAATCTGCCGATCCGGACGATCCCAACGCCAAGGAAGTGGACAAGCGCGTCGAAGAGTACGTCAAATCGATGAACAATCGATACGACCCGGGCTACGTGCAAAACGACTTCACCACGAAGATCGAGCGGCAGAGCGATCCGGATCGGGCCAATCGAATTCGCAAGACGGCAGCGCGATCGAGGAGTGATTCTGGGCAGTATGAGCCCGAGTGGGCGCCGGACTCCGGCAAAAACCCCGGCAGCCTAGCCGGTACCGATACACTGAGCAAAACAGGAAATGACGACGCTCCGCAGATCGCCGATCTGAAAGATCCTTCAACGGAAACCGCGGACAAAAAGTCGGCCATCGGCGCGACGCCGGAAAAGAAGTCGTCCGGCCAGATGCCGGCCACCGCGAATCGCAACCAGCCCAAGCCGCTCGAACCCGACGCTATCGAGCATAAAGACTCTGCGCAGGAACCTGTCACGCAGTCGCCCGCCGTGGCCACAAATCGCCCACCGGCAAGTGTCGACCAGCCGGAAGAATCGACGCCGGCTCAGCAGCCTGAGACGGCGGAAACAGCAAGCGCCAACGAGAAGCCGGTCGCCAAGCCGCCGGTGCTCGCGGACATCTCCGTCTCCGCCGCGCCGAAAACCACGGCAAATTCCCGGCCGCAGACCATTTCAGACGATTCGACAGCAGAGGAAGTGATTCCGGCCAAGACGGAGCCGGTCGCGACGAATTCACCAGTAGCGCCGGCCCCTTCGACGGCTGCGCCGATTGCCGATGCGATCAAGGCGAAGATCGCCGAGCAGGAGCGGCTCGTGGCGCGCGATCCGAACAATCTGGAAGAGCAATTCCGACTGCGAATGATGTACCTCGTCGACGGCCAGGACGACAAGGCCCTCGCGCCGACCGACGGCGTCAATGAAGACATTCAGGAAATCATGCGCGGGCAGATTCAGGCCATGATGTCGGCGCGCAGCACGTCGGAGCGCGACCCGGCCACGTGGGCCAACCGGCAACTCGATGCCATCGAGACACTGCGCCAGCTCGTTCGCCAGAAGGCGGATCTGCGGGTACCGAAGGTTGAGCTTTGCAGCGCGATCGACGGATTCGGCCGATACGAGCCGATCTCGCCCCCCGACTTCCGAGTCAGCGCTCGAAACCTTGTCCTGCTTTACATCGAGGTGGACAACTTCCAATCTGAGAAGACGCCGTCGGGCATGTACCGCACCCTGCTCTCGGTGCGCCAGAGCCTGCTCAGCACCACGGGCGAAGAGCTCTGGACTCAGCGCGATGAGAATATCGAAGACCTTGCCCGGCAGCAGCGAAGCGACTTCTACCTGACCATCGGCCCGCTGGCGATTCCCAAGACATTGGGCGCCGGCGAGTATGTGATGAAGGTCGAGGTCGAGGACGTCATCGCCGGCAAGATGAACAGCAACGTGGCCAGATTCAAGATGGTCCCCTGATCGCCTCCCGGATCGCCAACAAGGGAGGGATACGCAGCGTGCTGGACCCCGTCGGCTCCACTTCCTGGCACAACCGTCACCTTTCTGTTTTTGAACGGCTCGCGGAACTCCTGCGCGAACAGGGAGCGGACAACCCCACGATTCTCGTCATCGGGCCCGGCGGCGTGACGTCGCTGATGGCCGGCATGTTGAACGATTCATCGCGGGAGGATGCGTCCAGTCTTCGCAAGCTGATGGGCGATGCGGCGCGATACAGCGATCAACTCCTGCGGCGCATCCCGGTCATGCCGCTTCGCTCGCTGGAGCCGGAGGAGATCGAGCGGACCATCACGATCCCCCATCGGTTGGTGGTGATCGACCGGTCGCAGCGCATTCTTTCGGCGGTTGCCCGGCAGATTCCCGGTGCGGCGTGTCATTGTCTCGATGTTTCATTTCAGCGCGTGCCGATGGAGGCGGATGTGATCGTGGCGTTTAACGTGTTCTGCCGACTGGAGCGGCCGGAGGAGGGGCTGCGCAACGTCATGCCGGCGCTTCGGCCGGGGGGATTGCTGCTCATCGACGATCGCTCGGCGACGGGACGGCTCGACGAATGGCCGGATTTGCGTCCGATTGATTCCAAGATTCACCGGCGGATGCCGGCGTAAATTCACAACGGGGATTCAGGTTGCCTTGTCGGCGCGGATTGACTCTGGTAAGACGATTGGCAGATGTCAGCCCCCCACTCGACGATCGCCGACGCCCTTCGACAGCGGTTTGAGGCCGACGCGCTGCTTGGCGCGGACGTGCTTCCGATTCGCATATCAGGCGATTTAGCGACATCCGAGTCTGGCTCGCCCGAAGCACCGCCGCTTCCGGCGCGGCCGCCGGTTTCGCGCGAGGAGATCGAGCTGCGCAATACGGCGCTGGCGGTCATTGACGATGCCGAGGTCAAGGTGTGCGTGAAGTGCGCCCTGCATGCCACGCGAACGAAGACGGTGTTCGGGGTGGGCAGTCCCGCGGCGCGGATCATGTTCATCGGCGAAGCGCCCGGTCACGACGAGGATGTATCGGGCGAGCCGTTTGTCGGGCGCGCGGGGCAACTGCTGACCGACATGATTCAGAAGGGAATGGGGCTGAAGCGCGAGGCGGTTTACATCGCCAACGTGATCAAGTGCCGGCCGCCGAACAACCGGACGCCGGCGACCGACGAGATCACGGCGTGCAAGGACTATCTGCTGCGGCAGATTGAGATCATCAAGCCGGAGGTGATCATCGCGCTGGGTGCGCCGGCGGCGCAAACGCTGCTGGGGACGCGCGACGGAATCGGCCGGCTGCGCGGGCGGTGGCACGACTTTTACGTGAGCGGGACGGCGACGATCGGCGAGCCGATTGCGGTGATGCCGACGTTTCATCCGGCGTATCTGCTGCGCGATGCCACCCAGAAGGGCAAGGCGTGGGCGGATTTGAAGATGGTGATGGCGCGGCTGGGCATACCGATCCCGCAGCGATGATGGTGCAATCGCGCTTGCACCAGACCTCCTGGTCATTTCGCAATAACGTCAGCCGTGCAGAAACTCCTTGACCGACGCATGGAGGATGTGCTCGCGAGCTTTCGCATCAAGCGGCGGCATTTCCAAGATGAGCTTGCCAGGTTCGGCCTCGCCGAGGGGGAAGGGGTAATCGGAGCCGAGGCAGATGCGGCGACTGCCGAAGAGGCCGAGGAGAAAGTTCAGGGCGTCGGCATCGTGGACGAGGGAGTCCACCCAGAAGCGGGCCGGGGCGCCGTCCGGTTTCGCCAGGTAATCTCGCGGGTTGGTTTTGCTATCCACGGTGCACAGGTCGGGCCGGACGCGCCAGCCGTGCTCGATTCGGCCGATGGTGAAGGGGAAGGACCCGCCACCGTGGGCGAAGGCGACGCGGAGCTTCGGAAACTTATCAAACACGCCGCCGAAGATCATCGAGCAGATGGCGAGGCTCGTTTCCGCGGGCATGCCGACCAGCCAGGGCAGCCAGTACTTCGTCATGCGATCCTTGCCCATCATGTCCCAGGGATGGACGAAGACGCATGCTCCCAGCCGCTCGGCGGTCTCGAAGACGGCGGCCAGCGCCGGCTCGCTCAGGTTCCACTGTTCTGTGCGCTCGGTGAACTTATTGGGCTCGATGTGGGTGCCGATCTCGACGCCGGGCATTCCGAGATCGCGGACGCAGCGTTCCATCTCGCGGCAGGCGAGGTCGGGGTCCTGCATGGGGATCGTTCCGAGGCCGATGAAGCGGTCGGGATTATCGCGGACGACCTCGGCGATGTGGTCGTTGAGGAGGCGCGAGAGTTCGAGGGCGTCGGCGGGCTTGGCCCAATAGCTGAACATGACCGGGACCGTTGAAAGAACCTGCATGGTGACGCCGGTGCGGTCGCAGTCCTCGATCCGCCGTGCGGGGCTCCAGCAGTTGTCGTCGATCTCGCGGAAGACGCGATCGCCAATGAGCATCTTCGCGCGGCAGGGCTTGTGGTGGTCCAGCCGCAACCAACCGGGATAGCCGAACTTCTCGACGAGGTCGGGCCATCGCTCGGGGAGGATGTGCGTGTGGAGGTCGATTTTCATCGTCGAGGCATTGTAGCGGCGAGGGGAAACGTCAAAACGGCAAAAAGTCAAAACGTCAAAATGGTGTGCGGCGGCGGGGTTGCGCGGGTGCATTCGGAAGGTGGTATGAACATGCAAGCTTCGAAAACGGCGTTGGGCTGCGATTTTTGCAAGGTGACATAAGGCGAAAAAAGGTTTCGCCGGCGATTGCAAGTTGCGCGGCGGTCGCGAGTTGGGGCGGATGGGGAAAAAGTCGAAAAATTGAAAAGTCGAGGCGTCGAAATGGGGGAGACTTGGGGCCTGGGGCCTGGGGCGCGGAGGGGTCGAGCGGGAATGCAAGGGAGGTGACACACGGCGATGCGGCGCGGCTGGTGGTCCGTCGCCAAACGGCAAGCCGCTTCGGGGACCGCGCGGGAGGCGAGAGATTGAAGGTGACATAAGGTGACACAGCGCCTTTGGAAATCGTGCCAACACACGTGGCGGTCGCGAGTTGGGGCGAGGTGATTTTTTGGTGAAAATCAGCCAAAAACGGGCGACCGGGGCGGCGTGGTTTTGAATGTGGTCGTCGATCATGGGTGGATGGGCCTCCGTTGATTGATACTTGCTCGGCGTTCGCGCGGGGGCTTGCGATACCTGGACTATGCCTATGCCTACTAACTCTTGGCCCTTCGGGCCGACACCGGGGGATTAGCCGTACAAGGTTCGTTTTCGGGCCTATTTTGAAATTTCGTGAATCCTGCGGTTCCGGCATCGCATAGCTATCGGCGGCCCGAGGGTTTCTTAGGGGGCTTCGGGCAGACCGCCATTTTGGAGCTTCCCAATGTCTAGATCATGGATCCGACCTTTTGTCTGTGCCGTCACCCTCCTGGCTCTTGCCGGGAGTTCTGCCCGGGGCCAGATGGCCTATCGAAAGGTCATGCGCTCCGGTGAGCCTGCCCCGGATACGACAGGCTACTTCGGAACCCAGCAGTTGAGCTATCCGACGATCGATGAGGCGGGACACGTTTCGTTTAGCTGTTACCTCGCCCACGGGATCGGCGGCGTGGATGCATTCAACCAATGGACCTTGTACTCCGAAAACGCTCTCGGTGAATTACACCTCGTTGCCCGGCAAGGCGATCCAACGCCCGGCAACGTGGCGCTCCATTTCGAATCCAACAGCTTTACGACGCAGCATAAGAATCCACTCGGACAAGTGGCCTTTTATGGCGTGGGCGCCGGCCCGATGGTCTATCAGGGAGGCTGCTGGGCGCAGAACACCCTTGGCACTGTCGTGAGAGTGGCATTCGGAGACGAAACGTTTACGAGCAGCCCGGCTGGTGGTCAGATCGCGAACGTCGGCACTCCGAGCATGAGCTCCTCGGGAGATGTTGTATTCCAAGGATTTCTCAAAATCGGAGTCGGTGGTGTCACCGTCAATGATGACGGCGCCTTATGGTGCCGGACAGCGGGAGGGCTGTTGAGATTGGTCGCCCGGGAAGGTGACAGCCTGCCCAACCTGCCGCCGGGTTTTGTCGCGGGCTCGGTTCAATACGCGCAAGTGGGCAATTCATTCTCGAACGTACCGCTGATCAATGCGGGCGGACAGGTCGCATTCTCGATTCCAACGAATTATGGACAGATGCTGATGGCCGAAAGCCACACCATGAATCCTCCGCGCGTGGCAGCGTATCAGGGCCAGCCGGCTCCGGGGCTTGGCAACGTCTCATTCCTGAGTTTTTCAAGCATGACTATCAACAACGGCGGAAATCTCGCCTTCAACGCGAAGCTGACGGGCATGGGTGTCAATGCGGACAATGACGAATCAATCTGGGTCGAAGATGGAGGCGCATTGCATCTGATCGCCCGGGAAGGCGATGCTGCTCCCGGCGGCGGCGTCTACAACATTCTCTATCCCCCGGCGCTGTCGGCGAACGGCGAAATCGCGTTCAGCAGTTTCCTCAAGGAGGGCATCGACGGCGTGAACTTCACGAACGACTTCGCCGTCTACAAATACACGCTCCCTGCGGGCACGATCCAGCTCATCATGCGTGATGGGATGGACGCACCGGGATTCCCAGCCGGCATTTACTTCGACACGCCGGTCGTTGTTCCATGCATCAACAATGTCGGGCAAGTAGCCTTCTATGCCCGAATCGCCGGCGCGCCCGCATATCAGTTCAACGGCGATTCCCTATGGGCCACGACACCGTCGGGCGTGCTGACCCCTGTGGTCGTGAAGGGGCAAAGCCTTGAGATTTCTCCGGGGGTTTTTCGAACGGTCAATTCGTGCGGCAGCTTTCCCGCCAAGGGCGTAGCCGGTCAGGACGGGCTGGGCTACCCATTCAACAACAGCGGGCAAGTCTGCTTCTCCGTCAATCTCTCCGACGGAACCAACGCCATTTACGTCTCGTCATTCGCTCCGTGCCCCGACAGCGACGGCGACGGGACCGATGACTGCGCCGACGGCTGTCCGAATGATGCCGCCAAGACTTCGCCGGGCGTCTGCGGGTGCGGCGTCGCCGACTCCGATTCCGATGCGGATGGAACCCTCGATTGCAACGACGGCTGTCCGGCAGACCCGCTGAAGGTCGCGCCGGGGATTTGCGGGTGCGGCGTGGTTGACAGCGCCAGCGACATGGACGGGGACGGGACCCCGGATTGCATCGACGGATGTCCGAATGACATTTTGAAGATCGCGCCGGGCGCATGTGGATGCGGCGTGGCGGACACAGACTCAGACGCAGACGGGACCGCGGACTGCAACGATGCGTGCCCTGCCGATCCGCTCAAAGTCACGATTGGCGTTTGCGGTTGCGGTGTCGCCGATACCGATTTCGACGGCGATGGGACGCCTGACTGCAACGACGGATGTCCCGCCGATCCGCTGAATATCGCGCCGGGCGTCTGCGGATGCGGCGTTGCCGATTCGGACTCAGACGGTGACGGCACGCTGAACTGCAATGACGGCTGCCCGGCTGACCCGTTGAAAACCGCCCCGGGCATTTGCGGATGCGGCGTTGTTGACAGTGCCGCTGACACGGACGGCGACGGGACCCTGGACTGCCTCGACGGGTGTCCCAACGATGCCGCCAAGACGGCACCGGGCGCATGTGGCTGTGGTAATCCTGATACCGACTCGGACGGCGATGGCCGCGCCGATTGCGTGGACAACTGTCCAAACGTCTCGAATCCCTCTCAAGCGGATGCGGACGGCGATGGGATCGGCGACGCATGTGACGCCATGCCGGCCCCGCCGCCGGGACCCGGCGCGCCGCTGCCCGGGCCGATTGTGAATCCCGTCAGCGACTGCGGCGCCGCGGGCGGCGGCTGCGGCGCGGGGATGATGACGATGCTGCCGGTGATGATGGTTGTGTCGAGGTCGATGCGGCGACGAAGCCGGCGCGGGGGGTGAGTGTGCCCACGGATTGGGATCCGTGGGCTTGGGGTGTCGCGCGGACGGCGCGAACATCAAGCGCGAATGTGACCTAGTACTCCGTCATGTTTCAATTTGCGGGTAAAGCCGATGGAGCTTCACGCGGGCATCATCGGTGGTGAACTGCCAGTTGATTCGTTTGGATCGATGGTTCCGATTTGATTCCCATGCCTTCACTTGCTTTGTTAGGGCCTTTTCATCGGGGACGCGGCCGTTGAGAGCCTGCTTTTCCATCACGCTGAACTCGATCTCCGCCATATTCAACCACGATCCATGCTTGGGCGTATGCACCACGTCCAGCTTGTCCATCAGCCGTCTTGCCTCGGCTGGAGGGAAGGCGGCATAAAGGCTCGACACGGTGTGGGTGTTGAGATTGTCCATCACCACGGTGATCTTCTCCGCACGGCGGTAGTGGAGGTCCACCAGCGCCCGCATCTGGCCGGCAAAGTCGGTTTTGCAACGCCGCGACGTCACCGTCACCTGCCGCCAACCTTTGAGCGGCTCCACGAAGACAAACAAATTCGCCGTCCCATTGCGCTCGTATTCATAGTCATACCGCGCCGCCTGACCCCGCTTCGCCGCCATCGGCCGACGTACCTCCGAGACCAGTTGCTTGGACTTCTCATCGAAACAGACCACCGGGCGTTTCGGATCATAGGGCCGGTGATAAACCTCCAGAACATTTTCCATCGCACAGACGAACGCCGCATCCTGGTCCGGCGGAATGCACCACATCTTCTTCTGCCACGGTTTCAACTCGTTTTTTGAAGAACACGCCGGATCGTCTCATGGGACACCGCGTCCACGATCTTCAATTCCACCACCCGGTCGGCCAGCAGCCGGAGCGACCAACGTTCGTATCCCTTCGGCGGCTGCGAGCAGGCCACGGCCACAAGTTTGGCCTCCTTGCGGCCGTCGAACTTTGGCGCCACCGGCGGGAAGGGCCGTTTCTTCGGTGCCAAACAGGCCTCCAATCCTTCCTCTACAAACCGCTTCCGCAGGTACTCGATGCTCCGAACCGACACCGCCAGGCCTTCTGCGATCCGCGTATCGGGCCAGCCCGGTCGTGACTTCGATTCATCCGCCTGAAGCAGAATGTTCGCGTGCCGAATTTTGTAGGCCGCCGCCCTGCCCGTCGAAACCAACTCCTTTAATCGCCGCCGCTCCACCGCCTCCAGCCGAACCACATACCGTTTCATCGCCGATCCTCCATGATCAACAGGCCATCCACGGCCATCCAATCATGAACATCGACCCTTTCCAAAAATAACCCGCAAAGCTAACGATGACGGAGCACTAGTTGGGCAGGCGCAGAGAATCGACGAAGCCCTGGATGTCGAGGCCGGTGACGATGCCGTCGCCGTCGAAGTCGGCCTGGGCGATTTGCAGGGGGTCGGCGGAGTTGCCGAGGAGGAGGTCGAAGAAGAGGGGCATGTCGTCGTCGGTGACGTTTTGGTCGCGGTTGATGTCGCCCATGGGGAAGCGCGGGCGGATTTTGAAGACTCCGCGGAAGGTGTGTGAAACGACGTAGAGGTACCCATCGGGTCCAATCTGAAGATCAGTCACCAAGCCAAAGCCCGAAGCAAACAGAAGCTGACCGTCGTCTTCATCTTCAAAGTCCATCACGCCATCGGCCAAGTTTCCACCAAGAACGAACGAGTCACGGTCTTCGTTGAGCGGAAATCGAAAGAGCTTATTGGTGCTTACATTTCCGACAATACAGTTGTTTCTTAGGTTAGCCGAGAATCTAGGGCTGTTGAGAAACCTGATTGCCGTCGGCGCGATCGTGAAGGCCCAACTAAAAACAGGATCGGCATACGAACTTCTGGGCACCTCGTACAGACTTCCAGGATCGCCGTCAATCCTGGAGAGCGGACCCATGAGTCGATCCCAGCCGCTGTTGAATCCTGGTCTGACTATGTTGATCTCATCGTAACTCGCTGGGCCATTCTCTGTATCCCAAAGACAGCCTGTCTGCGGATCGAACGCAAATCCGAATGAATTTCGGATTCCGTAGGCATAAATCTTCTCCCAGCCCGGCTCAGTGAAGGGATTGTCAGAAGGAACGGAACCGTCGTCATTGAGACGAACAATCTGCGCAATATTGAGCAGCGGAGCGGTAGCGTTATTCGTCGTTTTGCTCGCGCGGCGCGTATCACCCACAACAGCATATAGCTTTCCATCAGGCCCGAAAGCGATTATTCCTCCATTGTGACTCGAGTTCGTCGGAAAGGAAATAAGGAAACCCCTGCTGATAAAACTATTACCATCCCACCAATAGCGAACAATTTGGTTGCAATTCCTTTCTGAGTCAGTGTGATAAAAATACACCCAGCCTTTGTTGGTAAAATCGGGGTGCAGGGCAATTCCGAGCATTCCCTGCTCAGAACCAGTTATGCTGTTTAGCTGCAGAACGGTGGACAAACTCGGTCCAGGTAACTTGACGCGAATGACCTTTCCGGTCCGCTGTTCAAGAACAAGGAAATCACAATGGCCGATGAATGCCATGGTCGTAGGAAAATCGATGCCCGTTACGATAATCGTTGTATCGAGTACCGTCGGCGGCGACACAGCACCGGCAGAATTGTCCCTAGCCGAATAGACGGCGAGCACCATAATCGCAACGAGGCGACAACTTTTCATCAGTGTCATGCCTCCGGTCATTTCCTGATTCTACTGTAGTGCGGGCCTAAATGCTCTGCAGCGGCCCCGGTTTTTCTACGCGCTTGCCGCATTTTTTGCAGGTTCGGCGGGCCTCGTCGTGCCAGAAGTCTTCCATAGCCTTGCTGAAGTGTTCGACGATGTCGGCGCAGTCGAACTCCAAGTCCTCGACCATGGCCGAGCAGCCGGGGCAGTACCAGATGATGTGCTCGCGCTCGCCCGGGGGGCGGCGGCGCTCGACGACGACGCCGATGGTGTTCGGCGGGCGCTGCGGGGCGTGGGGGACATTCGGCGGGATGAAGAAGGTCTCGCCCTCACGGATGCGGTAGTCGACGATCTTGTCACCCTCGTGAATCTTCACGACGATGTCGCCCTTGACCTGATAGAAGTATTCCTCGGAATCGACGAGGTGGAAGTCGTTTCGCGCGTTGGGGCCGACGATGACCATGACGAAAAAGTCGCGGCCGTCGTAGAGGTAGCGGTTGGCGACGGGGGGCTTGAAGAGGTGCTTGTTTTCCTCGATCCACGCGTTGAGGTTGATCGGCTTCTGCACTGCCATGACGGGCCTCCCTGCTAGAGCACGTTCGAGAATCACGCGAGCGGTCTGATGGACCGTGCATATTCTATCGAATCGGCCGGGGGGCACCAAGCCGAATCGCGCCGGGACGGCACGGCCCCGCGCCTGATATCCCGATTCGCTGCGCCGGGTTACGATAGGGTTCGAAGTTGAGGCCCTGTTTGCCGAATCGGCAGGAAGTGACATGAGCAAGAAAAAGAAGAGCGGGGCGAAGTCTCGCGGCGGACAGAAGATTCACCGTGTGGTGCTGAAGATCTCCGGCGAAGGATTTTGCCAGGCGGGAGAGTTCGGGCTGGACGGCTCGGCCCTGCGGCGCATCGCCGAGGAAGTGATCGGGGTGTCGAAGCTGGGCGTGCAGGTGGCTGTGGTGGTCGGCGGGGGCAATTTTCTGCGCGGGGCCAAGATGGCGGAGAAGCTGAGCATTCAGGAAGCGACGGCGCACTACATGGGAATGCTGGCGACGATCATCAACGCCCTGGCGCTGCAGGACATGCTGGAGGAACTGGGTCAGCCGGTGCGGGTGCAATCGGCGGTGGCGGTTCACAGCGCCTGCGAGAACTTCATCCGGCGGCGGTGCATTCGCCATCTGGAGAAGGGACGCGTGGTCATCCTCGCAGCGGGCACGGGGCGGCCGTTTGTGACGACCGATACGGCGGCGGCGCTGGCGTCGGTGGAGCTGGGGGCGGACATCCTGTTCAAGGCGACGAATGTGGACGGGGTCTATACGGCGGACCCGAAGAAGGACCCGAAGGCGAAGTTCCTGGCGAAACTGAGCTACAATGAAGTTATCGACAAGCGGCTGAAGGTGATGGACGTGTCGGCGATCGACATGTGTCAGCGGCACGGGGTTCCGATCACGGTGTTCTCGCTGATGAAGCCGGGCAACATGCGGAAGGCCGTTCAGGGGCATCGGATCGGTACGATCATCCACGAGTAAGGGCGCGGCGAGGCAGGTATTCATTGATGAGCGAAGCAGCGTCGGCGGCAGACCGGCGACATTTACTGGAACTCGATCCGACGGCGCTGACCGAGTGGTTCACCGAGCACGGAGAGCCGGGGTTTCGCGCCGGGCAGGTGCTGTCATGGATTTATGAGCGCGGCGTGACCGACTTCGCCGCGATGACGAACTTGTCGAAGCTGCTGCGCGAGGGATTGGAGCGGGAGTTCGTCCTGTATCGCTCGCAGATTATTCGGCGCGGGGCTTCGACGGATGGGACGGTGAAGCTTCTGCTTCAGTGGCCGGACGGGGCGACGAGCGAGTGCGTGCTGATCCCCACGGAGACGCGGCGGACGGCGTGCATCAGTTCGCAGGTCGGGTGCCCGGCGAAGTGCCGGTTTTGCGCGAGCGGGCTGGATGGCCTGGAGCGCAATCTGACGCACGGGGAGATCATCGAGCAGGCGCTGCGGGTGAGTGCCGAAGCGACGGCATCGGGCGCGCGGTTATCGAATGTCGTTTTCATGGGGCTGGGCGAGCCTCTGGCGAATTATGAGGCGGTGATGCGGGCGGTGCGGACGATCAACGCGCCGTGGGGGCTGAACATCGGGGCGCGGAAGATCACGGTGAGCACGGTCGGACTGCCGAAGATGATCCGAAAGCTGGCGGGTGAGGGATTGCAACTGAACCTGGCGCTTTCGCTGCACGCTCCGAGCGACGAACTGCGACAAGAGTTGATTCCCTGGGCGGAGAAGATCGGCCTGCAGGAACTGAGCGCGGCGTGCGGACACTATTTCGAGAAGACGGGGCGCGAGATCACGCTGGAATACATCCTGCTGCACAACGTGAACGACCGGCAGCAACACGCGGCCCAGCTCGCACGGTTCTGCAAGCTCTTTCGCTGCAACGTGAACCTGCTGCGATACAACCCGGTGGAGGGGTTGCCGTACGAGCGGCCGACGACGGAGTCGGCCCATGCGTTTGTCGAGTATCTGAGAGACCACGGCGTCAACGCGCACATTCGCACGAGTCGCGGACTGGATATTGACGCGGCCTGCGGGCAGCTTCGCCGGAAGGTGCGCGCCGAGGGCGCCGTTTCCCTGACGGTCGGCCGGACTCAGGACTGACCGGCGGCATCCAAGATC
Source organism: Planctomycetia bacterium (assembly GCA_015075745.1). Classification (NCBI taxonomy): domain Bacteria; kingdom Pseudomonadati; phylum Planctomycetota; class Planctomycetia; species Planctomycetia bacterium. Next base: position 715,681 of record JABTTW010000002.1, read on the forward strand.
ATGGACGTTCGTCATTTTCATCGCAGTTTGTTTGAATCAGCGCGGCGGTTGATCCCCCACCGGGCCGGCGTTGTCTGCGCCGTGTCGGGCGGAGCGGACTCGGTGGCGATGTTGCACGGGCTCTTGCGGGTCAATGAGATTCACGACTGCGGATGGCGGCTTGTCGTGGCGCACCTGGATCATCAACTGCGGCCGACGTCGGCGGGCGATGCGGAATTCGTCGGACGACTGGCTGACGAGTTGAGGCTGCCGTTTGTTTGTGAGTCACTGGATGTTCGCGCGGCGGCCGAGACGACGGGCCAATCCATTGAGACAGCCGCGCGGGAGCTACGCTATTCATTCCTGAGAAGGGCTGCCGAGTCGCAATCCGCGAGCATTGTGAGTGTCGCGCATCATGCGGACGATCAGGCGGAGACTGTTTTGCATCGAATTCTTCGGGGGGCGGGGCTGGCCGGTCTGGCGGGAATGCCGCGGCAGCGAGCGCTGGGCGATGGTCATACCCTGGTTCGCCCGATGCTTGGGTTCTGGAAGCGGGATGTTGTCGCGTACTGCGAGGCCGCGGGTCTGACGTTTCGGGAAGATGACACCAATGACGATCCTGAAGCGGCGACGCGAAATCGAATTCGCCATGTGCTGATCCCGCTGATCGAGGGTGCGATCAATCCACAGGTCGGCCGGGCGCTGGTTCAACTGGCCGAGCAGGCAGCGCGAGCGCAGGAAGTGATTCGGTCTGACGCGGCGGATGCTTTGGACGCATGCGCCACACGATCCATCGCGGGTGAGTGGACGCTGGACGTGACGTCGCTTTCTAACCTGCCCCGGGCCGTCAGAACGGAAGTGCTGCGGCTGGCGATCGAGCGGTCGGGGGCTGCCATGCAGTCCATTGGCTTCGTGCGAATCGAGGCGGCGGCCGAGTTGATCGATGGGGACGGCCAATCGCGACGGGTGGAGATGGCCGGCGGCGTGACGATTGAGCGGCGCGGAGGGAAGCTCGTGTTGCATGTCGGCGAAGCGCGGCCAGGGCGCGACAATTTCGACAACCATCAAATCCAAGAAGCGTGCCGGTGACTGGGACTTCCCAACGTGACAGCGTGGAACCATCGGCGCCGTTGTGCGTCCCAACCTACCGCAGATGGCTTTGCGCGACTCTGCTCGGAGGCGTAGCCCTTCGGGTTTGCCTGCTGGTCTATGCCGAGCAGCGACCGGAGCGATTCGATTTTCCGGATTCACATCGATACGTACGAGTCGCCCGAAACATCGTCGCGGGGAAAGGGCCGATCGACTCGGCGCAGGTGAAGGCGGGAACGGACCCGGTCTATCCGGCGATTTTGTCAGCGGGTATCCGGCTCGGCGCAAGCAGCGACGAGGCAGTGTTTCGATTTGGTCGCATCGTCAACGCCGTGTTTTCGTGCGCGTCGATCCTGTTGATCTCGATGCTGGGCCGGGCGATTTGCGGCGATCGCGCGGGACTCATCGCGGCGGGCATATTTGCGATCGATCCGATTCTCCTGTTCTTCAATGGACTGGTGCTGACCGAGACGGTGCATATCACGATTCTACTGGCGGCGATGTGTTGCATGGCGCGACTATCGAGTCGTTATGCCCTCCTGCTTGCGGGGTGCAGCGGATTGCTGCTCGGCCTCGGCGCGATGACGCGGAGCACGGGGTTCCTGCTTGTCTTCGCGATGCTTCCGGCGGTGTGGCTGTTAACAAAGCCGGGCATGCGGCGCGCGACGGTTGGGCTGTGTCTCGTGGGGAGCATCGCGGCGCTGGCGCCGATGGTGATGCGCAACTATGCGGTGCTGGGCGCGTTCGTGCCGGTCCGAACGGGCGGCGGCGCGAGCCTGATGGAGGCGCTGGGGCCGTGGGCGGACGGCGGACCGGGGATGGATCGAATTGTTTATCCGGCGATGCCCGACGAGGCGAATGAAGTCGAGCGGGATCGGATCTGCCGCGAGGCGGCGGTGGACTGGGCGCGGGAGAATCCCGGGGCGGCGCTTCGGCTTTGCGTCGTGAAACTGGCCCGGACATGGTCGCCGCTGATGCACGCCGAGGGGTATTCGGGCATGGGGCTACAGGCGGTCGCCCTCGCATCCAGCATTCCCGTCTATATTCTGGCGGTCTGCGGGGCCTTTTCGATGCGAAAAAGCCCGGCGAAACTCTTGCTGCTGGCGAGCCCGGTGGTTTACTTTTCGCTGGTACATATGGTGTTCGTGGGGTCTGTTCGATACCGTGCGGCGATGATGCCGATGATGTTTGTACTGGCGGCCGTCGCGTTGGCCCGGTTCCTGGAGACTCGAACCACGGGCAGAGCTGGCGGCAGGGGCGCTACATGCTGATCCCGCTACACACCACACCGATTCGTCGTCCCAACCGGTGGCGGCAGTTCATTCGCCGCCGGGCGCTGGAGCGGCATCCGGTCTCGGTGTCGCGCGAGCGAATCGGCATCATCCTGCTCTGCGCGATCGTGTTGGGGTTGACCTGGTACGGCATCAATACGCGCGACGCGACGATCCGCGCGCGGGCGGAGGAATTTCTGCGCGGGGCGACGGGCGGCGATGTGACGGTTGAGAGCGCCAAGTTTCGCATGTTCGGGGGCATCACGCTGGAGAAGGTGCGCGTGGCCGTTCGTTACGACGAGAACCTCGACCCGAGCGCCAAGAGCATCGAGGCGCGGGAGATCTTCTCGGCCCGGCAGGTTCGGCTGATTCACGATCCGTGGCGACTGCTGTTCGGTTCATTGCACGTTCAGCGCGTGGTTGCATCGGGGCCGCGCATCACGCTGGTCCACAATGTCGATACCGACGTTCGCAACTGGCAATTGCTCACGCCTCACGCTCAACGATCCAGCGCCGCCAAGTCCGGCGGGCGACCGATCATCGCCCTTCGGTCGGCCATCGCGACGATCGTCAGCGTGAATTCCACCGGCAAACGAGAGTTCGATGAAGAGCGACTCGACGCAGATGTTCGTCCGTCGACGCAGTCGGAGACGGGCTACTACATCGAAGTGCGCCGGCTGAGCGAGCCCGCGGAGCGGACGACGGTCATCTTCGATCCCGAGGTACAGCTTGTGGCGAATACGCCGTTCGTGGATGCGCGGACGGTGCGGCTTCAATTGCCGAAGGTGGCGCGGGAGTTTTTCGATCGCATCGCGCTGGCCGGCGAGGTGAAGCTGAGCCGCCTGGCCTACAACTCCGCGCAGGAAAGCGACCGGGACACGGAAGTGGAGCTTCGGCGCGTCGAGTGCCGGATTCCGCTGTCGATGCTCGGCTCGAGCCCGGGCGGGCCGCCAACGACGACATCGCCGGCCGAGGCGGCGGTGGTGATGACTGACGTTCAGGGGCTTCTGGACCTGCGCCGGGATCGACTGGACGTGGACATCTCCGGGATGATCAACGAGGCGGCGTGCATGGTTCGCGGCGCGTTGATCGGTTCGGAGTCCTCGCCGGAGCAGATCGGCGTCGATCTTTCGATCAAGAGCAAGGATCTGGCAGCGCCGGAGGGCGCGCTGCGCCGGCGGCTGCTGGCTGATTCGCGCTTGCCGGAGACGCTGCGGACCATCCTCGCGGGCTACGACCCACACGGCCTGTTCGATCTGCAGCTATCGCTACAGCGGCCCCGCGGCGCCGGACAGACCATGAAGCTGACGGGATTCTTCGAGCCGAAGGGGGTTTCGGCGACATCGTCGGCATTTCCCTATCGCGTCGATCAACTGACCGGACGGGTTCGGTTCGACCCGCCCTTTGTCTATCTGGAACAATTGATGGGCCGGCGCGACGGGGCGATCATCAACGTCGACGCGGTGATCGACCGGACGACGGAGTTTTCGTCGGTGCAGCTTTCAGTGGATGCCATAGACGTGGCACTTAACAGCGCGCTGCTCGACGTGTTGCCGGTTCGCTATCGCACGGTCTGGGAGCGGTTTTATCCGCAGGGATGGGCCAACATCACGATTCGCAGCCAGCGTCCCGGGGGCGACGATGCCGACGGCGAGCCGCCCTGGCACACGACGGTGGTAGCGGACTTGGTCGATGCCCACCTGCTGCTGACCGATTTCCCGTATCCCCTTGAACACGTGACCGGGCGCATCGCGATTGAGGGCGATCGGATTGAGGTGCGCGGGATCCGTGGCATGCACGAGTCGGGCACGGTGCAATTCGAGGGAATCGCGGAAATGGCGGGCAACTCGATCGACCGTGCCGAGGTGCGCGTCGATGCGAAGTCGCTGAGAATGGACGATGCCCTTGCGGCCGCCCTTCCGGCGGAAGGACGCGGAGCCTTTGAACAGTTTCAGCCGGAGGGAGAATTCGATCTCTCGGGGGTGATCGCATGGACGCCCGGGACGTCGGGGCTGCGATACAACCTGACGGCCAAGCTTTGCGACGCGGCGCTGAAGTATCAGCCGTTTCCGTTTCGGATCGACGGCGTGCAGGGCGAGATTGTCATCCGGCCGGACGGCTTTTCGATTCTGGACGTCTCCGGGAAACACGGAGACGCATGGGTGACAGCGCGCGGGGACGTTCGGCGACTGGATAGCGGCTACGAGGCCGACTTGGTTTTTGACGCGCGGAACCTGGCGCTGGATGACGAACTGCGGGCGGCGCTGCCTGATTCGCTGCGGCATGTCTGGCAGGCGGTGCAGCCGAAGGGCAAGCTGAGCATTCTGTCGGCGGTGCATCTTGCATCGATCGACGGACAGACACAGCGCCATCATCGCACGCGGATAGAGACCGAGAATGCGGAGCTTTGTCTGAAGGCGTTCCCCCTGCCGCTGACCGATGTGTCGGCGCGGCTGAAGGTGGCGGACGATCATGTCGAGATCGTTTCGCTGCGCGGGCGGCGCGGCGAGGGAATTGTGGAGTTGAGCGGCGTGCTGGACTTCGCCGATCCCGGGCCGCGCGGGTCGCTGACGGTGAGGGCGACCGGACTTGTGGTAGACGATGAGCTGATCGCCGCGCTGCCGCCGCGGCTGCGCGACCTGGTGACAGCGGCAAAGCCGAGCGGGACCATCGGGCTGGAGTTTGATCCGCTGGTGTTTGCGCAAGGCACGGACGGGCGACTGAGCTGGGACGCGACGGGGCGACTGATTCTGGCCGGGGCTTCGCTGAATCTGGGGTTCAGCGCCGAAAACCTTTCCGGTCTGATCAGCGGGGCTCTGCATGTTGACACCGACGGTGAGGTGAGCCTCGACGGGCGAATGGCACTTGATACGGCGACGCTGGCCGGGTGGGAGATGAGCCAGTTGGAGGGACGCATCACTGTTGATCCCCAGTCACATCAGATTCACGTGCGCGATGCCGTGGCGGTGGCATACGGGGGGGAGGCGACGGGCGAGGCGGAGATCGACCTGCTTCACAGCGACGTGACGTATCAGGCGTCGATTGTCGCGCGCGATCTGAAGCTGCGGAGCTTTCTGGAGTCGCTCGGCGGTGATACGGACGACGAGACGCACGGGACGATACGCGGGAATCTCATCCTGCAGGGGCGCAGCGGAGCGCGGGGCTATCGCGAGGGCGCGGGGGAACTGTTTGTCGCCGGCGCGCAGGTGTGGCGGATGCCGATTGTCTTTGCGATTTTCCAGGTGCTGAATCTCACGCCGGACAAGAACGTCTTTCACGACGGGTGGGTCAAGTATTTCATTTCGCGGGATACGCTGACTTTTCAAAAGATCGACCTGCAGGGCAAGGCTGTTTCGTTTGTCGGCGGCGGGATGATGGACATGCGGACGAAGCAGCTCGACGTTCGGCTGTTGGCGGGCAGTCCGCTGCGGCTGCGTCTGCCCATCCTGACCGATCTGCTGGAAGGCGCTTCGCGGGAACTCATGGAGGTGCGGCTGACCGGCACGTTCCAGGAGCCGACGATTGAGCCGCAGCCGCTCAAGAGCCTGGCGAAGGCGCTGCAGCGCATCTTCCCGGAGGCGCCGAGCACACGATCACACCTGCCGTCGGGTTGAACAATATCGAGTATCTGAAACCATTTCGCGGCCGCCTGGGGCTGGGCGCCTCGACGGGTGCCGGTCCCCTGCCGCTATCTTCGGCCGCGTCTTTTCGATCGCCCGCCCTTTTTGGCGCCGCGCTTGTTGCCGCCTCGCGGTGACGGCCCCTTGCGGTGGCCTTTTTTGGCGCTGGGGTGATCGCCCTTGGCGCGCGGACGATCGCCGACGGCTCCAACGCCGCCAGCCCCCCCACCGCGGCGGCGCACCGGCTGGCCGCCCTGGACCAGCGCCAGATTGAGCTGACGCGCTGAGACATCCACCTCGGCGATCTGCACCTTGACAATCGTCCCCATCGTGAATGCCTGCCGGGTTCGCTCTCCCCATACGCGCCCCGCCTTGACATCCACCTCCCACCAGTCGTCGCCGAGGTCCTCCATTCGGAGCAACCCGTCGATCAGATACTTGGGGTGCTGCACAAACATTCCGAAGTTCGTGACTCCGGTCACGACGCCTTCGAACTCCTCGCCGACCTGCTCCGTCAATAGCTGCAAGACCTTGACCGTGCGAAGTTCATGTTCCGCGCTTTCCGCGCGACGGGCGTTGTAGGACAGCCGCCGGCCCATCTCGTTCAATTCGTCCACGTCAGGCACGTCTTCCAGGCCGACCTTGTTGCGACCGCCGAAGGGTCCCTCGAAGTACCTCTCGAGCAAGCGATGCACCATCAGGTCGGCGTAACGACGAATCGGACTCGTGAAGTGCGTGTAATGCTTGCTGGCCAGGGCGAAGTGACCGACGATCTTTGGCGAGTATTCGGCCATCTCCATCGACTTGAGCACCGCCAGATTCACGGCGTATGCCTCGGGCTTGCCGCGCAGCGGCTCCAACAGCGTCTGCAAGTCACGCGGCGTGATCTTCTTCGGAATCGCGAACCCCGCGGTGCGCATGAACCGGGCCATTGCCTCCAGGGAATCCTCATCCGGCTCGGGATGGATACGACGGATGCAGGGGACGCCGAGCTTGTCCATCAGGCGGGCGACCGCCTCGTTGGCCTCGACCATGAACATTTCGATGATCTTGTGGGAGAAGCTGTCGTCCTCCGGCTTGGCGTCCACCACCTTGCCGTTTTCATCGAAGATGAGGTCGACCGCGGGCAGATCGAGGACAATCATGCCTTCGTCGTGCCGTCGCTTCTGAATCGCGTGGGCCAGGCGGTCCATTTCGCGAACCAGCTCGACGACCGGTTTGGGAATGCCATCGGTGTTGCCCTCCAGGATGCCCGATGCCTGTTGATAGGTCAGGCGTTTGGCGGACTTGATGACTGTGTTGGCGAACCGGGCGCTGAGCACGCCTCCGCGCGCGTCATATCTGATGAAAGCGCTCTTGCACAGCCGAGGCTCAGCCTCCTGCAGACTGCAAATCCCGTTGGACAGCACTTCGGGCAGCATGGGAATCACATGGCCCGGGAAATAGACGCTGTTGCATCGCTGACGCGCCTCTTCGTCCATGGGTTGCCCGACACGGACGAAATGGCTCACGTCGGCAATGTGTACGCCGAGTTCCCAGGTGGCCGGGCCGATGGATCGCTCTTTGCGGCGCTTGCCCTTGGCGGGCGCTTGGCCGTCGCCCCGGCCGTCCGAAAGCCGCTCGAGCGTGATGGCGTCGTCGTAGTCCTTGGCGTCGTCGGGGTCGATGGTGATGGTGAGACGGTCGGTGAGGTCTTCGCGCTGGGCCAATTCCTTTTCGACGTCAAACGAGCGCACAGCGCTCCGGGCATCTTCAGTGACCTCTTCCGGAAATCCTTCCGGCAGATGGTATTGGCGGATGATGCTGATGAGGGCGACGCCGGGCTGGCCCTGTTGGCCCAGGCGTTCGACGATGACGCCCTTGGCTTGTTGTCCGGTCGACGGATAGCTGACGATCTCCACGACGACCTGATCGCCGACTTTCGCGCCTTTCGCGCCGACGTCGCCGACGAAGACTGGAACGTGCAGTGTGTTGCCATCCGGCTGTACAAACCACGTTCCCCCTTCGTTGCGCAATTGGCCGACGAATTTGCTGTCGCCGCGCTCGATGACCTTGATGATCCGGCCGCCGAGCGCCTTCTTGCCGTCGCGCATGCCGCGCGGAACGATCTGGCAGAGCACGCGATCGCCGGTGACGGCGTCGAGCGTGTCGCCTTTGCCGATGTAGAGGTCGCCGTGGGCCGTCGCCATATCGGGCACGACGAAGCCGAACCCGCGCGGATTCGCCCGGAATATGCCGCTGATCTGGTTGGGCGGATGCGGCAACATGACGGCGTTGTCGGTGCCGAGGACGACTCGTCCCACACGGCGGAGGGCGTCGACCGCGTCGTGAAAGTCGCCATGCTCGGCTTCGGCGATACCCATCGCCTTGGCCAGCTTGGGGCCCTTCATAGGCCGGTAGTCCGGCTGCCGCATAAACTCAAGTATTCGCTCTGAAAACCGTTTAGCCATGAATTGCTCGAAAAGATTGATCGGCCGACATCAACGCGCCGGCAGGACGTGATCGTGCGAGGGTCAACGTTGAAAACCGCTGTCGGGTATGCACCATAGCAGTATTTATCGTCGCACCTCGTGGAACGATAAGCCTTGCCGACTGCTGCGATCGAGGCGACGATGGACGTGTACGTCGAAACGACTCACCGAAAGGACTCTCTCATGGAAGACATCATCGCCGATGCCCGGTCGCTGGGCAAGAAGATCGCCTCCCACCCGCGAATGACCGCCTTCATGGCAGCGGCCCGCGCGGTTTCCGAGGACAAGGAGGCCCAGGAGACGCTCAAGGCCTATCAGACTCAGATGGAACGCATCCAGGAGTTGGAAGGCACCGGCAAACCAATCGAGGTGGCCGACAAGCGGAAGCTGGCGGAGTGCGAAGCGGCCGTGGCGGGCAACGACAAGCTCAAGGAAATGATGAAGCGCCAGACCGACTACATGGAAATGATGCACCGGATCAACAACGCCATCGACGAGGCCTCGCAGGCGGCGGGCGGTTGACGCGCGACTTCCGGTTTGCTCACTCCAGCCAGACGCGTACGGCGCGCTGGCCATCGGACTCGGGGATGGCGAATAGTTCCTGCGGAACGAAGGCCGACTGACGGACGCGGCGCACGATGGCCGCCACGTCGATTCCCTGGGAGCGAATTCGATTCAACAGGTCTTCGTCCATCAGATCGTCGAGGTCGTCCACCGCGTCGCTTTGAAAGGTCAGGGCCACCTTGGTTGCTCCGTTTTCGGTGACGCGAATCTTCAGGAGCTTGGCCATTCCGGCGAAGCCAGCCGTCGGTTCATCATCCATCATGTCGCAGTGCCAGTCGTTCAGTGCCTGGCGGTGCAGCGCGAGATATGGCCGCAGGGCAATCCCCCACGAGACGGGCGAGTCGAGCTTTTCGAGGTAGTACGTCAGTCCGCGAAATGCCCGCATGACGAAGATGAAATTCGGCGGGCCGCTCATTCGGAAGTTCCAGCGGTCGTCACCAAGAATGTCTTCGACTCGCTCCGACCGGCGCCAGCGCGACAGGTCGTACCTGGCCTCGATGCAAAACGGTTCGAGCATCGCCGCACAAAGCGCCGGCAGCTTGCTGCGAATCGGCCGAAGAAGCTCCTCGCGAAAGCCCAGCGAGAGCATGGGGCCCAGCGGGTCGCCTTGCTTGTGAGCGGTCATTTCGATCAGCTTCAATAGCGCGACGACCTCCTTGGGCTCCAGCGTCATGACGCTGCCGTAGTCGTATAGCACGATGGCCGGGCCGTCCGGCGACTGCTTAAACCGGTAATTGCCGGGATGCGGGTCTGCGTGAATCAGTCCGTGCCCGAAAAGGAGGTTGAAGAAGCCGCGCACCAGCGCGACGGCCAACTGATCGCGCTGCGGTTGGGGCCATGCCGCCGCCTCCTCAATTCGCTCCCCCACCACCCAGTGACTGACCAGGACGCGATGGGTGCAAAGCTCCGGAATCAGCTCGGGAACAATCCAGCCGGGAAGCTCCGGGGCGATCGACACGAAGCGCGACTGATTCTCCGCCTCCACGCGGTAATCGAGCTCCGCCTCCAGATCGCGAAGAATCTCCTGACGATATCCCGCCAGATCGAAGCCGCGTCGCAGGTCCCCCACCGGCGCGGACAGCCAGCCGAGCATCTTGAGGTCGTTCATCACCGCCTGACGGATGCCGGGATACTGCACTTTGATTGCCACATCGCGACCGTCGCGCAATTGGGCCTGATGCACCTGGCCGAGTGACGCGGCGAGACCGGTCGGTTCGATGGACGAATAAACTTGATTCGGATCGCGGCCCCACGAATCGCGCAGGATCGCCTCGATATCCGCGAGCGCCAGCGGCTCGGCACAATCGGTCATCGGCGCGAAGGCGTCTGCCTTCGCGTCGTCGGCGCTCATGCTGAGAATCTGGCCGATCTTCTGCGGCAGGCCGCGCAATTTGCCCATGCGCGCCGCCAGATGCCGCTGAGCATGAGCGCGAACGGCCTCGTCGGTCGATCTGAGCCTGCGACCGTGGCGGGCCATGTCAATGTAACCGGCGCCGCGGTTCAATATTCCGCACTTCATCGAAGGCTACTCCTGTCCATCAAGTTCCGTGAGCCCCGACCGGCGACGTGCGGACGCAGAGCAACTCGCCCGCCTCACCCGTGGTGCTTATCGGCTCATGGAAAGTCCGTATTGCGATTGTCAGATAGAAAATCGAAGCGCGGCCCGAGACCCCGCGGGCATTTCCGAGACACACCCCTTATTGGACCGCCGAAGTTGCGCTATCATATAGGCCTAACGGCCGGGCAGTCCTCGACGATCTGCCTTTGGGGTTTCACGGATACGCCCTGTGCAAGGTACGAGGCGCATTGGGTCAGGAATGACGTCAGCCATGCAATCCTCATCGAACGCCATTTCTTTCGCGGCCGACGCCCGCTCAGTCGCGATGGTCAAGTCCGGATCGGCGACGCGCGGCATCATTACGATCGCCATTCTGCTGTTCACCACCATGTTGCCGGTCACCCTGCTGGTCGCCCCGCTCAAGGAACTGGTCGGCGACCGGTACGGAGCGTCACCGTTCTGGGTCCACACGTTCATGTCGATCAACATGATCGGCGCGGCCCTGGCTGCGCCGCTCATCGGTGTGCTGTCGGATGCAGGCAGGCGCCGCCGGGTCGCCGCATGGGCCCTCGCCGCGGATGCGTGCCTGCTGTCAGGCATGTCGCTGGCCCCGAACCTGCCCACGCTCTTAACGCTTCGATTTCTGGAAGGCGCTTCTCATGTTCTCGCGCTCAGTACCCTGATGGCCATTGCCGGCGGTTGGGCTCACGATAACAAGCGCGGCCGAGCCATGGGGATCATCGGCTCCGCGATGATGTTGGGCACGGCCTTCGGGACACGACTGGGCGGCGAAGTGTGGCATCATCTGCCAGACTGGACCTTTCACGTCGCCGGGGGGATCAGCGCGGCGGCGGCCCTTGGCGTCCTGTTCATCGTGCGGGAGGCTCCAGAAGTTCGCGAGACCCGCCGCCCGGTGCGACGCCTGATTGGGCTGCTGGCCTGCCGCAAAGACCTTGCCGTGCCCCTGATCTATTCATTCATTGACCGGTTTTGCGTCGGCGTGGTCATCTCCACCTTTGTCCTGTTCCTTGCGGACATCCACGGCTTTCCCCCCGCCGAACGAGGGAAACTACTCGTGCTGTTTCTCGCGCCGTTTGCAGTTCTCGTCTATCCGGCAGGCCTGCTGGTCGATCGCATCGGACGCGTATGGCCGCTGGCCATCGGCTCCGCCGCCTTCGGGGTCGTCTTTGCCGCATACGGTGTGGTGACGCCTTCGCAACTGACGATCCTGATGCTGCTCTCGGGTGTGCTCAGCGCGCTGATGTTTGCCCCGAACCTGGCCCTGTGCGCCGACCTTGCCCCGCCCGACCAGCGCGGCGCGGCCTTCACGGGGTTCAACATCGCCGGCTCCATCGGAATGCTTTTGGGCCCTCTGTTCGGCGGCGGCATCCTGGCCTTTGCATCCAAGGCCGCCCAGGGGATCGACGCCTACCGCATCACGTTTATGCTCACCGGCGCGACGGAGATTCTCTGCGCGGTCGTCACCCTGCCGATGCTGCTCGCGCTGAAGCGCCGCGGCGTGACTCGCTAGTCTGGTGCGTTTCCGCGACAGAAGATCACATCAATGGGTTTGCCCGGCGCCACCCGGTTTCTGATAGATGCCGGGTCGCCTGTATTCAAGAGGCATCGCCCTTCTCAATTGGATCGACGCGCCGATCGGGTCGACATCGCCGACGATCAGGCACCCGCCCGGCGCGAGCGCCTCCGAGACCACTTGCAGCACGCGCTTTTTCATGTCGAGGTCGAAGTACATGAGGACGTTGCGCAGGAACACGAGGTCAAACCGGCCGTTGGGAAAATCGTCACGGAGGTTGTGATACTGAAAGGTCACCATCCGGCGAATGACGTCCTTCAGGTGATATCCGTCGTCCTTCCGGTCGAACCACGCCTGAACCTGCGACCCGCCCATCCGTGAGACTGCGTAGTCGTTGTAGATGGCGGCGCGGGCGTGATCGAGCACCCGGGGGCTGATGTCGCTGCCGATGATCGTCACCGACCATTGGTCGATTTCGGGCATATTCTCGCGAAGTGAAATGGCGGCCGTGAAACCTTCCTCGCCGCTGCTCGATGCCGCGCTCCAGATTCGAATCGACCGGCTCTTCGCCCTGGCCTGCTGCCAGTGCGGGATCAATTCGCCCTTGAAGTATTGCCAGAGTTGGTCGTTTCGGAAGAAATAGGTCTCGTTGGTGGTGACGGCGGAGATGAAATGCGGCAGTTCGCACTCGCCTCCGCGCTTGCTGCTGATAACGCCGTAGTAATCAGCGAAGGAATTAAGCTCCAACGCTCGCAGTCGCCTGCGGAGGCGGTTGCTCACCAGGCCGAGCTTCTCCGGCGGAAGGTGGATGCCGGTCTTGTCATAGACGATTCGCGCGGCCCGCTCGAATTCTTGTTGCGTCAGCTTCAGCAGTTCCACAGCGTGGATTCCTTTCCGGCTGTGATCGCTGCATGTTCGATACAGGGATCGGCGCCATATGTGTTAGTCTCCGCAAGGCCACCAAGTCCGGCATTGCGGCGAGTGCACTCATCTTCCTGCCGCGGCGACCATCGCCCTGGAGGGCGTTGCAGGACTCCTGACTCTGTCCAAGCCGATGTTGAACGCCCCGACCAGTTCCTTGAGCTGCTCGGCCTGACCGGAGAGCACTCTTGACGAGTTCGCCATCTCTTCGGCCGCGGAGGCATTGCTCTCGGTGATCGAGGAAATGTTCTGGACGCCGGTATTGACCTCGGCGGCCGTTGACGTCTGCTCCTGGGTCGCGCGGGCGATCATGCCGATGCCGGTCGCGCTTTGTTCGACGCCTTCGATGATCATCATCAGGACCTTGCCGGTCTGATGGCTCAGCTCGGCGCCTTCCTTGACCCGCTGGGTTGATTCCTTGATCAGTGTCGTGATCTCCTTCGCGGCCTGGCTCGATCGCTCGGCCAGCTTGCGAACTTCGTCGGCGACGACCGCGAAGCCGCGTCCATGTTCGCCGGCCCGGGCCGCCTCGATCGCGGCATTGAGGGCCAGCAGATTGCTTTGAGCGGCGATGTCGCTGATGACGCCGACGATCTCCGCGATCTGCTCGGCGGACTTATCGATCAGCTTGATCGCCTTGATGCTCTTTTCAATGGCCTCGCCGCCGGCGACCGCCCGCTGGCTCGTGTCCTTGGCGATTTGATCGACATCGCGGACGTTTTGTGCGACGCCTTCGATCATTTTGACCAGCGACTGGATCGAGGCCGTCATCTGTTCCACGTTTGCCGATTGCGTCTGGGCGCCGTCTGACAATAGATTCGATCCTTCCGAGACAACGCGGGCGCCGTCTGTGAACTGCTCCGCCGCCTCGATGATCTGCATAATGATGTGACGCAGCGACGAGATCATCTGGTCGAGGCCCTCGCCGAGCTGCCCGATGGCGTCGTCACCCTTGACGACGACGCGCGTGGTCAGGTCTCCCCCCGCGGCGGCCTGAACGTTGATCAGCAGCTTGTCGACCTTTTCCTTGAGTTCGGCGGCGTTGCGATCGTTTTCCTGCTGCAGCCGTTTCGACTCCGCTTCGAGCTTGAGTTTTTCGGTGAGGTTGGACCAAGTGACCATAGGGCCGAGATACGCGCCCTGCTTGTCGTAGATGCCGCTGACGAGGAGGTCGAGCTTCTGATCGCCCAGATCGATGATCGCGTTATGCGGGAAATTCTTGGGATTCGACAGAATCCGGCGCTGGTAGGCCGGATTCTTGTGGAAAATGTCCACGTTCGAGCCGACGACTTTGTTCGGGGCAACCGGCAGCAAGTGCGCCAGCGGCCCAAGATTCTTGACGGTCGCCGGATTTACATATGTGATGTTGAAGTCAGTGTCCGCGAGGACCATATTGATCGGAGCATTCTCGATCATCGCACTCATCTTGGCGGACTCGAACTCGGCCTTTCGGGCCCGGGTCGCATCCTCCCAGTTCACGACCTGACCGACGTATTCGCCGGTCTCGTCATGGATGGCGTTCACTTCCATGGCCAGCGTCAACGGACCGAGATTGATGTCCGTCCGGATCGGCAGGTTTCTCGGGTTGGACTGGGTCAGGCGGATTTCCTCGGCGCGATCGCCGTAGAGCCGGTCCACTGATCTACCCAGCAGGTCATCAACGCACAGGCCGAGCTCGTTCTCCAGGACGTCTTCGACGCCGCGAAGCGTGGCCTCGGAGCGCTCGTTCATATAGATCAGGTTTAAATTCCTGTCCGTGATCAGCACATTGGTGCCGAGATTGTTCACGGCGGATTGAAGCAGTGAGAAGGCGCGCTTGGCCCCGGAAGCGGCATGGAAGCAGGAAAATCGGTCCTTCGCCTTCGTCCCGCTCTTTTTGGTCGTCCTTGTCGCCATGTTCATCGCTCCTCGTACCTGTCGTCCGACCCCGGCAGTTCGCGGTTCCTTTCGATCACGCCTTCGGCGTGCTGAGCGTTTTCGTCCCTTCGGAAATCAACATATTGTCAATATTCAGCAGGATCATCAGCTTCTCATCGCACTTCACCAGACCGCTTACATAGTCGTGGTCGAGTCCGGCAATGCCCGACGGCGCCGGGTTAATCTGATCCTCGGTGATGTGCAGCACCTCATTCACCGCATCGACAACCAGTCCGATCGTCTTTGAACTCACTTTGGCAACAACGATGGGCGACTGTTCGTCCGACACGGGCGTCGGTAGTCCGAGTCGCTTTCGCAAGTCGATGACGGGAATCACCTGTCCATTGTGATTCATCAACCCGCGTACAAAGTCGGGAACCTCCGGCAGTTTCGTGACCGGCCCTAACTGGATGATTTCCTGCACGCACATGATGTCGATGCCGTACAGTTCGCCGGCCAACCGAAAGCTGACGATCTGCGAGGTGTGTTCGCCCTCGGCGCCCGCTTTTTTGAAAGCGGAGATGGCAGCCAGATTCGATGCCAATGTCGCCGACATGCCGTGAACCCTGTCTTGTTATCACTCAGATCGTTAATCTGAGCGAACGTCCGATTCAGCCCGCGGCCCATTTCGTTAATGGACCGAAATAGGACATTCCCCACCTTGATCGAGCCGGGGCGTTGCGCCCTTGATGAAAAAGAGAGGCTGGCTTCTGAATTGAAGGTGTGGGCGCTCGCAACTTTCCCGGAAGGCCACGCCACGAACCTGCCGTTCACTTGCCCAGCGGGAGCCGGCCATTTCCGCATTATTAGGCTCGTAATCCCCCAGCGCTTGAATTTCGCGGGGCCAAACCGACAATGACGCGAGTTCTCATTGACCGTTACCGCTTGTATTCAGGAGTAGCGACATCGTGCAACAGAAATTGGGATTGATCGTGGTTATCGGATTGTGCCTCGCCATTACCGCCGCTTTCGCCCAGGCGCCCCCGGCCGACACGCCGCCGGCGACCGAAACATCCTCGGGCAGCCATCCGGTCGCCGTCGTGGACCTGGTCCGCATCTTCAACGAGTGCGCCCAGATACAAGACCTTAACCAGATGATGAAGGAGCAGACCGACGAATTTGCCAAGGAGGCAAGCCAGCGCAGAAAGGTCATCGAGGACAAGCAGACCGAGCTCAGCGCCTTTCGCCCCGGCTCCGAAGACTTTTCACTCAGACGAAAGGACCTGGTCCGCCTGAATATCGACGCGAATGTCTGGCTGAAGGTCACGGAACAGACCATGGATCAGGACAAGTTTGACTGGACGCGGATCATCTACGAAAACGTCCTCAAGATTGTCCGGCAGATTTCCAGCGAGCGCGGTTATGACGTCGTGCTCAATCGAACTGATTTCAAACCGGACGATATCGAGCCGACCGTCCAGAATCTCCGCCGTCTGATTCAGGATCGCACCGTGGTTCACAACGTCCCGGAGATCGACATCACCGACCTCGTGATTCGCCGAATCGACGCCGACTACAAGGCGGCCGGCGGCAAGAAACAACTTTCGATCTCCCGCGGCGCAGCCGGGAAGCCTTAAGCCCGGGCGGAATAGGAACGACATGAACGATCGATCGTCGCCGAAGACCTTTCCCCTGTCCCACATCGTCGATCATTGCGGTGGAAGATTCGTCGGCTCTGACGATGACGCTCGCAAGCAGATTGCCGGCGTCGGCTCCCTCGCCGATGCGCGCCCCGATGAGGTTTCATGGCTGGTTGAGGAGAAGCACGCTCGCTCCCTGCCCGCGTGCCGGGCCGCCGCGATCGTGGGCCCTGAGAAACTCCTCGCGGATTGCCCCCGCGCGATCTTTGTCGCCGACCCGGCGCTGGCCATTGCCCGCATTCTCGACCTCTTTCACATTCCCCCGGTCGGCCCTGCACCGGGGATCCATCCTTCCGCCGTTGTTGACCCCTCCGCGAATCTTCAGGAGAACGTCACCGTCGGCGCAAGCGCTGTCATCGGTCCGACGGTGCGCATCGGCAAGAACACGATCATCCACGCGGGCGTCAGCATCGGGGCCGGCGTCAGCATCGGTGACGATTGTCGCCTTTTTGATCGCTGCGTGGTCTACGATCGCTGCGTCATCGGCCGTCGTGTCATCATCCACTCAGGAACGGTGATTGGGGCCGACGGCCTGGGCTACATCTTTCGTGAGGGCGCCCACCGAAAGATCGCCCACAATGGAATCGTCATCATCGAAGACGATGTCGAGATTGGGGCGAACAGTTGCGTCGATCGGGCCAAGATCGGGGCGACGGTCGTGGGCCGCGGCACGAAGATTGATAACCTCGTCCAGATCGCACATAATGTCCAAATTGGTCCCCTCTGTGTTCTGGCAGCCCAGGTCGGCATTGCTGGAAGTGCCCGAGTCGGCGCAGGAGTCGTGTTTGGGGGCCAGTCCGGCACCATCGACGGGGTCACAGTCGGGGACGCCGTCACGGTAGCGAGTAGATCGGTAGCAACTAAGAACATCGAGGCGGGAAAAACGATCGTCGGTTTCCCCGCCAGAGACAGCAAAGAGGCATTCAGACTCGATGCGCGCGTTCGAAAGCTGCCGAAGTTGCAAGAGGAAGTTGCCGATTTAGCGAAACGGGTGGCCCAGCTTGAAGCCGCAACACACCATCCAGAACGCGGCTGACATTTCCGGCCGCGGCTTGTTCACGGGGGAAGAGGTCTCCGTACGCTTCAAACCTGCGCCGGCTGACCACGGCATCGTCTTTGTCCGGACCGACGCCCCCACCCCTGTTCGTATCAAGGCCCACGTTTCCAATGTCACCAAGCGAGCCCGGCGCACTTCGCTGCGCAACGGCACTTTGGCCATCGAGACGGTCGAACACTGCATGGCCGCCCTGCATGCGCTCGGCGTTGACAATGCCGAAATCGAGTTGAGCGGCGGCGAACTGCCCGGCTGCGACGGCAGCAGCCAGTTCTTCGTGGATGCGATCCTCCAAGCCGGCATCGTCGAACAGTCCGCCGAGCAGCATCCGCTGGTCATCACCCAGACGGTCCGCGTGACCGAGGGCGACGCCGAACTCATCGCCGTCCCCACCGATACCCACGATCTGAACATCATCTACGATCTCGACTACGGGCCCGGCGGCCCGCTCCCGCGACAGATTTTTCCGATTCGCGTGTCCCGTGAGTCATTCCTCAAGGAAATCGCCCCGGCCCGCACCTTCCTATTCGAGAAAGAAGCCGAGCAATTTCGTGCCGCCGGCCTCGGTCAGCACCTCACTTACGACGACGTCGTGGTCATCGGCCCGGACGGCGTCGTTGGCAATCAATTCCGCTACCCTGATGAATGTGTCCGCCACAAGATTCTCGACCTGATCGGCGATCTTTATCTGGCCGGCCGGCCCCTTCATGGAAAGATACTCGCCCGCAAGAGCGGTCACGCACTGAATCATGAGCTTGTCCGCAAGCTGTTAGAGGGCATCGAACGGGCAGAACGATCTAACCGACTTCGCACTGTCACCGAGATGGACGCCGTTCAGCTCCGGCGAGTATTGCCCCACCGATACCCCTTCCTGCTCGTAGACCGTGTCGTTGAAATGGATTCCGATCGCCGGGCCGTCGGCATCAAAAACGTCTCGATCAACGAGCCCTTTTTCCAGGGGCACTTTCCGACCCAGCCCATCATGCCGGGAGTCCTCATTATTGAGGCCATGGCCCAGCTTTCCGGCATCCTGCTGGCCCAGAAGCTGGAACACACCGGGAAAGTCGCGGTCCTGCTGTCCATGGACCATGTGAAATTCCGTAAAGCCGTGCTCCCGGGCGACCAGTTGGTTTTGGAGGCCCGAACGGTTAGAGTCAAATCCCGTACCGGCCATGTCCGGTGCACCGCCTCGGTCGGCGAAAGCCTCGTGGCTCAGGCGGAAATAAAGTTTATGATGGTCGATGCGGAACCGGCCTAACGCCTGACACCGCCGACGGGTCTATTCTGCAGCCCCGGTGAGGCGGCAGGAATCGGAGGGCGTTAGGGATTGTGACCTCGCCCAATTCAGGATTGCTCGATGCCCAAGATCGCACCCAGTGCGACAGTTGATCCCAAGGCGGAGCTGGCCGAAGACGTAGAGATCGGCCCGGGTTGCTATGTCGGTCCGAAAGTCACAATCGGCCGCGGCACTGTCCTGATGCCTAATGCGACGATCCTCGGTTGCACGAGTATCGGCGAGGGCAATATCTTTTATCCGGCCACCGTCATCGGCGCTGCCCCGCAGGACCTCAAGTACAAGGGCACCGACACCCAGCTCATCATCGGCGATCACAACATCTTCCGCGAAGGCGTCACCGCCCACACCGGCACCGAAGTCGCCGGTGGTCACACAAAGGTCGGCAGCCACAATCAGTTCCAGGTCGGCACCCACCTCGCCCACGACGTCATCGTCGGCGACCACTGCATCCTGTCGAATCAGGTCCAAGTCGCCGGCCACGTCCAGATCGAAAGCAACGTCACCATCAGCGGCCTCGTCGGCATCCAGCAGTTTGTCACCATCGGCCGCTATTCGTTCATCACCGGCATGGCCCGCTGCACCATGGACGCACCGCCCTACATGATCTACGGCTTTGAAGGCTCCATTCAGGGCGTCAACGTCAAGGGCCTGGGCCGCTGGGGCTTCCAGGAAAGCGCCATTCAGCAACTCCGCGACGTCTATAAGAAGCTCTTCCCCCGCAAGGGTCAGGCGGTCAACACTTACAGCCTGCGTACGCTTTACGGTCTATTGCCCTCCGGCAAGAAGGACGACCGAAACGGCTCCGTCACACTTGCCCGCCGCCTCAGCGACGTCGACAGCATGACCAACCTCGACGAGCACTGCCGCTACCTCATCGACTTCGTGAAGCGCTCCATCCACAGCGGCGTCCACGGCCGCTATCTCGAATCCTGCCGCCGCGATGGCAACGGAGAACGCCCCGCCTTCTACGCCGGTAACGGGGGCAACGGCCGGTGACCGATTCTCCCATCCGCACTGCCGTCGTCGGCGTCGGGCACATGGGACGTCACCATGCCCGGCTCTACCAGGAGATGCCGCAGTCGCAGCTCGTCGCCGTCGTCGACCTGAACAAGGACCGCGCCGCGGAGATCGCCGGTAAGCATGGCGCGACCGCCCTCTCCAGCATTGACGAATTGCCGAATGATGTCCGCGCCGTCACCGTCGCGGTTCCCACGATTCACCACCGCGCAATCGCCGAAAAGCTGCTCCGCCGCGGCATGGCCGTCCTCGTCGAAAAGCCCATCGCCGACACCGTCGCCGACGCCGAGGCGATGATGAACTGCGCGAAAGAGACCGGCTCGATTCTCACCGTGGGTCACACCGAGCGGTTCAACCCCGTCGTCCGCGCCATCCAGCGGCTCGACATCCGCCCCAAGTACATCGAGAGCCAGCGGATCAGCCCGTTTCGCTTCCGATCGGCCGACATCGGGGTCGTCGCCGACATGATGATCCACGACATTGACATCATTCTGCACCTGGTCCGCTCCAAGCCCGTTCAGGTCGACGCCGTGGGCGTCAATGTGCTGGCGAAATACGAAGACGTGGCCAATGCCCGGGTGGTGTTTGAGAACGGCGCCGTGGCGAATCTCGTCGCTTCGCGCCTGGCGCTGAAGACCGACCGCCGGCTGCGGGTTTTCTCCGAGACGGCTTACCTGTCGCTCGATTATCAGCGGAAGAACGGCATCGTCGTGACCCGCGATGCAAATCTCGACGTGCTCTCGCTCGCCAAGGACAAGAAACTCGAAGACCTCGCCCAGATGGCCGACCTCGACTTCGGTCAGCTCGTCAAGGTCGAGCCGCTGATCGTGGATGACGTGGAGCCGCTCCGTGCGGAGCTGGAGGCCTTCCTCGACAGCGTCGCCACCGGCAAGCCCCCCGCCGTCAGCGCCGAGGACGGCGTCGACGCCGTCCGCCTCGCCGGACAGATCGTCAGCGCCATCAGTTCCCACCGCTGGAGCTAGGACGCTTCACATCCCAGAACGTACTCCGGTTCGCCACTCAGTGCGGAAAAGAAACGTCCCCTGGAACCGCGCCGACGCACGCCTCCAGGGGACGATTTAATTGCTTCACAGGCCCTACTTCAGGAACAAAAGCTCCCGGTAGGACGGCAGCGGCCAAAGATCCGCCGACACGTGATTCTCCAGCTCATCACCGGCGGACCGCAGCACCTCCATCAGCGGGATGATCTTTTCCTTCATGTACGTCGCGTGCTCGAGCGGGTCGTGCGACTCAAGATTGTCCGCCTCGGCCAGCCCTTCCAGCGTCGTGGTGAATTGCCGCACCTTCTCGCTGAAATGCTGGAGCATCGCCAGCCGTTCCTTGTGATCCGCACCTGCGTTCTTGAGCGCGGCGACCGCCTCACCCAGCCGGGTCTCGTGGGCAATCGCGGCCGGCAGAATCATTTGCCGCCCCATCATCACCATCGTCTCCGACTCGATCAGAATCTGCTTGGTGTATTTCTCAAGATAGGCGGTGACGCGGCTCTGCAACTCCTGCCTGTTGAGCACCTGATACTTTTCAAAAATCTGAATGGACTTCTCCGTTCCCAGCTTCGGAATCGCCGCGACGCAGTCGCGCAGGTTGGGCAGTCCGCGACGTTCCGCCTCGGCATGCCACTCCGCGGCGTATCCGTCGCCGTTGAAGATCACGCGTTTGTGCTGCTTGATCATCTGTTGCAACAAGCTGCGGGCCGCCGCCATCAGCTTCTCTTTCGGCGGATTGGCGCCGACTTCCTTCTCGAGATGTGTCGCAACGTAGTCGAGCGACTCGGCGACGATGGTGTTCATCACGGTATTGGGCCATGCCGACGTCGCGGATGAGCCGACCGCCCGGAATTCAAACTTGTTGCCGGTGAAGGCGAATGGCGACGTTCGGTTTCGATCAGCCGAATCCCGCGGGAGCTGCGGCAGGGTCATGGCGCCCAGGTCCATCGCGCCGCCCTTGATGGTCCGGCTCAACTCGCCCTTCTCCAATTGCTCGACGATATCGGTGAGCATCTCGCCCAGGAAGATCGAGATGATCGCCGGCGGGGCCTCGTTGGCGCCGAGTCGGTGATCGTTCCCCGCCGAGGCGATCGCCGCT
Source organism: Planctomycetia bacterium (assembly GCA_015075745.1). Taxonomy (NCBI): domain Bacteria; kingdom Pseudomonadati; phylum Planctomycetota; class Planctomycetia; species Planctomycetia bacterium. The sequence continues at coordinate 737,716 of JABTTW010000002.1, forward strand.
CGGAGAAGCTCCGCATTCATATCCACGGCCCGGATCACCGCGCACAGGTAGACGAGAAACTCCATGTTCGTATGCGTGTCCTCGCGCGGGTCGAGCAGGTTCACGCGGGTGTCCGTGGTCATGGACCAGTTGTTATGCTTGCCGGACCCGTTGAGGCCCAGGAACGGCTTCTCGTGCAGGATCGCGTGCATCTCGTAGCGCGGCGCCACCCGCTTGATCGCCTCCATCATCAGCATCTGGTGGTCGCAGGCCACGTTGGAGGTCTCAAAGGTCGGGGCGATCTCGAACTGTCCCGGCGCGACCTCGTTGTGACGCGTCTTGACCGGGATGCCCATGCGATAGAGCTCGTACTCAAGCTCGGCCATGAAAGCCAGCACGCGCGGCGGGATCGAACCGAAGTAGTGGTCCTCCAGTTGTTGCCCCTTCGGAGGCCGCGCCCCGAACAAGGTGCGATCGCAGGAAACCAGGTCCGGCCGGGCGTAGTACAAATGCCGATCGATCAGGAAATACTCCTGTTCGGGGCCGACCGTGGTCAAAACGCGCTGCACGCCCCTGTCGGTTCCGAAGAGGCGCAGAACGCGCATCGCCTGCTTCGATAGAGCGTCCATCGATCGCAGGAGCGGCGTCTTCTGATCGAGCGCGGCGCCGGTCCAGGAGACGAAGGCGGTCGGGATACACAGGGTGACCGTGTTATGCCCGCGCACGAGGAAGGCTGGACTCGTCGCGTCCCATGCCGTGTAGCCGCGCGCTTCAAAGGTTGCCCGCAATCCGCCCGACGGAAAGCTCGATGCGTCCGGCTCGCTCTGGCACAGGCTGCTTCCGGACAGGGCGTAGATCATCTCGCCGTCCTTCTCCAGCTCGACCAGGGAATCGTGCTTTTCGGCGGTCAGACCGGTGAGCGGCTGAAACCAGTGCGTGTAGTGCGTCGCGCCATGTTCGACGGCCCAATCCTTCATTTCGGCCGCGACGACCTCGGCCACCTGGGCGTCCAGCGGCTCGCCCAGCTCGATCGTCCGCATCAGGCGCTTATAGATGTCCTTGGAAAGCCGCCGCCGCATGGTTCGTTGATTGAACACATCGCAGGCGAAATATTTGTCAATCTGGGTGGATATCGCGCAGCCGTCCAAACGGTTAGGCGGATGGGTCCACGTGGTTGCGGCGGCGACGGCCGCCCGACGTACGCTGGCATGATCCATGTTCATGATCTCCTCAAGAATCTACTGGCAAAGTTCGACACTCGGTCGAACAGAATGTACCGGACACGTTGGCTTTGGAAGCACTTGATCCAAGATGGGATGACTGAGTGCATGATTGACGGGCGACGACAGGAAACGCGGTCGATGTCATTATTCCGACTCTCCCCCCGAAAGCGGGCGACGAATCAATCGCTTAGTTCATCGCCTCGGCCAGGTTGTTGCCAACACTGAACAGGGCCAGGATGCCGCTCGATTGCATCAGTTTGGCCATCGCCGGCTGAACCCCGGCCATCTCGGCCTTGAACTGGTTGGTGCCGTGATAGTCGAAATCGCGGCAGCGAATGGTCGCGATCGTCGCCCGCGGATCATTCTGAATCTTTACGACGGATTCCTGGCTCATGAGAACTTCCTTACTCCCAACTGCTGTTCATGCGACTTATCGGCTCCTGGCGCCCTCTGCCGGTCGCTGGTCAGACCTGGCTCATGCCAGACCTTGTATCAATCGGCACGACTTCTCTCTATGAATACTCTGATCGAGTCCCGCGAGTTCTTGTGCCCCGGTCACGCGAAGCCCGATCGTGCTCTTGACCAAGAGCGCGATCAGATAGGTTCCGACGGCCGCAAACGCCGCCGCCAGGCCGACGTTCTGCTTCACAAGGTGACCCGAATGGCCGCCAATTATGCCGACAACGGGCGTAAAACAGAAGATACCGGTTGCAATTCCGCCCCTGGCCCCGCCGACGCCGAGTCCCCGGAATGCGTCCAGGGCGTCGTTATAGACCCCCGCCTGCTCCTTGGAGCGAACCGCGAAATAACAAACCGCCCCCGCGACCAGCCCGATAAGCAAAGCCCAGCGGGGCTCAACGTGACCGGCGCCCAGCGTGATGGCCACCAGGCCCGAGAGGATGCCGGAAACAAGTCCCAGGCTCGTACAGCGCCCCTTTCGCATAAACTCGACGACGATCCACGACAGGGCCCCAGCGGCGGCGAGCGTCCGCGTTGTCGCAAAGGCCAGACCGGCAACCGACCCGGCGGCCTGCGCCTCGGAAGCGATTGCGCTGCCGGCGGTGAGTATAACGAGGCCCAATTCACCAAACGGATTCATCAAAGCGAGTCTTCCGGATGCGTCTGCGAATTCGTCTTCTCTGCCACGAATCGGCGCCGAGCGACAGCAACGCGTATCCTAGAATCAGGTGCATTTCCCTGCCAGCATCAAACCTCGCCCCGCGCGCCTCGGCATGCCGTAACGGCTGGCCACGGCATTCCAATCAACGCTCAATCGTCAGCGCACAAGCGATTGGGCAAGCTGCACAGGATCAACCCCCGAAAAACCCGAAGGGCTTCAATTTAGGTAAAGCATTTCATCAACATCAGCCAAGCCCCTAAACGGCAAAACGCCCCATCGACGTATTCCGTCGCTGGGGCGCTTGAAGCCGACAATTCTGCTAGTTTGCTAACTGCTAAACCGTGAGCGCTTTTTTGCGTGCCATACGCACGCGCGGGCTTACTTCTTGCCGGTGAGGATCGCGTCCTTCGCGGCCTTCGCCACGCGGAACTTCACGACCTTCTTCGCCGGAATCTTGATCGTCTCGCCCGTTGCCGGGTTGCGACCCATGCGCGCCTTGCGATTCACAAGCACCAGCTTGCCGACGCCCGGAAGCGTGAAGCCGTTCTTCGCCTGCTTGTAGGCGGTGTCCACCAGCGTCTCCATGAACGCGACGACCTGCTTGCGGGTCATCTCGTTCGACTCAGCCAGGTGGCCGATCAGGGCTGACTTACTCATTGACTTGGCCATCTTCACTCCTTCAATGTTGAATACCACTCGCTCTTGATGCCGCAACTCCACGGCACCGACCGCGGCAAAATGTATAGACTTCTATCGGCCAATACAAGAGCAAACCCCCATTTTTAAGGGCTTTTCTGGACACCCCCTTAAAAATTTCTAGGAAACTCGCCCGTTTGGCAGGCCCGAGACCGTCCACCGACCCCTTCTACTCCCGCCGGGCATAGACCCACCCCACCGCGAAATCCCCCCGTTTTACGGTGTGAATCACCTCAAATTGGGCCGAAAGCGCCTCGGAATCCGGCCAGTCCGGGGGCAGGTCACCGTACCCCAGGAGGTTGTTGATGTGCAGCAAGACGAAGTCCGCCCCGTCGATCGAGGGGGCCGGCGGAACCGCGTCACTGGCCGGCGTCACCCCGCGCGGCACAAAGGTAAAGAAGGGTTCCTTCGGCAGCGCCTGCCCGATGATCTCGGCCTCCCAGAGGTAGCTGACCACGAGGTCTCCCTTCTTGACGCGGCCGTCCTCGCTGCACCATTTGATCAGCGACTCCACGCCGTCGCTCGGCGTCTGGATCAGATTGCGATACCCCCGCGACTCCGCCCCCAGCCAGCGGTTACCCACGTTGTCATAACCGTAAAGTTGATACCACGGGTGCCCCTGATAGACCCGCACGCCGAGATGAATGAGCATGGCCGCGACCACGACGCACCAAACCCGCGTGGCGCCGCGCGAAACCCTGGATAACCAACTGCCGATCTCCACCGCCAGCCCCGCCGTGACGATCATCATGCACGGATAGACGCCCATGAGATAGAAAGTTTGCCGCAGCGGCAGAAAGCAGATCATTACGACGTAAAAGACAAACGACAACGTGCACGCCCGCCAACGTCCGTCGTCGCGCTCCCGAAACCCCGCAAGGACCAACCCCACCGCCGTCATCAGCCCCAGCGGGATCGTCAACTTCACGAGGATGATCCCCGCGTACAGGCGAAGATGATCGCTCCACAATGCCAACGGGAATGAGTTGTCCCACCGCAGCAGCCTCCGCAGAACTTCGCGGGCGATCTGATGGTCCACCACGTGCGCCGGCATCAGGACACAGACCGCGGCCGTCGAATAGGCGACCATGGCCACGTACCGCGACACCCTGCCCGACGCCATCACCCGTTGCCGCACCACGAAGACCGTCGTCTGCAACCAAATGACCAGGGCAATCGCCCATCCCACGCAGGCGGCGGACTTCGAGAAGTAGGCGGCGATGGCCGTGCCCAGCAGTACGGCGCAGTTGATCCCAAGAAGTCGATGCAGTCGCCGCAGGTCCTCCACGCGGCCCGCCGATTCCGACGATCGCGAAGGCCCGGAGGAAACCGTCAGCACCGCGCAGACAATGAACAGGTATCCCGCAAACAGCTTCGACCCGATGGCCAACGCGATGAGCAGTCCCGCAAGCAGCCACCGCTCCGGGTTCGGCCGCTGCATGTAACGAACGAAGGCCCACAGCGCCAATGTGGCAAAGAGCGCGACGAAGACATCCCCCTCGGTCATCGAAATGCGCTCGAATGACAAGAAATACGGCGAGAGCCCCAGCAGGATCGACGCCAGCGCACCGACCAGCGGCCCGAAACAGGCGCGCCCCAGCGCCGCCGTCGCGATGATCGTCAGCGCCCCGGCGACGATGCTCAGCATGCGCGAGACACGCAAATCGTCGCGCCCCGTCACCGCGAACGCCAAAGCGTTGACGTACATCGGCAGCCGCATCTGCGAGGCATCGAGCGACTCGTCTCCCCCGGTCAGCGGATGCTCAACAAGTCGAACGGCGATGTCGTGGTCGACCTGCTCGTCCCAAAGTGTCTCGAGCCCGCGCTGCGAATGCCACGCAATCCACCCCGACACCGCCGCCGCCAGCAGGCTCACCACAATCGACGCTCGACGGGCCGAGTCGGGGTTCATCTAGATTGCATCGGAGATTGACATGAATCGCCCCACATCCGGGACTGCCGACTATGGTCTCGAAGCGATGGCTTGCGCCAGTGGATTGACCAGGAGCGGTATCACGCGCGACACGGCCCACTCTTCCGCCCGCTCGGACAGCTCGCGGTGAACGTCGAGCAGATTCTCGCCCGCGGAGAATCCCCAATAGCGCCGGAGTGTGAGAAAAACACTCAGCGGTTGAACCTCGTATTGCTGCGTCCGCACCTCAAAGGTCGAAGTGCGACTCTTCACTTCCAGATAGACCTGCGTATCGCAGTTCTCGCTGAGCGACAGGCCGAGAAACGGCTGCGAGTCGATCGTCTGCATCACGCCTTCGTGACCCAGCAGCCCCGCCAGCGGCCCCTCGGAGAAAAACGTCTCCGCGACGAGTTGATCGTGATTCCCCCGATACTCCAGGTCGAACCCCATCACCACTTCCAGATGGTCATAGTCGAGTTCGCCGAGCGTCAGGTGATAAGGGGCCATCTTCAAGACTACCTGCCCGAGCCGCTCCGCTTCCTCCAGCGACGGCGGATTGAAATGCCCGAGCCGGATCGCCCCCGCGTCCAGCCGAATCCAGCGCTTCGTCCCATCGTCGGACTCGTCCTCTTCCAGCAGCAACGAGGCATCGTCGCGCCGGCGCAGCTTTCGCAGAAGCGGAAACTCCCGCATCACGCTGTCGAAGAAGTGAAGCACCGTCTCGCGTTCCAGGCCCAGGTCGAGCTTCAGAAACAATCGGGTGGCGACATGAAAATCGTCGCAATGTGCTCCGAAGATGTTGCTCATTGTCGGGCTCCTCCATGAGAGTCTGCGACGCAGATACCCGCCTGTTTCGCATTATGCAAGACCGGGCCCGGCGATTCAACTTGTCAATCCGCCATTCTTCGGGCCCACCGAAAAATCGTCGCGGTTGACGCACCATACTCGCGGCGAGACAATCATTTCTCCGCAGCCACGTCGTGATGTTGACCCCGAAGGAGCCGCCATGCCGAAGCGCAATCTCGCCTGGATCCTCGTGATTGCCATGATCACTCTCCTCATGTGGCAACTCCCGCAGACCATTGCCGGACGCGACGCCGTTTACAAGGCCTTCGGGCCCCTCGCCGACGTCAAAGCCCAGATTCATCGCCGCTTCGTCGATGACCTCGACGACGCCCGGCTCACAGACGCCGCCGTGGAGGCAGGCATCAAGGCGATGGTCGAGGAGCTTCACGACCCCTACGCCGGATATCTCAACCCCGAAGAATACAGCCGCTTCAAGAATCGCACCGACGGTTTCTTTGGCGGCATCGGCGTCGAAGTCTGGGCCAATCCGCGCGGCCTCGAAGTCATCAGCCGAGAACCCCGCTCCCCCGCCGATGACGCCGACATCCTCCCCGGCGACATCATCACCCACATCGGCGAGAAGTCCACCGCCGAACTGCCCCTCGTCGAGGCGGTCAATCACCTGCTCAACGGTCCGCCGGGCACCGAGCTCACCATCACGGTGATTCGTCCGTCGGCGCAGGACGAAGAGCGCGTCCTCACGCTCGCCCGCGCGATCATCCAGTTGAACCCCGTCCGCGGTTGGTCGCGCGCCGCCGAGGGCGGCTGGCGATACATGATCGATCCCGCCCTGCGCATCGGCTATGTCCGGCTCAACAAGTTCACCCATGACGCCCCGCAAAAGCTCGACGTCGCCGTTCAGCGCCTCATCGGGGCCGGCCTTCGCGGACTGGTCCTCGACCTCCGCGAAAACACCGGTGGCCTGCTCGATGCCGCCCGCGACGTGGCCGATCGCTTTCTTGAGTCCGGCACCATCGTCCGCATCGCCGGCCGCCGCGCCGACGGCAAGCGATGGTCGGCCATGCACGACGGCACCTATCCCCCCATGCCGATGTGCGTCCTCATCAACGGGGCCAGCGCCAGCGCCGCGGAGATCGTCGCCGGGGCCCTGCGGGATCATGAACGCGCCGAGATCGTCGGCGAGCGTTCCTACGGCAAGGGCAGCGTGCAGGAAGTCGTCGAACTCGACGGCAACAACGGCGCGATCAAGCTGACCACCGCCTATTACTATCTGCCCAGCGGACAATGCATCAATCGCGGGACCGGCGACAAATGGGGCGTCGATCCGACCATTCCCGTGCCGCTCTCCGAGGCCGAGCGCGCCAAATGGCAGGCCACCTGGCGCGAGATCGAGCGCGAGCCGGGCGCCACGCCCGAGTCCGACGCGCAGGCCGTCGATCCCGCCGAAGAGTCCGTCAGCGATCCGCACCGCGCCGCCGCCGAGCGCCGCCTGCTCGATGGCGACTTGCAGCTTCGCGTGGCTCTCAAGCACCTGCAGGACAAGCTGCGACCGCCCGGCACCGATATCGCCGACGACCAGGCCGCCTCATCGGCCGCTTCCAACGCACGCCGCCCATGACCACCATCCTCGGAATAGAAACTTCCTGCGACGAGACATCCGTCGCCGTCGTCGATGACGGCCGCCGCGTCCGTTGCAATCTCACCGCCACGCAGTTCGACCTCCACGCCAAGTACGGCGGCGTCGTCCCCGAGATCGCCTCCCGCGCCCACCTCGAAAAGCTCGACCCGCTCATCGAGGAGGCCCTCGCACAGGCCGCCTGCACCCCGGACGCCATTGATGCCATCGCCGTGACACAGATGCCCGGCCTCATCGGCTCGCTGCTCATCGGCGTCACCGCCGCCAAGACACTCGCCTGGGCATGGGACAAGCCGCTCGTCGGCGTCAACCACATCCACGCCCACGCGACCAGCGCCGCCATCGAGCTCACCGAAGACCCCTGGCCCGCCGTCGCCCTCGTCGTCTCCGGCGGCCACACCTCGCTCTACCACGTCCGCGACTACGACGACATTACTCTGCTCGGCGCGACCATCGACGACGCCGCCGGAGAGGCCTTCGACAAGATCGCCAGCATCCTCAAGCTCGGCTTCCCCGGCGGGCCCATCGTCGACAAACGCGCCGCCGCGGGAAACCCGAAGAGCGCCAAGTTCCCGCGAACCATGCTCGCCGCCGATTCGCTCGACTTCTCCTTCAGCGGCCTCAAGACCGCCGTCCTCTACCGAGTCCACGGCCCCGGCAAGACGACCGGCGGGCTGGAGAAGCTCAGCGATCAGCAGATCAGCGACATCTGCGCCGCCTTCAGCGCCGCGGTGGTCGATGTATTGGTGGAAAAGACGATGCGCGCCGTGGCGAAGACCGGCGTGCGCACGGTCGTGGTCGGCGGCGGCGTCGCGGCCAACTCCATGCTCCGCACGCGCCTCTCGGAGCGCTGCACGAAGGAAGGCCTCGCCCTGCACCTGACGCCGATGCGCTACTGCACCGACAACGGCGCGATGATCGCGGCGCAGGGATATCACCTGTTCGCCAAGGGCCGGCGCGATGAGCTTTCTCTTTCGGCGAAGGCGAGCGTTGGTATTTCGTAACGCAGCAAGTGAAGCGCCCCACCAGAGACGAGCCCCGGACTTGAGTCCGGGCGGTTCGGCGTCGACCTTTTGGTCCAGTTTTCGAGCGAGATGCGGCAAATCCCAAGGTGACATAAGGTGACACAAGGCCTTCGGGGATTGTGCCAACGCTTGTGGCGGGCATGTGTTAGGGCGGATGGTGGAAACGTCGAAAAATCGAAACGTCGAAACGTCGAAATGGTGCGCGGCGGCGGGATTGCGTGGGGGCGTTCGAGGGGCGGTCCCTCCCTCACGGTTGGGGCTCCGAATGGGGGCCGACTTCGACGATTTGCAAGGTGACATAAGGCGAAAAAAGTTTTTGGAGGCGCTGGCAAGTGTTGTGGCGGTCGCGTGTTGGGGCAGTTCGCAAATCAGGCGGTTTTTGGATGACACAGGCCTGACACGAGCCCGGGCCAGGTGTTCAAAAGGCGAAGGGGGCAATTGGTTTCCATAGGACATCGCGCGCCGTCCTGCCGAGCACTTCTGGATCGATCTCCATTCGTGAATCCTTGCTCGGCGTTCGCGCCTTGGCAGGCTGATCTCGTGGACTGGGCGATCAATCATCTGAACGCCCTCGCCTGCGCTTCGGGCGGGTACGCGGCGGCGATTCGAAAAGGGTGAGCTACTTCCAGCGGCGAAGCTCGGAAAGCCTCAGGGCCCGATTGCCGGAGAGCGTGATGTCGCTTTTTTGCCGGACCGGGAACCACGGGCTGCCGTCCGAGCCTTTGAGGACGTGGAACGACTGGGCCGGGACGCCGGCCTCGCCGAGCAGGATGCAAAGCTCGCCGTTGGGGCCGGTGCAGGCGTCAAGGACGATGATCGTCGTCGGCTTCTTGCCGGTGCGGAGAAAGATGTCGCCCGGCGCGATGGAGCCGTCGGCGGCGGCGGTGGTGTCGTCGAGGAGGCTGTAGCAGGTACCGTATTGAAAAATGGTCTCGAGATAGCTGCAGAAGTTCGCCCGGCTGGGGTCGGGGTCGAACTGCTTGGCAAACGTCACCTCGCGTCCCTTGACGCTCGGTCGTTCGCCGGAAGCCCAGCCCTTCCACGTGGAAAGGTGGCCGCTGGTGAAATGGAATCCCAGATCGTCGAGCTGCTTGGCGGTCCAGCGATACTCGGCGCGCAGTCGGGTGAGCATGTTGGCCCCGGCCAGGGCGCGGTCGTTGGTCGGCTGGAGGGCGATCACGGCGGCGAGGGTCGGCGCGTCGGCTTTGAGGATGACCTTGCGCTTGCCGGACGTCACCGGCGTATCGGGCGGCATGACCGGCAGGTGCCGCAGCCACTCGGCGAAGCCGCGCGACGCGACCTTCACCCGGGTGAAGCCTTCGGGAGCGGCAATGCGCTCAACCAGCGGAACATACGCGGCGGCGATCTTTCGCGAGAGCCACGCATAGTGCTGCGCTTCGGCGGCCTCGTGGCGATCGAGCGTCTTCGCAAGTTCCGTCGCCGGGCGTTCGCTTTGCAGGGATGTCGGCGGAGAGACGCGCGTGGTCATGACCAGAACGATGACGGCAAAGAGGGCGAACACCGCCCCGCGCACCCACGGATCTCGCAGCCTGCTCATGGCGAACATGCTAGGCGCGCGAGCGGAAGATTGAAATGGGGATGTTTGCGGCGTCATGACTTACCGGTTGTTTCCGAGGCGAAGGGATTCGAGCATCTGAAAATCAAGGTGTCATCGACAGTCTTTGGGCCACACCGCGATCACGGCCCACTGGGTTCCACTTCGGTGGCCGAGCCGGCCAGGCGCTTACCCGAAAACACGGAGGGCTTGGGACCTGACTGATCCTGACTCATGACAAACGCGCGGGCACGACTCAACTGCTCCGCCGCGCCGGGGCAATCCGGATTGATGGCCAGGGCCTCCTTGAAGGAGTCGCAGGCAGCGACGTAATTGCCCTGATCCATCTGCAGAATGGCGACGTTGTAGTGGGCGATGTCGGCCGGGACGACGCGGGAGAACTCAATAAGGCTTTCCTTCATGTTTCCAACGTAGCCCAGCGAGATGGCCAGGTTCATGCGTGCCCGCGGAAAGTCGGGTGCGATGCGAAGGGCGTCGCGGAACTGCTGCTCGGCATCGGCGTATCGTCGTTGTATGAGGTAGCTGTAACCGAGGTTGTTGCAAAGCATCGCCGATCCGGGAATGGCCTGAATGCCCTGCCGCAGGATCTGGTCGGCATCGGAAAAGCGGCCGAGTTTTTGATAGCAGATGCCGAGCCGGCTATAGGCCACCGCCGAACGAGGCTCATTGATGATCGCCCGTTCGTATTGACCGATGGCCCCTTGCAGGTCGCCCTGCTTTTCGAGCATCCGTGCGGCGGCGAGATGGGTCTCGGCGTTGATCTTCGGCGGCGGCGCGGGCGTGGCCTTCTCGGCGAGTTGGGCTCGCTGCTCGCTGACGCCGGCGGCCGAGGAAACCTTTTCGGTCCGATCGAGGGCGCATCCGTGCGCGATCAGTCCGATGCAAGCCGACAGGAAGAGATTCAGCGTCTTGTTCACGACTTAATTCCCTTCGATGGCTCTGATGTTCAACTGGTAGGCGTTCTTTCGCGTCTCAGCCTGCTTGGCAACGGCCTGTCCGGCGAGAGCTTCCCTGGAATCCATGCCGCGTCCGCCGGCGATTCCGGGGACGACGTCGATCTGCTGCTTGCCGGGCAGGGCCTGAACGAGAAACCGCTTGGCGACGGCGAGGCGATCCCGGATCAGCTTGTCGTTTTCGAGGGAGGTTTCATAGTTGATGGTCCCGCCGCGCGCGGCCAGGAGCTCGGCATAGCGGGCGAGCCGGGCCTGACCGGTTCCGGACAGCTCGGCACAATGCGGGACGAAGTGGATGTCGGCGACCGACATGTCGGCCAGCATGCCCTGGTCATTGTGGTAGGTGTAATACTGTGACCACTCAGGGCGGCTGTTGCTCTCGCCCTGTGGCGGTGCATTGAGGCGTTGGTTTTCGGGCGGGATGCAACCGAGGGTAAAGAGCCCCACCCCGGCGGCGGTCAGGATAGATCGAACTCGAATCATCAAACGCCTCCCAAGCGCGAACCAACGGCGGTAAACAGATCGGAACGCTCCTCTATCTATCGGCAGGCGTCGCCGATCGCCGGCAGCCTCGGGCGACCCGGGGGCGTCGCGGGAGCCCAAACGGGCCGGAAATTTGCATTTCCGCCGGACGTCAGTAAAGTCGCTGCCATGTCGCACGCCAATTTGCCGGACAACGACCCCGTAGAAACAGGGGAATGGCTGGAATCTCTCCAGGCAGTTGTTGCCTCACAGGGACCCGAACGTGCCGAATTCCTTCTGTCGGAGCTCAGAGACTGGGCCACCAACAAAGGCATTGCCGCTCCGTTCAATGCCAATACGCCCTATGTGAATACGATTCACGTCTCCCAGCAGCCCCCTTACCCTGGGGACCGGGAGATCGAGCGGCGGATCAAGAGCTACATGCGGTGGAACGCGATGGCGCTCGTGGTGCGAGCCAATCGACGGTCGCCGGGTATCGGCGGACATATCTCGACTTTCGCCAGTGCTGCAACCCTGCTGCAGGTCGGACTGAATCACTTTTTTCGTGCCAATACGCCGGAGCGAACGGGCGACCAGATTTACTTTCAGGGACACAGCTCGCCGGGTATTTATGCTCGCGCTTATCTGGAAGGGCGCATCTCGACGGAACTGATGCACAACTTTCGTCGGGAACTTGCCGAGGGCGGCGGGCTGTCGAGCTATCCGCATCCGTGGCTCATGCCGCACTTCTGGGAATTTCCCACCGTCTCGATGGGGCTCGGGCCGCTGACGGCGATCTATCAGGCGAGGTTCAACAGATACCTGCACGATCGAGGATTGGCGGATACCGATCATTGCCGGGTCTGGGCGTTTCTCGGCGACGGCGAGATGGATGAACCCGAAAGCATGGGGGCGCTGACGCTTGCTTCACGCGAAGGACTCGACAATCTGTGCTTCGTCGTGAACTGCAACCTCCAGCGACTCGACGGACCGGTTCGGGGAAACGGCAGCATCATTCAGGAATTGGAAGCCGCCTTTCGCGGCGCTGGCTGGAATGTCATCAAGGTCATCTGGGGCGACGACTGGGACCCACTCTTTGCGGCCGATACCGAGGCGCTTTTGCCGGCGAGGATGGCCAATGTCGTCGACGGTCAATGGCAGCGGTACAGTATTTCCGACGGCGCATACATTCGCGAGCACTTCTTCGGGACGGACCCGCGCATCCTGAAGCTCGTCGAACATCTGAGCGACAAGCAGCTTGAGAAGCTGAGGCTCGGCGGTCACGACCCGGTGAAGGTGTACGCGGCGTACAAAGCGGCGATCGACCACAAGGACCAGCCCACGGTCATTCTTGCCCGAACGATCAAGGGCTACGGCTTGGGCGAGGCGGGCGAAGGCAAGAACATCACGCACCAGCAGAAGAAGCTGAACGAGGTGGAGCTTGCCGAGTTTCGAGATCGGTTCGGCATTCCCATCTCTGACAAGGAGCTGCGCGACGCGCCCTTTTATCGCCCACCGGCGGGCAGCCCGGAAGAGAAGTATCTCCTTGACCGCCGGGCGGAACTGGGCGGGTTCGTCCCTCGGCGGATGGTTCGGGCCAAGCCATTGCAGTCGCCGCCTGACAAGTTGTTCGAGGAGTTCTACAAGGGCAGCGGAGGTCGCCCGGCGTCCACGACGATGGTGTACGTGCGTCTGCTCACGCGGCTCCTGAGTGATAAGCAGATCGGCCCGTTGATCGTTCCGATCGTGCCGGATGAGTCCAGGACGTTCGGCATGGACTCGTTGTTCCAGAAGCATGGCATCTACGCGCACGCGGGCCAGAAATACGAGCCGGTCGATCGCGGGTCGCTGATGTACTACCGCGAAGAGCAGGACGGCCAACTCCTGCAAGAGGGCATCACGGAAGCGGGTTCGATGGCGTCGTTCACCGCGGCGGGCACGGCCTACGTCACCCACGGCATCAACACAGTGCCGTTCTTCACGTTTTATTCGATGTTTGGTTTTCAGCGCGTGGGAGACAGCATCTGGGCGCATGGCGACATGCGCGGGCGCGGCTTTCTCATGGGGGCGACCAGCGGTCGTACGACGCTGGCCGGCGAGGGCTTGCAGCACCAGGACGGCAACAGTCAGTTGATAGCGACCCTTGTGCCGAACTGTCTTGCCTACGACCCGGCCTTTGGTTATGAGGTCGCGGTATTGATCAAGGAAGGCATCCGGCGGATGTACGAGGCGCAGGAGGACGTCTTCTATTACATCACCATTCACAATGAGCCGTACGAGATGCCATCCATGCCGGACGAGGCAGGGATTTCCGAGGGCATCCTCAAGGGTATGTACCTCTACCGGGCCGCCGAGCGCAAGCGCAACTGGCCGCGCGTGCACCTGTTCGGCAGCGGCTCGATACTGAATGAGGCAATTCGTGCTCAGCAGATGCTTGCCGACCGATACAAGGTCGCCGCCAACGTGTGGAGCGTGACCAGCTATCAGCAGCTTCGCCGCGAGGCACTCATTGTCGAGCGATGGAATCGCCTGCACCCGACGGCGACACCGAAGAAGCCGTTCTTCGTGAAGCAGCTCGAAAGCGACCCCCGTCCGATCATCGCGGCCAGCGACTATGTGAAACTGGTCGCGGAGCAGGTTGCAAGATGGGCACCGGCCGAGTTCGTTCCGATGGGCACGGACGGCTACGGTCGAAGCGAATCACGCGAGGAGCTGCGCCGCTTCTTCGAGGTCGATGCCGAGTCCATTTGCGTGGCGACGCTCAACACCCTTGCACTGCGCGGGGAGATCGACGCATCGGTCGTCGAGGCGGCGGTTGAGGAATTCGGGATTGACCCGGAGCGACCTGATCCTGCTCGGTCGTGAGCAAGCCGTGCAATCACGTGGTGCTACGGGGCTTTCCTGGTCCCGAAGGCGAATCCGTCATCTCATTCATAACGGCCGTCACTGCGGGAAGCAGTTGATCTTGGGGACCGCCAGCAAACGCTCGACAAACAGCGTGATATCCATTTCCGTGAAGATTTCATCAGGGAACACATCTGCGCAGGCGCATTGAGGCGGGATGGGTCCGTCGAAAAAGTTCATGAAGCAGTCCACGAATGCCTGAATATCACTCCCGGTAAGCAGCCCGTCGCCGGTCATGTCTCCGGGGCAGGGACAGAACAGACGGCAATCGCAGCAAAGATCGATCGAGCCGTCCTGATTGACGACGCGTTGTGATTCACAGACGGTTCCCTTGGGACAGATTCCCTGGCACCGGGGCACTGCGCCGGTAGAAATCCTCAGGGTACGAGTGGTGGAGCCGGACCTTCCGGCCAAGACGCTGCCCGGCGCGCCGACGAAATCAATGCGATAGGTCAAATCAAAGAAGCTATCGACAGCCCAATCGCCGCCGGGCAACTGTGTCAACGTGGTATGACCCGGACTTGGCAGGCCAAAGTCCGTGCCGCCTGTGATGCGCAGGAGGTCAAAATCGGGATCACCGACTAATTGACCGAAGAGGCGAAACATGTCGGTCGGAAAATCCTGTACCGGCGCATTTAAGATCCTTTGGCCGGTATGAATCTCAAAGCTGACCGGAACGCCAATAAAGCGGCTGTAGCCGAGTAGCGTGCCGGTCCCCTCCATGTCGAGGAATAGCGTGGAATCCGAGCAGTTCTTCTCACCGGAAAGCGTGCCACCCGGCTGAATGCAGCCCAGCATCGTGGAGAATGAACAAACTCCCCCGACTGGATTACAGAAGAAATTCGTGTCTTCGCCATCAGCGCGAATCGTCGTGCCGGCCGGGAGGCCATCGATAATCTGGAAAGGATCGTCGGGTTCGGTCTTGTAGGAACAGCCAGCGGGCGGAAGATGGACGGTCCCCGCACCTCCATCCGGCACAACGCAGCCATTGCCGGACGTATCCGCGATATCAACATGGCACTCTGAACTGAAGCGACATGCGCAATCGAGCACATGTGTGACGCCGGCATCGGGAAACAGTCGAACACAGCGAGGCAAACACTGTTGAGACGAATCCGGACAGGGCGTGTTACGACAGGCGGAAAGGTCGGGGAGCGGTTCGCAGACGAGCGGCACACAGTCGCAGCAGATGTCGATCGTGCCATCGGGGAGGACGGTGCGCTCCGTCCGGCACTCGTAGCCCTGAGGACAAAGGCCCTGGCAAAATGGCTGGCTGCCCATGTATATCCGGGCGGTGCCGGTGGTGGAGCCGGACCTTCCGGCCAGGACGCTGCCCGGTGCGCCAACGAAGTCGATGCGATACGTGAGATCGAAGAAGCTGTCGACCGCCCAGTTTCCACCGGGGAGTTGTGTCAGGGTTGTATGCCCGGGACTTGGAAGACCGAAGTCAGTTCCCGCCGTGAAGCGCAGCAGATCAAAATCGGGATCACCGATTATTTGACCGAAGAGGCGAAACATGTCGGTATCAAATTCCTGAAAGGGCGCAAATGGTGTGCGCGGAGCGGTGTGAATTTCGAAGCTAATGGGAATCGCAATGAAGCGATTGTATCCGACCAGTGTACCGGTACCGTCCATGTCGAGGTACAACGAAGCCTCGGAGCAGTTTTTCTCGCCGCCCAATGATCCACCGGATTGGGTGCAGCCAGTCATCGTTGAGAAGGAACAGACGGCGACCGAGGGATCGCAAATGAAATCGCCATTGATTCCATCGCACTGAATCGTGGTTCCGGCCGGCAGCCCATCAACGATCCGAAACGGATTGCCCGGCTCAGTCTGGTAGTAACACCCTGATGGCGGCAGATGAACCGTTCCGTCGATGCTGAACGGAGCGGTGCAGGCATTGCCCTCGACGGTGGGCCGGTACACCCTGCAGGCCTCAGGATTGAGACACTCACACGCGATGACCTTTGTGACGCCCTTGACGGGGTCCAAATTCATGCAACGTGGCTGGCACCGCTGACCTTCGATCGGGCAGGCCGCGGCGCGACAATTCGACCCGTCGACTTCTGGCTCACACATCACAGGACCAACGCCTGCAAGTATATTCACCGGTGCAAAAAGAATTCCACAAAAAATGCCCATGACGGCGAGGCAAAGCCATGCACCTCGCGGAATGCAGCAGATAACGAGATCATTGTCCAGCCTGAACGCACCTTTCCCGCACTGACCTCGTACGCGATGCATGGTGATTTCTCCTGAGTAGGCTGAATTCGGGAAACCGAATTCGAATTACCCCGAATGGCTTCGGCAACATCTTGTGGAAGGCTGCGGCGCAGGTCGCTGGAAATGGGGGGCAATCTGTCACGCGAAACCTGACGTACCGCGTACTTGTTACCTTCCCTTAACTAAAGGTGAGTCTAATCAAATTGAGGCGCTGAAATCAAGGAAAAACGTAATCCAATTGCGCAAAGTGAGTGCGATAGTCGTTCATCAAGCCCACAAGGCAGCCACTGCCTGTTTAGATTTTATGGAGTGCACCACCCAACCGGAGTCATCGAAATGTGGCGGGCGACTCGGAGGGCGGCCGCGGACTAGGGCGCAAGAGCCAACCAATCTTGTAGTATCAAAAAGAACCGGCCTCGTGCGAACTCTTCGAGCCACGGGTAGTGGCCGCATTGGGTCAGTTCGTGATACTCGAGTTGCGGCAGGTGCGGCGCGAGATTGTCGCGGATCATTTTTCCCGGATGGGGATCGTCCGCGCCGTGAATCATCAGCACGGGCGCGCGGATTGTCGCGAAGGCGGCGGGATAGATACTCTCGGCCTGCAGCCGAAGCATGTCGCCCCAGGTTTCCTCGTGGCCGCGGGCGTCAAAGGCAGCGGTCTCGTCGCGGTGCGGAATCAGCCGGACTGAGTCAATCCGCTGGTTGAGACTGCCCATGGCGCGAAGGCGTTCATCGGGCTTGGGGAATCGTTTCAGGAGCCTTGCCTGGCGCTCGAGGACCGCGGGCGTCATGCGCGCCGCTCGAATTTCCTTGAGACGCTGGCGCGACGCCGGATCGAAGGTGCCGCAACCGATGAGCACCAGTCGGCTCACGCTCTCGGGGAACTCCGCAGCGCAGGCCAGAGCGAGCATCGCGCCCCAGGAGTGGCCGACGATGATGCACGGCTCTGTGGGGCATATGGCAGAAATCAGATGATGCAGGTCGAGAATGTGCGTACGGACGGTGAGCGGTTGGTCGCCGCTGCGCCGCTGGAACGGCTCGACCGCGCGGGCGAAGGCGGCAATCCCTCGCGCGACGGGCGCCATGTAGCCGGGTGCACCGGGGCCGCCGTGGAGGACGAAGACCAGAGGTCCCTCGTCGCCGTATCTGCGGAAAAAGAGCGGCGGGGACTCAGACGAACCGTTCGACATGCACACGGCGCCTTGCTGCGAGCCGGAGGGTTCAACCTAATAGGTTACAAATTCGCCTTTGGCAATCCAGTACGCAGATTCTATCGAGCAGATGCGACATGCGAACAGTAACAAGCCGGCGTGGCGGAAAAAATTGACCGGGCCGACGGACAAGCCGGTCGGGGTCGTATCTACTTACCCGTGGCCCGATCATGTCATAGGATCGGCAGTATACATGTCAACCCACACATGAATACACAAATACGGCAAGAATTAAGCTGAGGTGAATGTCATAAGTGACCGGATAACATATCATTGTCAGGATAGTGCCACCTTTCGAGAAACTACTTCGCGCGCACCGAGGTTGGTCAATCAATGCCGTGAAATCGGTTGAAACACTTCCTGGTCAATGAATGCTAACGATCGTTTGGTTTCAACTGACAGTCAGTGAATCGCTTTAGCGCGGCTCATGGTCCTCCATCCGGAAGCAGCGATATTCCACCGGCAATTCTTCAGACCTTTCCTGTCGCATTAAAGTGTTCGCTGGGAAGCCTGCGCACGGCCCCCTTCAATTGCAGACCGGTCAATGCGACGGCCACGCGCGACGGAATCATTCCGGACCATTCGCAGATTTTTTCGATGCCCATCGATTCCTGGTTGAGGCAGTTCAGGACAGCCTGCTCGGCCTCGTCGAGTTGAAGGACGCCGGCGGGGGAAGGCGACATTTCATGTCCGTTGTCGAACAATGTCTGGGCAAGTTGCGGCGACGCGGCCTCGCGAAGTGAGGCGCCCACTGCGCCGAGCTCTTCCAGCACGTCGCCGAATTGAGTGATCAGCTTGGCCTCGCCTTTCTTCACCAGCTCCAAACACCCCTCGGCCTGCGGCGTATCGACGCGGCCGGACAGGGCGAACACTTCGCGGTCGTATTCGGTCGCCAGGCGGGCGGTGATGAGCGCGCCGCTACGCCGGGCCGCCTCGACGACCAGCACCCCCATCGAGAGCCCGGCGATGATGCGGTTGCGCGGCGGGAAATTCTTGGCATCGGGCGCGACGCTCATCGGCAGTTCGGAGATCATGGCGCCCGATTCCACGATGCGCTGCGCCAACTCGACAGAATCAGGCGGGTACACGTGGCACAGCCCGCAACCCAGGACGGCGAGAGTCCTTCCGCCGGCGGCCAGCGCGCCGGAGTGGGCATGAAAATCGACCCCGCGCGCCATTCCCGAGACGACGGTCATTCCAGCGCCGGCCGCGAGAGCGCCGAAACGCTCGGCCTGTTCGGCGCCGTAGCGCGAGCAGGCCCTGGAGCCGACGATCCCGAAGGCAATCGCATCGCGACGATCCAGCGTGCCTTTGACATAGAGGCAGATCGGCGGGTCGTAAATGCGGCGCAGCGGCAGCGGGTAATCGTCATCCTCCAGGCAGACGATGCGCACGTTGTGACGCTCGGCCAACAGGACTTCCGCGTCGACATCCACCCGGTCGCGCAGGGAGGCGATTCCCTGGGCGACCTTGGGGCCGACCTTTGAGACAGATTGAAGCTTCTGGACGCTGGCCCCCAGAACGGCGTCGATTCCGCCCAGCTCGCGCAGGAGGTTTGCAAAACGAATGGGCCCGACTTCGGGACACATCGAAAGCCGAAGATGCTTGCGGGCCGCCTCGCTGGCGATCGGGCGCAATGTCATGGGGCGTCGCCTCCTGATCCCCCCGGAGGAACGATTCTAAACAAATAAGGGTCAAGGCGAGAAGGGACAAACCGCGGCGTCGGCGGGCGCTGGGATCCGGCGGGATGGGACGTGAGGCCGCGGCCGTGGCACGGTCAGGACTGGGTCACGGCTTCCTGATTGAAATCGACGTCGAGCGGCTGACGACCGGCGAAGCCGGCCCCAACTTCGTGCCAGTGCTCGATCTTGTCTTCGCCAAGCTGCCAGCAGAGCTCGATCTGGCGACCGTCCCTCATGGAGAGGAAGTCGATCAGGCCGCGCCGCCAGTCCTTCAGCTCGCAACCGACTGCGGCGAGTTCCTCGCAAAGATCGCGGAGGTTGTCGAGTTCCACTTCGTAGCGCTTGCGGATCGCCTGATGTTCTTCCTGAGTGACGCGCGGGCGGCGCATGTGGCAGCGATCTTCCAGTGAACAGACGAGCTTGAACTGCTTGACCATGTCAGCGACGATTCGCTTGACGAGTGGAAGCGTCCGATTGGCGTGCTCCAGCGTGAAGACGCGGCGTCGATCGCCACGCTCAGCGCGGCTCTGCGATCTGGGTGCCTCATATACTTCCATGGATACCTCGCTGCGCCGACTCCGCATTTGGAAATGGGAATCTCATCACTCGACCGCGCGACACGTTTCTTATCACCAACTCGGAAAATACCCTGATTGACGGACCCTTGTCAATGCGCTTTCCGCAGGTTGGGACAGTTAACCTCTCAGAAGCGACAGATCGCGCGAGCCATCGGATTCAACGGATTGCCAAGCGTCCGCTAAGAACCGAATGCATGGGGTGTCGGCCGCTGCGCGCAAGAGATGAAATGAAAGGCCTGCCCGCGCACTTGGATTATTGGACATTCAAATAATCTTCAATGAAGGCAAGGCCTACGGAACCGCGGCGCCCTGAGCGGGGAGCTGCGCGGCCTGCAACATAATCCAAAAACACATGAGGAGGATGATCAGCCCGCTGATACTGAGCGAGGTAATGGCCGGCCACTTGGGGGGCGTGCGCTTCACAAGGGCGACGATGGCAAACACGATGCCAAGAGGCGGAAAAACGCAGAAGCCCAGAGCGCCGGCGAATTGAACGCCTGTTCGTGCGATCATCTCCTCCTGCAGAATCTTGTTGAACTCCGCTTGCGGCATTTGCTGGATGTCATGGTCCTTGGCGATGGACAGCACGAACCCGACAAAGACCGCGAAGCAAATGAGCGAGCCCGAAATGCAGGCCAGCGAGAGCCAGCTCAAGATATTTGTGCCGGCCGCGACCGGAACCGGCGGATGGTGAGCGGGACCGGAGGCGGCGGCGGTGGGCCTCGCCGCGGCGGGATCGTGAAGGGTCTGATGCTCGCTGACCAACGGGGCCGTGACCACCTTGCGGCAGTAGGGACAGGTCACGGCCTGGTTCGCCATTTCGTCGTCGACTTCGATCGGCTGCCCGCAGGCCGCACACATAAACTGAATTGCCATCGCGCCCTTTCCATGTCACGCCGACCGTCGCCGACGAGGCCACGGTCGATTCGGGCGCGTACTTTAACCGATTGCCCAATGATGCCAAACGAGGCCGGCGCCGGGTCCCGTCGGGTGCGTCGTCAGGGCGTGAGAAGCGCGTCAAGGAACTGGGGGACATCCGACAGCGTGACCTGCCGGTCCCCGGTGAAATCGCCGCGGGCGATGGGGTCCAGCGTCGGGAAGGCGGTGTAATAGTTCGGCGGGCCATTGATCACGACATCCGTGAAGGGAGCGATGTCCAGTCCGTTGACCTGTCCGTCTCCGTTCATGTCGCCCAAGGGAAGCCCGGGATCGTCGAGAATCACGGGCACGGTAAGCGGATCACCAAAGACGACATTCTGCCAGCTCAGAGCGGGAATGGACGAATAGGCCGCCTCGCCCCATGAGAGTCCGTTTACCAGGAAATTGACGAAGAGAAACTCGTTGTCGGCGATGGTGAATGTGAAGGGCTCATAGACGTGGCCGACGGCAAAGGTGCCTCCTGCGGCCAGGAAGTCGGCTACCTGCTCGAGTCCGAAGACCGAGCCGAGGCCGTTGAGCGCACGGGCGTTGTCCGATTCAAAGGTATTGAAGATCGCGCCCGGGGGGAAGTTGAAGCCGTTGATGTAGGTTGCGCTGCCCGGCGGGTTCTCGCCGAGTCCGGCGACGGCATCGTGATTCTCTCCGTAGGAGCCGTAGGCAATGATCGGGTTGGTCTCTTCGGTGGAATCGATGAAGTTGAACGTTCCGTCGTAGCGAACGTCCCAGCCCGCTCCGGTCAGGATCGCCGTTGTTTCCTCGTAGTCATCACCCGCGAAGAATGGATCGTTGAAGGCAAAGAGTTTGTCGTCGTCAAAGTCCTGGTTTGTGGACACGTCGAACTCATCGAGCAGCACGCGTACCAGGGCCTTGTTGATCCTCAGATTCTGCGCCCGATCCAGTGCGGCGGTCGCCTGCAATAAGGTGGTGCCGTCGATCCGGCTGACAAGGTACATATCACCCGGTGTCAGCAGCGTCGCTCCGCTTCCGCTTGGAATCCAGCAGATGTTGGAACGATTCATGAATGTCTTGGCGATCTGGATATTGGCGCGAGAAAAGGAACCGATCATCGCGGCGGTCTGGTGGTAGGGATTGTCGATCATGTTGTCGGAAAGGCTGTCCATCGTGCCGCCTGCCTCGCCGGCGTCGAGATTCTGCCAAAGGAGGACCAGTTCGGCGTCCACGCTGGCGTAATCCGCATCGCCGTTGGTGAGATCCGTTGCGGCGCTGCCGGGCATGTCTCCCACGGTGGGGATGTCGGTGTCCTGAATCCGATGCGGGATGGGACGAATCAGGACGATGTACACGATGCCGGAGGGCGTCGGATCGCCGGGCAGCAAGAGGTACGCTCGAATGGGGTCGCGGATCAGCGTGTTGAACTGGGCCCGGGTGAGGTCGGCGGCCGGAATGGCGGCGTTGCTGAGGTCGAAGACGTTCGCCGCGGGGATGGCGGGATGATGAGCGAGATAGGCGTCCTTGAGCGTGACCGCCTCGGGGAAAGCCGAGTTGTAGACGACGAGAACCCGATCTTCCGTGATGATCGCGCCGGCCGGCTGAGCGGAAATACATACGACGATGACCGCGGCGAAAATCAGACTTCGCACTTCATGAGATGATTTGGGCGATGGAATCTTCACTGTGCTTTCGCTCCCGTCCTCCCCCTTCGTTCGGTTGTGATGCTTAATGCGGCGTGCATTCGCTCGGATTGCGTAACCGGCGCCGTTCCCCGCCTTTTCGTCAGGCGCCGAGCAAGACGGATACGAATCCGTCCACATCCATGATATCAGGTGCGCCGGAGTAATTCATGTCCGCGGCGCACTTCGGGAAAAATGGTCCGCCCCCTAACAGAATTTGTACGAATTCCTGAACGTCGAGTCCGTCGAGGATTCCGTCTCCGTTCACGTCGCCTTTGATGCAATCCACGTCGCCCGTTACGACCAGGGCGTATCCCTGTGTGTCCTGATTGACTGCGGTTCCGGCGACATCGATTCGCCATACGCCGGCTTCGGGCGCGGCGAGGTGAACCTGTTCGGAATTATTGACCGAATCCGAGGAGCCGCCGGTCATGGACTCCGCTCCACTGAAGACGTTTCCGAGATAAACAGCGGCCGACGGGGAATGGACGGACAAGTTCAAGTTGTTGATGGGTGTCAGCCCGGCCATGACGGCTGCGGGGGCGTCGGTCCAGACGAGCGTGACTTTTAGCTGAGTCACGGTGGGACCGACGACGACGTAGTGCGACTTGGTCTCGCCGGTGGAAAGGCCGGAGGTGTTTCGAATGTCTTCGATCAAGGTCTTGCGGGCGTCACCGGCGAAGTAGATCACATCGTCCATCTTGATGAGACCCCAACCCTCCGTGGCGTTGAAGTAGCCGGCGATGCCGGACATGTCCGCCGCGGCGTTGATCACCATGGCCTTGAGTAATGCGCCGCTGGGGGTGAAGGCATGAGCGAGGTCGGGGACACCGGTGGGATAGAAGCCATCCATGAAGTATTGGCGGGTAAGCAAGCCCATCGCGGAGACGGCAGGCGTGGCGTAGGACGTTCCGCCGCTACTACCGGTGTCGTCGTTGCCGCAAACTGTATTCACGTCGGCCGAGCGCGAGCCGCAACCGGGGGCGAAGACCTCGGGCTTTTGCCGACCATCCGCGGTCGGACCGGCGCCGCCCATGCATTTCTGGTTCTGGTTGGGGGAATCTTTGCCGGCGGCGACGGAGAGACAGTTCTTTGCGTTTTCAGGCGCTTTGACGATGCCGCTGTTGATGACGGCGACGAGGACCAGGTCGTCTTCGTTGTCCCACGTGAAGGCGTCGATGTCGTGGGCCCACTGATTGTAAAAGTAGTCGTTATTGCCCCAACTGTTGTTGTGGACGCGGGCGCCGTCGTTGTGGGCGATGGTGAATCGGTTGTAGGCGTTGAAAACACCGCCGACCGCAACGCCGCTGTAATGTTGAAACACGATCTTGGCTTCGTAGGCCAGGCCCTTGAGGTCGGGATTCAACTCGGCGACTTCCTTGCCCGCGAAGGTACACCCGACGTGGGTGCCGTGAGCGCCGTAGCCCGGATTGATGCCCATACCGTAATAGGCAAGGAGCTTGCGATGCATGGGCCCGATGGGATTCGCGGGATCATCAAACGAGCAATGATCGGCCCGCAGATCCCAGTCGACGATCCCGGCGATCTGGTTTTCACCGTGGAGGCCCATGTCCCACAGGGTGCGGACATTGGCGATGTTGCTTTGGACGATCCAGGAAGTCGAGGCGTTTCGCGGCTGTGCCTCGGGGGCCTCATCGACGAAGAGGATGTCCTTTGATTTCAGGAAGGGCTCCATGCGGCGTTTGTCGAGTTCGATGCCGAGGCGACGAGAACCGTCGCGCGACGGAAGGCGCAGTGTCTTGCCGCCCAATCTAGCGGCCTCGGCGATAATCCGTTCGTTCCCGGCATCCTTAAAGGGATGCACGACGAGCAAACGGCGGCCACGGGCGTCGAGATCGCGTCGCTCTTTGGTGACGAATTCAGACTTGCCGATGGTGGGGCTGATTTTCCAGGCATCCTGAAAAACGCCGACCCAGGTGACGAAGCTGGCATCGACCAGCGCGGTCGCATCGGCGGCGCCGAGGTCTGCGATATAGGCGTGGACCGGAAGATACTGGTGGAGCTTCACGCCGGCGGCCGAGAGCACTTCGCGCCGGGCCGGCGTCATCGGGCCGTCGAGTTGAATGACGTAGGGAACCGCCGGGTCGAAGCGCGCCCTGGCGTGGAGTAGGGAGGGAATCTGAGACAGGTCGACGGTCTCCGTCCGGAATATCAACTTGCCGGGCGGGACTGCGGGTGCCTGCGCGCTTGCCGCGGCGGGCGCGAGCATGCACGCGGCGCAATGAATGCACGCTGCACCGAGCAGGAGATTCCAGCCCTTGGACCGATTACCCATTTTTTGAATCCGCCTCCAGAGAATCGGAGATCACCGAATTCTCTCCGTGCGAGCCTGTTTCCCCCTGCCGAGCGACGGCGAGCCGGTTGACGGCTCGGCCCCTGCCCGCAATGTCCACCATGGTTAATAGTATGCAGGCGACGGTTGAAAAACGAGCGTTTACGGGCCAATAATGTTGGGTTCCACGGGGTCAGCCGACCCCGTGCGGGGATGCACAAGCCGGTGGCGAGATTATCGGTTGGCATTCGCCGTACGATCCCCCGTGGCTCAGTTGGATCGAGCAACGGTTTCCTAACCGATTTTTTCCATGTCTTGCCGCATTCCAATCACGTTTTCGAGCCCGTCGCCGATCGAAGGCGTGCCCAACCGCCCGAATGTGTGCGAGCGGTTATCGCGACAACCGTCCCTTCGTTACGCGGCTTCTTGAGGAGCTGCACTTTCAACGCCCGTGATCGTGGCAATCGATCAGCGCGACACGCGATCGTCTGGCCGCCGGCGTGAAATCAAACTCCGTACACGGTGAACGTCTGTTAACGAACCCGGCGATCGTTTCACGCGCTGCGGCGGGACGGCGAAATCGTCTCGTACGCGACCAAGCACTCAAAGAGCTGGCGAAGCGAAAACAGCGCTCGTGCTGCCTGCGTTTCTCCTGAAAAGTACACGGCTCAGCCCGCGGTGGGATGCGCAGCCATAACAATGAGGTCTGACAGAATCCGTTAAGAGGAGAAGCACGACGCGACAAACTGCGCAACTCCAGTAACTGCAGAAAACGCCGCGATCACTGAATCTCGACAGGAAAGCCCTCGACGCGAAGAGGGGCGCCGGCTCGTGAAATTGCTCGTTTCCTGATCGTCTCCCGCGACCTTTTGAACGCCCAATTCCTTGCTTCTGGGTGTCCACTTCTAGTGGGGAACCTCAGCCTGCCCGATCCCCCGTTAGCGAGCCGAATCATCGGCATCAGGTGATTCGGAAACCAGCCGATCCGCGATGGCGCGACACATCCGGTAGGTTTGTTCATAGTCGCGATTTTGCTCCACGTCGCGATAGGAACTCGTCAAGTGCGAAAGCGATTCTCCCTGAATGATCTCATCCGCGATTTGGAAGAGGACTTGGTCCTCTTTGCCGATGTGGTTTCGAAGTAGATCGAGAAAAGCAAAGCCGTGCCGCAGGAAAGCATCGATCGCCGCGGCCTCTCCCTTTTCGGCCGGCCCCAGACAGTCGGCCATCGAGCGGACGTGAAGGCGACCTTGCCGGTGCTCTTCAAGCATGACCGCAATGGGTCCACAATCGCCGGGCATTCCGCAGCGCTGGAGGCAGGGGAAGAGTTTTTCTTCCTCCTTGCCATGGTGGCAAAGATCCGCGAAACCCCGGAAAAACTCGATGTAGTGCCCAAAAACCGATCGGTCAACGATTTGTGATTCGCGGGCGGAGGCGAGGGCCGGTTCGAAACTGTCCAGCACTTTGAGGATTAGTTGGTGCTCCTCTCGAAGGCATCGAGTTGCGTCCATGAGAGTATCCTTGTCTGAGTTCGCGGGTCAAACTACAACGATTGTAGCGAGTGATCCAGCCGAAGCGCGACGTTTGTGAAGCCGACTGAGGCCTGGCAAGACGGCTCCGTAGGCGGCGACGAGCGCCCGGCGCCGCGCTCCGAATGATCCAATGGTGTCCGTGATCCTGCACGAAGTCATCGCAATCTCCTACGTCTCGCTGACGCCTGACAGAGCGGGGGGCGGCGGCGTCATCTGGGCCAGCGCCGCCTTGAAGGCGTTCAAGTCTTTCAAGACATCGCCCACGAGGCAGTCGATAAGGGCGCGTCGTTGCCCGGGGAAGCGCTTTACGAACTCGCCGAAACTGAAAGTCGGGTCGTAGAAGGCGTAGATCAGGCGCCGGACGACGTCTACTCCCGCCATCAATTGCGGCTCGAATGCGCCGAGCCGCGCGGCGCTAACGTCGTCTGCTTCGAGGGCCTGGCGAATGGCGTCGGCCGCCAGCTCCGCCGAAGCCAGAGCGAGAAACAGTCCCGAGGAATAGATGGGGTCCAGAAAAGCCCGCGCGTCACCAATCGCGACCCAACCGCAACCGGATGTCCGGCGATTGAAGTACGCCAGCTCTCCAGGGCCGCCGTACACCTTCGCGCAGCGCTTTGCCGACTTGAGACGCTCCAACAGGGGCGCGCAGGCATTGACTTCCCGCTCGTAAATGGCTTCGGTTTCCTGTTCATTCGAAAAAAGCTCGTCCGGGTCGGCGACGACGCCCGTGCTGACTACGTCGTTGGGCAAGGGGATGTACCAGAACCATCCTCGGCGGCGGATCATGAAGATGGTGGTTTCGCCGGAGTCGATTCCGCTGAGGCGCTTGCCGCCCTTGTAATACGACCAGACCGCGGCCTTTCTCAGACCCGGCACAGGACCTTTGAGACCCAGTTGTGCTCCTATCACCGTGGAGCGGCCGGAGGCATCCACCAGCACGCGTGCGGCCACATCGTACGGCCTGCCATCGGCGGGCTGCGCGCGGACGCCTACCGCCCGATCGCCCTCGAACAGTACTCGTTCCACGGTCGTTCCCATACGAACGTCCGCGCCGTTATCCCGCGCGTGATCGAGACAGAGCCGATCGAACGAAGATCGCTCGACTTGCCAGGTCCGACTCCGCTCGCCCTCGATGGTTTCCGAGAAATAAAACGGCGTCGACTCCGTGCCATCGGGCGAAACGAAACGCACACTGTACTTTTCCGGATAATCGGACGCCCGCAGTTTCGGCAGCAGACCCAGACGATCCAATACTCCGTAGGTATGAGGGATCAAAGATTCGCCAATGTGATATCGCGGGAACTGCCCTGATTCGAACACCAGGCAATGATACCCCGCGCGCTCCAGGAACACAGACAATGCCGCGCCGGCGGGACCCCCGCCGATGACGGCTACGTCGATCGGTCGGCTTAAGACGGATTCGCGGGCCATGAAACGTCCTTCACGAGTGGTTTATCATCACCATCAAACCACCAGGTCTGTGGCGAGGGGAGCCGTGGTTGCGGAGCGTTTACGGAGCCGACTGAGGCCTAACAGGGCGGCTCCGTAGGCTGCGACGTGGGACGAATGCTCGGGTACGAGGACGGGATGCGCGAACTTCTTGCGACACGCCTCGACCATTCCCTCTTGCAATGCCACGCCGCCAATAAAGACGACGGGGCCGTCGAATCCCACCATCTTGAGCTGGCTCATCGCCCGTTCGGCAAGCGAATCGTGAGCCCCGCGGACAATGTCCGGAACGGTCCGGCCTTCGGAGACGTGGTTGATAATCTCCGACTCGGCCAGGACAGCGCAAACGCTGCTGATCGGCTGCGGATGCTCGGCTTGCATAGAGACGCTTCCCAACTCCTCGATCTTGACTTCCAAGTAGCGCGCGACGCGCTCCAAGAATCCCCCGCTGCCCGCGGCGCATTTCTCGTTCGTGCGGAAAAGCTTGACTTTTCCGTTGGCGCGCAAGGCGATGGCGCGGGTGCACTGGGCTCCCATATCCAAGACAAAGCGGGCTTCCGGGAAGAGCGCATGCGCTCCGTGTGCACCGCAGGTCAGGTCGGTGATCTGGATATCGCGACCGTCAAAGCTGTACCGTCCCAGACCCGTTGAGGCAACGTAGTCAAGCTGATCGGGTTGTATGCCGGCCTGTTCGCACGCAGCGTTGATCGATCGCCGAGCGACCGCGTCGAAATCGGCCTGCGTGCGGGCAAGTCCGATGCCGCGAAAACGCCCTGCTTCGTCGATGATGACCGTCTTGGTCGCGCCGCTGCCGAGATCAACTCCCGCGATATGTTGCATCATGCTCTCCTTGATGTTCAGCCATCGACCCAGACTGCCGGTTCATCCGGGACGGTTCGACGTGTGGCTTCCGCCGCGAATACATGGTCTAGCGCAAAGAGGGCCGCCCCCAATGCGCCGGTGAATTGCGAGTCCGGCGTCACGTTGAGCGGCGCCCCCAGCTTTTCTTCCAGGGTCGAGATCATGCCGACGTTTCGGGCGACCCCACCGGTGAACGTGATTTCCTGCTCGATGTCCACGCGGCGGACCAAGCCAATCGTGCGTGAGGCAATGGCCTGATGCACGCCAGCGAGGATGTCCTCGATCTTTTTCTTCTGGGCGAGGTAACTGAGGATGTCCGACTCCACAAAGACGGTGCAAACGCTGGTCAGTCGGATGGGGTTCGTGCCCTTGAGTGAAATAGGCCCGATTTCATCGAGCGTAAGACCCAGCACATCCGCGGCGGCGGCGAGAAATCGGCCGGTGCCTGCGGCGCATTTGTCGTTCATGCAAAAGTCCAGCACGTCGCCGTCCGGACCGACTTTGATCGCCTTGGTATCCTGGCCTCCCATATCGATAACGGTCCGGGTGCCGGGAAACAGCATGTGCGCGCCGCGGGCATGACAGGAGATTTCCGTCACCTGGGCATCGCCTGCTTCGATTTTGTAGCGGCCGTACCCTGTGCCCACGACAAAGCCGAGCCGTTCCCGCGGCACGCCAGAATCGGCAAGCAGGGCGTCGAGGGCGACCTGTCCGGCACGCTTGACGTTGGCGCCGGTGTCGATCAGTTTTCTGGCGATGATCGATCGAGCGTCGTCGATGAGGATGGCCTTGGTTTGCGTACTTCCTACGTCGATGCCGGCGGCATAAGTCATGTTTGTACCTCTTTGGTCTGACTTCCCTGTACCTGTCGGATCCGCTTGTAGCGCAGAGACTCGAAGAAGGCGTCGATGCGGTTGCGGAGCTGGGCCTCGGCGTAATAGCGCGGATCTTCCAGGTCCGACTCGACCATCAAGGTCGGCACGCCGCATTCCTTGATGAAATACTCGCGCATATCGCCCTGACCGGCGGAGAAGAGGCGACAGCTCTTGACGCTATGGATGACCAGGGCGTCGGCGTGCCATTCCTCGACATAGCGCTTGATCTGCCGGTAGCGCTCCAGCATCGAGCGGTTGCACAGGTTGTGCAGGATCATCTGCTCGGCGATGCTTTCCAGCGGTCGATCGGGGTCATGAACAAAGCCGAATTCCCAGATGCCGCCCACGGTGGAATAGGTGCTCTGAACAGCGACCGCGCCCCATTTTTCGAAAAGACTTCGGAAATTGCGGTAGTAAGGGTACGGCGGCGGCCCCTCGACGACGATGCGGAACTCCTCCTGGTCGGAGACTCCGATTCCCTCGGCCGTCATTTTTTCATAGACCTCGACGGTCTTGTCGAAAAAGTCCACGGCCTCCTTCGTGCCGCGCAAGGCGTTGATCGGACCCATCATGTTGATGCTGTCGAAGTAGGCGTCGAAGGGGGCCGGCCGGTGCTTGCACAGATCTTTGGCGCGCTTCCAACCGCGCTCGGCCCGCGCCGAATAACGCAGAATCTCGCGCAACCGGTCGATGTCGAACTTCTTGCCGGTCAGCGCCTCGCAACGGCCGATCAGTTCGCGCAGTTGGGTGATGACGTAGGCGATATCCTCCTTGCTCGGATTCGCCTCGCGGACGAAGGGGATGTCGAGCATGACCAACGGCACGTTCATCATGCTGGCGCAATGCTCGAACCATTTGATGTAAACATTGCAGCCGACGAAATTGCAGACGATCAGCGAGGGTTTGGGCGTCGTTCCGTTTTCGCCGACGCCGCCGCAGAGCGTGTAGCCGATGTCGGCCTTGACGTAGGCGCAGTTGTCGGAAGCGTAGCCGATCTCCTCGGCCTTGATGATGTAGGGAAGTGAGTTCTTGCGGATGGCCAGTTGGAGGGCATTGATCTCCGGAAAGACCGGCAGGATGTCGAAGCATCGCAGGATTTCGACGCAGTTGCCGCTAACCATCAGATAGGCGGAGGGTACGCCGGACTGCGTGGCGTCCTTGAGCTGGGACATCCAATCGCTCATGAGGTCTCGGGAGAGCGTATGAACATCGCCCCGGTAGTCCTTGGTCTGCACGGGTGCCGCTGACATCTTGTGTCCTTTCAATCAAAAAGAATCGATTCGGCGAAGGTCTCCACCTCCGTCCGCGGCGCGTCGAAGGTCCACATCTTTTCCTCGAACTCCAGCTTCAGGTGCGGAATGCCGGCTTCGTCGAGACGCTGACGAAAAAGCACGTAATCCAGCAGTGCCGGCTCACAGAACTTGGCGGGCGTGAAGAGCACAGCCTCCGCGCCGGCCTGGCGCATTCGCAGAATCAATCCTTCCGAGCGGGGGTGCCCGTTGTCATGCCGCACTGACGTATAAACGCTGCCGTGAAGGTACGCGTCCGCGAGCGCGCCCAGTGGATCACCATGGCAGACAACATCCGCATGGAAAAGCCGGGAGCCGATGATCATGTCGTCGTCCTTGACCTGGCAGCCGGCCGCCTCGATGGCATCGAGTAATTCGATCGGCGGCTGCTCGCAGAATGCCCCTTCAACGACGACCTTGACGCTGTCGCGCGGGTGCACTTTTCGCGCCTTCACCTGCTCGACCAGTCGTTCGAGGAGCGGTGAGAAGTCCTCCGGCATCATCCGTGTGCCGGCCTGCACGACGGCGCGGAGGTCTCCGGCGGAAATGGACCCCGGGCGGCTCTTCCGCTCGTCGTACAACGCTCGAGTCATGCGACGGATGCGGTTGTAGACGTCCAGGCTTCCGGCGATGGCGGTGTCGGTAATCTCACGCCCCTGTTGTGCGGCGAGATTTGTTCGGAAACGTTCGAATTCCGCCCGCGTGTAGGCCTTCGACGCGGCGCTCGACATGTTCTGCGGCAGATGAAGAAACTCCACGTACAAGTCCGGCGAATTGCGCTTCACGACGCTGGCCAGGTTCCGGGCGACGTCGCAAATGGAGCTGAACACGACCCCGTCGAAATTGTTCATCTCGCCGCACAGGAAAAGCTCCAGTGTGCTCTTAGCGATCGAGCAAATGAAAGATTGGAAACGCGAGTCGGCATGGGTGATTTCCAGCTTGTTGCCCGCGCCGAAAACACTCACCGGCATCAGCCCGGCGGCGTGGATCACTTCCACGGGCGCATACACCGGAAATACCGCGAAGGCGCCGAGCCCCTCGCGACGTTGCCGGGCCTGGGCCAGCACCTGGCTGGGGAGAAGATCAAGCAGTTCGCGACAATGTTGAATGATCTCTTCGTATTTCATGGCGACTCGCTCCGCGCTCTCGCGCCGTTCGTCGGCGGCTCGATTGTGACTGCCTCCGCCAGGCCGTCGTCCGCGGGGTAGGTCCAACCCGGCAGCGGCGTGTCCCGACAGGCATAATCCATTTTGGCTGGGGCGCCTCGCCGATCGAGCAGCGCCAGCAGTCCGGTTCGAATGAAAGGATTCTTCTTGGGGTCGAAAGCATCGGCCGTCTCGCGAGGCAGGGCCTCGTCGTCGGTTCCGCGAGACAGTTCATGCTTGAACAGAGCGCGTGAATAGGGAGCGTCTTTGGCCATCAGGCGGGCGCGCTCGTAGCCGCGCCGCAGCGCCTCATATTCGTCATCGAAGACGCCGTTTGACAACCCCACCTGCCAGGCCCGATCGGCCGTCAGGCCCTGGTCGAAAATTTCGAAGATCATCGAGTCGCCCATGCCCAGGCGCTTCAGCTCACCGGCCGCGCCGAATCCGGGGAGGATCGCGTAGTCTAACTCCGGCTGGTTGTAGGAGTTTCTCTGAATCCACCGCGTAGAGCGTTCCAGTGAATCAAAGGCGAGGCCCATCGCGCGGAGGTCGTAGCGCAGATCCAGGAAATAAGTAAACTCCGCTCCGCCTCCCCACTTTTCGCCGAACACGCCGATGGTCGCGACGGGGCTGCGCTGGATCAGCCGGAAGATGCCCAGCGCGTTTCGACTCGACGATGCTGCTTCCTCATGCGAAAGCGGCACATAGCCCTTCTCCCGCTCGTACCAGCCGCGGTTGAATTCGCGGGCATCCGCGCCGAGCATCCTCATGCCGCCGCCGGCCGCGGTGAAGAGCACGGCGCCGCACTTGCCGTCGCGATGCAGCTTTAACGCGTGGTGATAGGCGTGGGTGAGCTGGTCGATCACCGCCTTGTTGAACACGTTGCCGCGCAGCGGCTGATTAAACACGATGCTGGCGACGCGATCTCGGATCGACGGCCCGTGGAACTTGAGCGTCGGATAGAACGGTCGGTACTCGCCGGTCTCGAGGTCCAACTCCGCCACCGGCGTGCGATAGGATTTGCCGTATCCCAGAAGGCCGCCGAGATTGCGTTTCTTGAGTTCGAAAAGCAGGCTGGGGCAGCCGACCCGCGGTCCGGCCTTTCCGTCGATGTCGAGCATGGCGAGAATCGGCGGATCATCCGCGTTTTCATCCTGCGCCCGGCGGATCAGCTCGATCAGCCCGTCAAGCGTCAGTTTGGCAATGAGCGCGTCGATCAATTCAATGAGGCCGATCTTGAAGCGCAGGCCGGTGCGCGTCGAAAGATTGATCTGGCCCGGTGTGGCGATGCGATCCTGAATCAGGTCGAGAGCGTACAGGCAAATCGGCAGAGCGTATCGTCGAAAGGCCCGGCCGCCGGCGTCATCGGCGCAGCCGACATGGATCAGCGACTCGGCGCTGCGAATCCTGCCGGCGCGGCGGTCGCGCTCCATCGCGTCGTAATACGACCAGAAGTCCTTGCGGGATATCTCGCCGATGGGCACATACTGCCCGCTGGCGGGATCAAATACTTTGTTGGGTCCGGGATTGTCGCGGCACGCGCTCCATTGATAAAAGCCCTGCTGAGACGGGCTGTTGACACCCGTCGAACCGTCTTTTTCGAACCCCGCAATCCAGTCCGGGTAATACTTTCCGTCCCGATGATAGAGGCCTCGCAGGCGGTCGGTCGGCGGCAGTGCCTGGCCGAAATGCCGTGACGACTCGGTGTACGGCATATGGCCGGTCTGATCGAGCACGGTAAACGGATTGGCGGTCAGCAGGGTCCACAGCCCGCCGAGTTGAACGATGTCCTGCGCCGTGCGGACGTCCCAGGAGATGATCGCCGCCATCGCCTGGAAGATCGGATCGGTGATGTAGCCGTGGTGGTCGACGGGCAGTGCGATAACCGTCTTTTCAAGAATCTGATCGGCAAAGACGACACCGATGGCGAACGTCTCGTTGGAGGCGTACTTGCCCTTCATCACGTCGATCAGGGCATTGGCCTCAAAGGGGAAATAACCATGCACGGTGAGAAACTTCTCCCGGAACGCCTCGCAAGGAAAAAGTTCGGCCAGTTCGCTGGTCGTGTGCGACGAAGTGTTCGAAAAGATGGCGGCGATTTTCTCGGGATCGAGGACTTTCGTGAGCGCTTCGAAGATGTTTGATTTAATGTCGGCTCGTTCCGTGGCCACCTCCCAGACAATGTCGGCGTCCCGGAGAGCAGCGTAGTCCTGGGTGAAGGCGGTTCGCGCCGCCAGGGCCTTGGCGTCCTCCGGGCGAATCCGATTCTGCTGCTCCTGTTGGCCCACGAATGCTTCGAGCCGTGTTTGGGCCCGTTCGAGGGCTGCGGGCTGGACATCGAGCAGAGTGATCTGGTAATCCGTTTTCTGGAGCAGATCGATGGCAATGCCCTGGCCCATCGTGCCGGCGCCGATGATCGCCACGCGGCGGATTTCGTTGATACGGCGAACTGCCGATTCAATCGACTTGTCTCCGAATGAGAATGCTCGCTTCATGACAAACCACCCTTCAACGACCTCTGATCAGGTCATCTCCGTGTCGCGGATGATGACCGCGATACCCTGCCCACCGCCGATGCACGCCGAGGCACAGCCATAATGCACGGTTCGTCGCTGCATCTCGTACATCAGGTCCACGAGCAGGCGGGCGCCGGTCGCGGCCAGCGGATGGCCGATGGCGATTGCGCCACCGTTTACATTCACGATTTCGCGGTC
Organism: Planctomycetia bacterium; assembly: GCA_015075745.1. Taxonomy (NCBI): domain Bacteria; kingdom Pseudomonadati; phylum Planctomycetota; class Planctomycetia; species Planctomycetia bacterium. Next base: position 772,431 of record JABTTW010000002.1, read on the forward strand.
CAAATCCAGCTCCTTCTCGACGCCCAGAGACTGCGCTGCAAAGGCCTCGTTGATTTCCCACAGGCCGATGTCCTTTTTCTCAATTCCCGCGCGGGTCAATGCCTGTTGAACTGCGGGCACCGGGCCACGGCCCATCACGCGAGGATCAACACCGCACACGCCGCAACCGGCGATCGCGTAGCGCCCCGACAACCCCAAGGCGTCGGCCCGCGTCCGGTCGGTCAGGATCACCGCTGCTGCGCCGTCGCTGATCTCGCTGGCGTTACCGGGCGACACGAGCTTGTTGGGTGTAAGCCCCGGCAGCCTGGCCAAGACGTCCACTGAAGTCTGGCGAACACATTCGTCCCGGGCCAGGTGAATGGGTCGCCCAACCGGGTCCTTCGTCTCGACCGCGAACATGCCACGGAGTAAATCACCGCCGTTGAAGCAGCTACGGCGATATGCGGCTCGCGCCTTTTCGTGAGACAGATCGGCGTATCGATCGCATTCCTCGCGCGTGACGCCCATTCGCGCGCCGTATTCGTCGGCAGTCAGCATCATGCTGGTGCGAGCCAGGTCATGATTGAGTGAGGTGAGCATGGCGTCCTCGACGCAACCTCCCTCGGTAAATTCCCAGAACGCCGAGCGCGATCGTCGCGAACGGACGATTTGTGGAACGCGCGACATCGTTTCGGCGCCGACGCAAAGCACCGTCCGGGCGCTGTCCAGGTGGTCCGGCAGAAGAATCTGGTGACAGCCGGTAACGATGGTTTGGAGACCCGATCCGCAGATCCGCTGGACCATGAGGGCCGGGATTTCGACGTTCAAATGGCATCGCAGTGCGACATTTCGTGGAAAGTAAATGTCTTGCATGCCGGGGGCGGTCATTTGATAGACGTTGGCGCCGACCGCTGCATCGATCCTGTCCCGCGCAATACCGCTTCGTCGAATGGCCTCTTCGGCGGCGAGTACCGCAAGGTCCTCCGCGGCGCAGCTTGCCAGCGTGCCGCACTTGACGCCGATGGGCGTGCGTGCGGCGCCGACGATGACGACTTCTTCATGACCGTTACGCGACACCGGCACAGGTCCTCCGAGTCTCGGGTTGGGGTACGTCAATCACACCCTCGGGCGGGTCAGCCGAAAACATCGCCTCGATCTGTCGTTGGTAGTTGTTCAAGATGACTTTACGGACCAGTTTTCCTGACGGCGTCAGTTCGCCCTGATCCAGAGAAGGTTCGTGGTTGGCGACAATGGCGCGGCGAACGCGCTGGTACTTAACTTCAATCAGGGAATTCAGGCGGGCGAGTTCGTTGGCCATCAATTCGCGGAAGGCGGAATGGTCGGTCAACTCTCCGGTAGAAAGACCCCGTTGGGCCGCCCAGGATTGCACCTTTGACCAGTTCGGATAGAGGATGGCGCCGACGAAGTCCCTTCCCGAACCGATCACCACCGCACAGTTGATATACGGCGATTCGTTGACCAGCACCGACTCAATCCGTTGCGGATGCACCTTCTCGCCGGTCGTCAGCTTGAAGGCGCCATCCTTGCGGCCAAAGAGGTGCAGGCCTTCGGGCGTGAACTCGCCCAGGTCGCCGGTATGGAACCAGCCATCCTCGTCGATGGCGCGGCTGGTGGCGTCTTCGTCGTCGAGATAGCCCAGCATCACATTCGGCCCCTGGACCATCAGCTCCTGGTCACTGCCCACGCGCACGCGCACGCCCGGTATGGGCTGGCCGACGAATCCGCACCTGCGGGGCAAGTCCGGAGTGGAAAGCGTCACACAAGGCGAATTCTCCGTGAGTCCCCATCCCTCCAGGACTGGCACGTTGCGCTGACGGTAGGCTGCATCCACGGTGGTCGGCAACGGCGCCCCGGCGGTGAACACGAATCGCAGGCGCGCTCCGAAGACGATTTGTTCAGCCGCGGCGTCTTCTTGACAGCGCGTCATAATCATGTCGTGAACGCGCGGAACGCTGCAAAATATCGTTGGCGAGAAGACCTTCCAGTTGGCGATCAAACGGTCTATGTCGCGGCCGCGGGAGTCATCAAGGCAAATTTCCGTGCCATGATAAAGCGTCAGAAATCGCTCGAAGAGGCCCCCGAAGCTGTGATGCCAAGGCAGGAAACTCATCAGCACGTCGTTGGGGCATAAATCCCAAATGAGCGCCAGGGCTTTCTGTTGGGAAATGAGACTGCGGTGACAGAGTTGGACACCCTTGGGTGGACCCGTCGTTCCGGACGTATACATGATGATGCACAAATCGTCCGGACAGACGGAGTCGATCCTTTCGTTCAGCCGATCGGCGGCTGCGCCTCCATCCATGAGCAACTCCGCGAAATCCAGCGCGCCCCACTCCGCACTACGACGATCGAAGTCCATGCAGTAGTACCGCTCGATCCAGGGATACAAAGAGCGATCGATCTTCTCAAGCTGGTGGTGGCCCGAGACAACCACATACCGCGGCCGTGCATGGCCCAGCACATACGCCACCTGCGCCTGAGGATAGCCCGCGAACACGGGAACGCTGACCGCGCCGATGGTCGCCGCCGCCAGTTCGAAGAGATACATCTCGACGCGGTTCTCGGAAATCATTCCGATGCGGTCGCCCCGTCGAACGCCTAGGTCGATCAAATGGCTGGCGATCCGGAAAACCCGATCGGCGAACTCCATTCGCGTGATCGACTTAACTTGCTCGCCCTCTCGATACCGCAAGTACACTCGGTCGGCCCATTTCCGCGAAGTCTCCCGCAACACGACTCCGAGAGACGGCTCGTATTCACCGAGGGGAATCGGATGACTATGTTCCTCACCGACCCGACGGATTCCGATCTGTTCATCAAGCCCGCGCGGCGTCGTTTGACAATAGGCCAGGCAGGAATCACGGAGCAGACTTTGGGTGAGCGTGAATCGCTCTTCCGGCGGCTTGAACGTGAAATCCGTGCTCATGGGATCGATGCCGCTGCGGCGGCGGACCAGATGCGACGCCGCGAAGTAGATGATGTTCGTCGCCAATTCCTTGATATGCGAGCAGCCGGCGCGGCCGCCGACGCGCTTGGCGATTTCGTTCAGCACGCCGCGTTCGATACGCAGGCCGACGAGCCGCTCGGCGACGGCCTCGACCTCGCGGCAGACGGGAAACGGCACGCGGATCATGTCGAGCCGGCTGCGAGTGATCTGCTCGTCGGGCAGGTAGACGTTGAACTCCAACTTCACGAGGTGCTCGTCGTCGAGCATGGTGCCGATCAGGTTCACGTTGTCGGGACCCGCATCGTAAAGTTCGACCGTGAAATTCCGTTGTGCGATGAGCTTCATGTTTCGCGCCCTTGAACCGCCCAGAGATGACTTTTGATCGCGATACCGAATGGCCCGCGCCATCGACTCCTGAACCTGATGACCCAGCGCCTTGAACAGCTTTTCCTCGACAAGGAGCCCGGCCTTGGCGGCGTAGCGGCCGAGCGGCGTCAGGATCCATTCCTCGTTGGAGAACAACCGCACGCTGTTCAGCCCGCGGGTCAACGCGTCGCGAAACTGTTTGACCGAGCTGGTGACATGATTGGCGTGCGCCAGGATCGTCGCGCGGTGTACGGCCCATATCTCGTCGTACGTCGCAACGGGCGGATAGGCGCCGACGGCCCGGCCCACGTCGAAGACCGCCCGCGTAACGCGATCGACGAACTCGGCCTTGCTCTCGTCCTTGCAGAGGTCGCCCATCCGCAGGTCGATCAACTCGCCGTCGGACTTCACCATGTGGATCAGCCCACCGACGTTCAGCACGATCGAGATCATGGCCTTATCGAACTCGATGCGCGTGGCCGGCACACCACGGATGTGCTGGGCTGGATAGTCGTGGGCCGCCAGGATGACTTCGATCCGGGCTCGCTCGTCCTCGCCGCCGCCGGCGAACAGCAGAGTGCCTTTGCGCTCCAGGATGTAGACGGTGTCCGGCCCGCTGCCGCGCCGCCCCCCGGCCTGGAGCGAGACGCCGCGCACCACTCGATCGAGCAGCGCGGCGACCATCTCTTCCGTCAACTCGGGCAGCCGCCGCATCAGGAGCGATTCGTGCAGTTGGTCCTCGTAGGTGTGCAGCGTTTGCTCCGCCAGGACGCCGTTGGGCAGGACCAACGCGATCGGCACGCGGGCGCGGATATCCGCGACGCTGCGAAGCCGCCCGCGCCCCGCGAGGTTCTCCAGAAACTGCGTCAGCATCCCGGTAAAAAGCGGGAGCTGGTCGGGATTACAGCAGACGAAAAGCAGCTCCGGCAGCCGCCCCAGCGCGTCGGCCTCAAGCACGTTGGAAAAGACGCGATTCCGCAGTCCCACCGCCCGCAGCGCCCCTTGCTCGTCCAATTGCAGACTGCCCGACTTCTTGAGCAGCTCGGTGATGCCGTCGGCGTTGTGCCCGATGAAACAATTTGCCTGTGCGTGAACGAAGAACCCGACGCCCAGCGCTCCGGGCGGGTGCACGCCGATGTGTCCTTCACACAACATGGTTGGACACCCTCCTGGACATTGCGAACTCCCGGGCCAGCAGAGCTCCGCCGTATGCGCCCGCATGTTGCGGCAGCGGCGGTCGAAGCACCGGCCGCTTCAGAACTTCCTCCAGCGCCCGTACCATCGCCCGGCAGTACGTCACGACGCCGCCCGTGGCCGCGACGGGACCGCCGCAAAACGGAAACATCTCAAACACGCGCGAGGCAATGGATCGAAAAAGCCCCATGGAAATGTCCTGCGGCGGCTGGCCGTCCTTGATGCGTTCAAGCACCTCTGTCCCGGCGAATACCGTGCAATAGCTGTTGACCACGGTGGCGGATGTCGATTGCATCGCCAGTTCGTCCACGTCGGTGAGCGGCATGCCCAGACGAAGGGCGATCGACTCCAAAAAAGCTCCCGTACCTGCGGCGCATTTGGCGTTCATTCGGTAGTCGGCCATCTTGCCATGCGGATCGACCCGGATGACCTTGGTGTCCTGACCGCCGATATCGACGATGTACTCAACCTCGGGATACCACTGCATCGCCCCGCGGGCATGGCAGGTGATCTCCGTAATCTTCCGGTCGGAAAAGGCCACACGACCTCGGCCGTAGCCGGTCGAGACGCAGAAGGCGATGTCCGCGCGGGATTGCCCGGCTTGCTCCAGCGCCTGCGTCAATACGCGCTCGGCGGCGGCGCTGTAATCGAAGCCGGAGGACGTGACGCCGGTGCTTAACAGGTTGCCCTCGATGTCGACCACCACGCACTTGGTCGCCGACGATCCAGCATCGATCCCGACATAGAGGGAACCGTTCATCACTTGCGGCTCTCCAACTGTTCCATAAAGGCCTCGAGGTTGGTCATGGTTTGCGCCGTGGAAAAGAAGCGCACGTCTGATAGGTCGCCGTCGAAGACCAGCACCGGCATGTCCAACTCGTCGCGGATGCGCCGAGTCATGCCGAAGCGGGAGTTCGTGTTGTTCGGACATGTCCGGGCGTTGTGGAAGATCGCCCCGTGGATGTCGAACCGATCAAACATCTCCGCGAGGAACGCCTGTTTGTATTCCTCGTCTCGATTGATGAAGATCTCGATGCTGGTGCGGGCCATCCAATCCAGCGGGTCCCCGCCTTCATACTCGGCGAAGGCCCACGAATTACAATACGTGCTGGCGGCGATGACGGCGCCGAGATCGAAGAACTTTTCGGACAGTTCGCGGATCTTCGGCCAGACCGGCATGCCTTCCCAATACAAGCGATGGCGTTCGTCGGGGATGGCGCCAAGACCTTCGTGAACGCGCTGTTGCATCTCCGCCAGCAGCGATTCGTAGTACTGGATCGCGTCCTGACTGCAGCGCATCACGACCACCGGCGCCATGTGGATGAGCCCATCGAAGAACGTCAGCGGCGAGGGGTGGTTTCGCGCCGTATCCAGAACCCTCTTCCACAGCATGCTCACCCGGCTGGAACGATGGACCAATTCCTCGAGATGGGAAAAACTGAATTCTCGGCCCGAGGCCCCGCTGATCTGATGGATTAGCTCCAGTAATTGGCCCCGCACGTATGACACCATCTCCGACGTCACCGCGCCCAGATGCCCCGGCGGCCGAATACCAAAGACCGGCGCATGATGCCTTCGGCTGAAAAAACTCAACCAGTCCTGTACCTCGCGACATTGGTTCGTGCTGTACACCAGGAGGTCCGGCGCCGGAGGGCCCGAGATACCATAAGCGTCCTGAAGCGGGCTGTAGCCGGCCAAGGCTGCGCCTATGTCGCTGTTCATGTAGGAGCAGGACTCAGCGCAATAGCCTGTGTTTACCGCGTGGGGGATATACTTGTGGCTGATTTTCCGGGCGCCGAGCATCGCGCCGTGGTTCTCGGGAAAGTACACCGCATAGCCGAAGGCGGCCAGGATTTCGCACGGTCCGACGGACGTGCACCAGGCCACCTGCCGCGCCGGGTCTCGCGTGGCGGCATCGAGATCGAGAAAATAATCGCGCAGCAGCGATCGGAGTTGTTTCTGCGCCTTGATCTCCACCCATTTCTCCGTCGTCGGCATCTCGGAAGCTCCGCCTGCTTACGGAACAACAATGGAGCGCAGCGAAGCGCCCTCTTTCATGACTTCAAACGCCTTCGACAACTCGTCGAGCCTGAACCGATGCGTCACCAGTCGTTTCACATCGATCCGGCCCTGGGCAGCCATGCGGATCAGCGGGATGTAATCCACCGGCCGGCAACCCAGCGAGCCGACGATCTCGATCTCTTTGAACATGATTTTTCCGGCGACCAGCGAGATGGTCTCATTCGTGTATCCGACAACGACCAGTCGCCCGCCGATGCGGACCGACTCGAAGGCCTCCTCGATCGTCTTCGGATTGCCGATGACCTCCAGGGCGATGTCCGCCCCGCCGCCGGTGAGTTTCTTCACCTCTTTGCTGACTCGCTCGACCTTCGTCGCGTTGATCGTCTTGGCCGCGCCGAAATCGGTCGCCCACTGAAGCTTGCGGTCGTTGATGTCTACTGCGATGACGTAGCCGCCCGCGGCGGAGGCAAGCTGCACCGCGTTGATCCCCACGCCGCCGCAGCCGAACACGACCACCGTGTCGCCCGGCCGCACCTTGGCGCGGTTCTTCACTGCGTGATAGGGCGTGGAAACGGCGTCAGCGATAATGCAGGACTCTTCAAGCGGCAGTGACTCCGGCAGATCCAACGCGTCCTTGGCCGGGGCGGCGACGTACTCCGCATACGCCCCGTCGAAGTGATTGCCGAGCATCTTCATGTCGCTGCAAATGTTTTCCCGCCCGTCGCGGCAGAAGACGCACTTGCCGCAGGTCAATACGGCCGGCAACAACACCCGCTGGCCCTTTCGGACGTTGTTCACCTTGACGCCAACTGCCTCGACGATGCCGGAAACCTCGTGGCCCAGCACGATCGGCGGCTTCTTGAACGTCGGCACGCCATGCTCGATGTAGTGCAGGTCCGTGTGGCAAACGCCGCAGGCCGCAACCTTGAGCAGAATGTCCTCCTCGCCGATCTTGGGAACGGGAATGTCCTCGATCTTCAATCCGGCGCTGCCGCCGTGGAATACCGCTGCTTTCATGTCCGCACTCTGCTCCTACGCGTGCTTCCAGTTGGGAGTCCGCTTCTCCAGGAACGCCGCGATGCCTTCGCCGGCGTCCGACAATTTCATTAACTCGCTTAGATACACGTGTTCGTTGCACTCCAACTCGCTGAGAAAGAGCCGTCGGGCTGATTGGCTCACGGTCCGTTTGGCCAGCCGCACGACGGGACGAGAGAGCGATCCAAGCTGGCTGAGGTACTTTTGGACGTCGGACTCGAAAGTCACGGCGGGAAAAATCTGGTTCACCAATCCGATTCGCCGCGCTTCCTCGGCGTCGATGGTCCCGCCCAGCGCGGTCAGCTCGATCGCCTTGGCCAGCCCGACCTTGAGCGGCAGGATGCCCGCCGCCACCGGCGCCAGCGCCGCCAATTTCACTTCCGGTTGCCCGAATGTCGCCTTTTCCGATGCCAGGACGATGTCACAGGAGCTGGCCAGCTCGCAGCCGCCCCCCAGCGCTGCACCGTGAACGGCCGCGATGGTCAGGGCATCCGACACTGCCAACTTGCGGAAGATTCCGTGAAAGAGCGGAATCGACTCGCCGACTTTCGCCGGCGCATGGTCGGCGACATCGACGCCCGCGCTAAAGACCTTGCCCCGGCCTCGCAATACAATCGCCACGAGGCTTGTGTCTCTCACCACGCCTTCCAGGATCGCGTTGAACTCGGCCATCATCGCGCTGTGAAGCACGTTCAGGGGCGGACGATTCATGGCGATGTCGGCGATGCCCTCGGCCACGGTTAAATCGAAGAATTCGTAGTGACGCATGATTACCTCGCTAGATGTACTGGCCGCCGTCAACGCGCAGAACTTCGCCGGTAATAAACCGCGCCCTGTCGCTGCACAGAAACGCCACCGCCTCCGCCACGTCTTCAACTTGCCCCGAACGACCCAGGAGGATCTCGGCCAGTGATTGTTCCTGAGCCTTGGGCGACATCTGCTGGAGCGCCGCGGTTTCGATCAGGCCGGGCGCCACGGCGTTGACAGTCACGTTGAATCGAGCCACTTCTCTCGCCAACGCCTTGGTGAGGCCGATGACACCGGCCTTTGCGGCCGAGTAATTCGTCTGCCCGAATTTGCCGCGCAGGCCGTTGATGCTGGAGATGTTGACGATCGCTCCCCAGTCGCCCTGGCGCATGATCGGTACGGCCGCGCGGCAGAAGTAAAACACGCCGTTCAAATCGACGCCGATGACGTCCGACCATTCCTCGTCGGTCATCTTCCAGATCACCTGATCGCGGAAGATGCCGGCGCAATTCACCAGCACCTCCATGCCGCCCATCGCGGCCGTGAACCCTTCGACGGCGGCGTGAACCTGCTCCGGGTGGCGCGCGTCGCCGACTCCCGACCAGGCCCTGCGGCCGAAGGACGCAATCCGTTGCAAGACCGGCGCCCCGCCGGTGGCATCGCCCTGATAGAAGATGCCAACATCGGCGCCGTCGCGCGCCAACGTCTCGGCAATACAGCGTCCGATCCCGCTGCTACCGCCCGTCACCAAGGCTCGTCGTGGCATCTTCGACATGCTCTGCCTCATGAATCAGACCGACGCCGTCTCCTCGTCGATCGCGGACGACAGCGCCGCGCCACAGCTTCCGCAATGGGTAAACTGCTCCGGCAGGCTTTTCGCGCCGCACTGCGAACAGTTCAGAGCGAACGGACCCCACACGAATTCGCTCGATCCGCCTTCGGCGGCGCGGCGTCGCAGACCGGCGTAGTCGGCTTTGCGCTTCTCCACGAATGCTGCCATGCCCTCGTGGGGCTCCAGGCTGGTGTAGTGAATCGAGAGCCAGTCGCGGGCGTGGCCGACCGTGGAGTGCCACGCGAGTTCCTTCCAGAAGTTCGTTTGAGCCTTCGTGTAACGCGTACACTCGAAGAACTTGTTCACGACTTGCCCGCACAGGTCGCCGACGACCTGATCCAGAAGCGAAAAGTCGAGGCGAAAGCCGTCCTGACCTTTCACCGCCTTCTCCACCTCGCCAGCGGACGCGCGCGATTGGAACGGGTTCTCCCAGGGGTCCGTGTTCCAATCGGCCATATAGGCCCGGCTATTGGTAAAGTGGGTGCGGAACTCGCCGTCGGGCCCTTTCACCGTGGGGACGACCGCGTTGACCAGCCCCATTCCCAGGGCGGTGTACGCTGGATAGCGCTGGTTGAGAAAGAGCATCCCGCGTGCGCGACGGTCGCCGACGTGAATCGGTAGCCATTGCGTAGCGCCGCCGCAGGCCACCGATCCAACATTAGTGCCAATTTGACCCAGGTAGGCGTGCTCACCCATCACGGCCAGGTCGCAGGCCAACTGGCTCTCGTTGCCGCCGCCCACGGCCATGCCGTTGATCCGGGCGATGACGGGCTTCGAGCAATTCAGGATCGATTCAATGTACTGCTTGAAGCAGCACATGTACTTCCAGTAGTCGCGAGGCCGGCGCGTGTAGCGGGCGTGGTATTCCTTGACGTCGCCGCCCGTGCAGAAGGCCCGTTCGCCCTCGCCCGTGAAAACCACGACGGCGATCTGGTCGTCCCAGGAAGCGTCTTCAAAGGCGCGGACCAGTTCCCGAAGGGCCTCGGTGCTGTAGGCGTTGTAATTCTGGGGACGATCAATGGTGATTCGAGCGACCCAATTGTCCTTTTGATAACGGACTTCGTGGAAATCGAGGCCAACGCAATCGCGTTGAAGGAACGATGACATGAACGGATCCTCCGTGGGGCAGCCATGTATTTCCGAACGGACGTTCGTTCGCGAAGAATCCGGAGGACCACCGGCATTGAATGGCCGAATTTCATCATCCAGATCAGCGTGCCTGAATTATGCCATCACTCGCCCAGTAAGCAAGCGCGTTTTTGCGAGGAGTTTCTCTTGACATGGATCCCAGGAAGTGGCATAGTCTGGACAATCGTCCAGTATTCATCGGACATGTTCGATAATGATAGAAACAGAAACAGAACGTTTGTTCGACAGCTTGAATCCGGCCTCCTCTACCCGAACCTCCGGCGCCAAAGTCACTTATGACGACCGCCTCAATCGCATCCTCGAAGTGGCCACACACCTGATTGCCAGGGTCGGCTACCAAAACGCCTCCATGCGGGCCGTGGCCAGGGCGGCCAAGGTAAGCCTGGCGGGCATTTACCACTACTTTGACAGCAAGGAAAAAATGCTCTTCCTGATCCAGTCTCGTTCATTCAATTCCCTGCTGAGCAACCTCCGCGAGAAGCTCCACGGCGTATCCGACCCGAAGGAGCAAATCGCCATCATGATCCGTGCCCATGTGGAATACTTTGCCGCCAACATCGCCGCCCTGAAGGTCTGCTCGCACGAGCTGGATTCCCTGACCGGCGAGGCCTATGAACAAACCTATGTGATTCGTCGTCAGTACTATGACGAGACACGAAAGATCATCGACCGGCTTCTGGATGCGGACGGCGCCAGCGGCGGCATCGATCGGCATGTCGCAACGATGTATCTCTTCGGTACCCTCAACTGGCTCTATCGTTGGTATGACCCCAAACGCGGCCGGTCCCCCAGCTCCATCGCCAAGCAGATCACGGCCCAATTTCTCCATGGCACCATCGGCGCACCATTGACCAGTCGCCGCTCGGTCCCCGACCACACAGTCGCCGCCGGGGATCCCGGGCCCGACGGCAGTCGCCGACCCGGGCAGGCTTCGACCGATCACACACAGGAGTGATCCATGTATCTTCCGGACTTCGAGCTTCATGAGGCCCGCACCATTACCGAGGCAGCGGACTATTTAGCCCGATTCTCTCCGGATGTTCGAGTCTTGGCCGGCGGAACCGATCTGCTCGTCGACCTGAAGGTCGGCAGGGTAAAGGTTCGCCATGTCGTCTCTCTGACGCGTCTTTCCGAGCTGCGCGGCCTCCGCGAAGACGGCCCTTCCTTCCAGATCGGCGCGCTCACCACGCCCAATGAACTAGCAACTTCTCCGATCGTTCGAGAGCGATTTCCCGCGTTGCTCGATGTCCTCCGCGACCTGGCGGCGCCGCAGATTCGAAACATGGCGACGGTCGGGGGCAATCTTGCCAGTGGCGTTCCCTCGGCCGATCTGCCGCCGATTTTGATCAGCCTCCACGCCGCGATCACCCTCCAAATGGGAACCAGAGAACGATGCGTGCCCCTCGATTCGTTCTTCCTCGGCCCGCGCCGCACGGTTATGCAGGCCGGCGAAATCCTGACCGCCATCCGACTACCTTATCCTCCCGGAAGTTCTGGTTCGGCCTACGCGCGTTTTGCTATGCGCCAAGCCAACGCCTGCGCCATTGCCGGTGTCGCGGCGAGCCTTCAACTCGGCCGCGACGGCGCCGTCGCCGCGGCGCGGATCGTTCTCGGTGCGGTCGCTCCGACACCCCAGCTGATTGAACCTGCGGCGGCAAGCCTTGTCGGGAGAATGGTGAATGAGGATTCCATGGAAGTCGCCGCGACCGCCGCAATGGAGGCCGCTTCTCCGATCTCTGACATCCGCGGATCGGCCGATTACCGCCGCGAGATCGTCGGTGTCCTGACTCGCCGAGCCTTGGCCCTCGCCCACCGCCGGGCGCAAGGAGCGTGAGCGATGACTGTCTGCACCCTGAACATCAACGGTGAAAAACACACGGTCGCCCAGGCCGCACACGACACGCTGCTCGACGTTCTCCGTGACAAGCTCCGACTCACGGGTACGAAGAAGGGCTGTAACCTGGGCGACTGCGGCGCCTGCACCGTTCTCGTCGACGGCGTCCCCATGAATAGTTGCCTCCTGCTGGCCGCCGAAATGGAAGGCAAGGCGATCACGACCATTGAGGGTCTGGCCCGCAATGGCGAACTCACGCCCATTCAGCAAGCCTTCGTCCACGAAGGCGGGATCCAGTGCGGTTACTGTACCCCCGGCATGGTCCTCAGCGCGAGCGCGTTCCTGGAAAAGAACCCTCATCCCACGCCGGATCAGATCAAGGACGCCCTCGCAGGCAATCTCTGTCGCTGCACCGGCTACGCAGGGATCCTTCGCGCCGTCGATCGCTGTGGAAACTACCGACCCGACGGCACGTGTGCCAAGAAGACCGCCGTGCCAGGCACCGAGGCCCCTCATCGAACTTCGGCCGCGGCGGGCCTCCAGTCTCAAGACTCAAGCCTGGCCTTGGGCGTGTCCATCCCGCGCGTTGACGCCGTCGATAAAGTCACCGGACGCGCCGTCTACACCGCCGATCTTCACCTTCCAAACATGCTGCACGGCAAGATTCTCGGTTCGCCGATTGCCCACGGCATGATCAAACGAGTGGACACCTCCCGGGCCGAGGCGTTGGAAGGCGTGGTTGCGGTAATCACCGGCGCGGATGTTCCTGACACGATGCACGGCGTCTCGCCTGCGCGATACGACGAGTATGTGCTGGCCAAGCAAAAGGTCCGTCACGTCGGCGATCCCGTAGCCGCCGTCGCCGCCATCGACGAGCGCACCGCGGAGCAGGCACTGTCACTGATCGAAATCGAGTATGAAGAACTGCCCACCCTGCTTGATCCCTTCGAGGCGACCGCGGACGGAGCCCCGCTGATTCATGACCGTTACAAGCGAAATGTCGGCACCGAAGTCCACCAGCACTTTGGCGACGTCGACAAGGCCTTTGCCGATTCCCACCTCGTCCGCGAAGAAACTTTTACTGGCAACAGCATCTCCCAGTCCCCACTCGAACCCCACGCCGCCATCGCCACTTGGGATCCAGACGGCACGCTCGTCCTCTACACCTCGACCCAGGCCCCGCACTACGTGCAGTACATGATGGCCCACGTCCTGCACATCCCCGTCGGCAAGATCCGCGTCATCCGCCCGACCGTCGGCGGCGGCTTCGGCGGCAAGGCCGCGACGAATCCGCTCGATCTTTGCGCCGCCTTTCTCAGCAGGAAGACCGGCCGCCCCGTCAAGATGGTCTATTCTCGCGAAGAGATGTTCCATTACGGCCGCGGCCGCCATAAGCAGCACATGAAGTTCAAACTCGGCGTCGACCGCCAGGGAAAAATCGAAGCGTTCCAGAGCGAGATTTATCTCGACGGAGGGGCCTACTCGTCGTTCGGCGTCGCGACGGCCTACTACGCCGGAAGCATGATCCCCACGCTCTACCGAATTCCAAACTACAAGTACGACGGTTATCGCGTCATGACCAACAAGCCGGCCTGCGGCGCCATGCGCGGCCACGGCGTACCCCAGCCGCGCTTCGCGTTTGAGTGCCTGCTGAACATGATCGCCGACGATCTGGGCATCGATCCCGTGAAAATCCGCCGCCTCAACGCCATGACGCCGAATACCCGCACCGTCAACGATATGGACATTCAAAGTTGTGAGTTTCGCGCGACGCTGGACGCGGTGGAGGAGAAATCGGAGTGGAGAAGCAAATACGGAAAGCTTCCCAAGGGCCAGGGCATTGGAATCGGCTGCGGCGGATTCGTATCCGGCGCGGGCTACTGCATCTATCGCGGCCAGGTCCAGCTTTCCCACGAGAAAGGCCCTGAGCCTTTTCAGAAACACTCGATCTTCCCGCACGCCAACGCCATCGTGAAGATCTCCGAGGACGGCATGGCCGTGGTTTGCCTGATCGGCGCCGCCGAGATCGGCCAGGGCAGCGACACGGTGTTGGCCCAAATGTGCGCCCAAACCCTCGGCATTCCGGTGTCGCGCATCCGAATGCGCAGCGGAGACAGCGACATTTCGCCCATCGATCTCGGGGCCTACTCCTCGCGCGTGACGCTCATGGGCGGTCACGCGGTCTCAAATGCCGCTGCGGCTGTCGTCGAAAAGATGAAGCCCTATGCCGCCAAGCTGCTTGGTTGTGATCTGTCGGATGTCGCCGCCCGCGATGCCAAAATGTTTCCTGTCGGCGACCCGTCCCGCTCCGTCGCATGGGAAGAAGTCGCCAGGAATTTTTTCAACGAGAACGGCCCACTCGTCGGAACAGGCTGCTACAAACCGCCGGACGGGTTGGGCGGCGACTACAAAGGCGCTACCGTCGGCACGAGCCCGGCCTACTCTTTCGGCAGTGCCGTCTGCGAGGTCAACGTCGATCTCGAAACGGGAAAGGTCAATATCCTCCGTTTCACCGACTACCACGACTGCGGCACGCCAATCAATCCGATGGCGGTCCACGGCCAGGTCGAGGGCGCCATCGTCATGAGCGCCGGCGAGACCATCCTCGAAGATGTGCAGTTCGACAACAAAGGCCGCATCCTCAACCCGAACCTCCACGGCTACTTAATGATGTCCATCAAGGACGCACCGGAGATTTTCAGCGGCTTGGTTGATTCCTATGAGCCACGCGGACCGTTTGGTGCAAAGGAGATCGGCGAGGGCAGCACGCTGCCGGTGCTGGGCGCCGTCGCTCATGCCATCGCCAACGCGACGGGCGTGTGGATCAAGGACCTCCCGATCACGCCGGAAAAGATTCTCCGTGCGATGCGCGCCGCGCAACCCGCGCGAGATCTCGTCGGCGTTTAAGGTTTGCGTCGGGGGACAGGTCATCATGGCCACGACATCGACTCAGGCATCCGCCTGCACAAACCTGATGTGTTCGGAGCCAGATAGTGGCAACTACTTCGTCTCCACGTACCCGCCGTTCTCCACGTGGACCGCAGATCAGATTCCCGCCGTGCAGCAACGGCTGGAAACTCCCACCGCTTTGACGAAGGACGAACCGCTGGGCCTTTACATTCACATTCCTTTTTGCGCCCGCCGCTGCCATTACTGCTACTACTTGTCCTACGCGGGCCGGTCTTCGGACGACTTGGATGAATACATCGAGTGCCTGCTTCAGGAACTCGCGATGTATCGTTCCGCTCCGGCCCTCGGTCTTCGCGAATTGTCTTTTGTTTATTTTGGCGGCGGCACTCCATCCTTATTGTCCGAGAGCCAACTTGCGCACCTGCTTTCCGGACTCCAGGCCCTGTATTCGTGGCGCCATGTAGAGGAATCCACGTTCGAGTGTGCCCCGCAATCCGTGACGGCGCCGAAGTTGCAGCTCCTTCGCGACATGGGCATCACTCGAATCAGCCTTGGCGTCCAGGATCTGAATGACGAAATCCTCCGACTGAGCGGCCGGGTTCATCTCGTCGAGGATGTCATGCGCGCCTATGACCTCATCCGCCATGTCGGTTTCGACGTGGTGAACCTCGACATGATCGCCGGCCTCTGCGGTCAGACGGACGCATCATTCTCATCGAGTATCCAACGCGTCATTGAAATTCAGCCCGATTGCCTGACGATCTATCCGCTCGAGATTCCGCACAACACGCCCCTCTATCGACGGCTTCAAACAGACGCCGCGGGCGAGCACCCGGCGTCGTGGGACACGAAGCGAGCGCGTCTGGCGACAGCCTTCGACCAGTTGGAAGCCGCTGGTTACACGATGCGAAGCGCCTATGCGGCGGCAAGAGACCCACACCGACAGCGCTTCGTCTACCAGGATGCCCAATACCGGGGCGCGGACTTATTGGGGATCGGAGCGTCGGCCTTTTCCTACCTCGCTGGGACGCACTCGCAGAACATGCCATCTCTCGAGGATTACGGTGCGTGCCTGCGGGATCGGCGTCTGCCGCTGGTCCGCGCCTATGCGTTAACCGACGACGAGCGTCTCATCCGCGAGTTTATCCTCCATTTGAAACTCGGCTTCGCAGATGTTGGATTTTTCCAAAAGAAGTTTCAGACAGATATCCGCGAACGCTTCGCACGTCCGCTCGCCTCTCTACAGGCAAACGGCTGGCTTAGCGTTGACCGTCAAGGCGTTCGCATGACGCGGCAGGGGCTTTTTCTCGTGGATCGTTTGCTGAGCGTTTTCTATCTGCCGCAACACCAGGGCCTGCGCTACACCTGACTCCATGATGTTCTGATTTGTAAGGGGAACCCGCTCTGGCGGACCCGCGCGAACGCCGCCGCGATCGGGCGTCCGCTTCAACCGATTCCGGCGATGACAACCCCTCGCGTCAAGGCGGCGGGGCCTCAAGTTCCGCCAACAGCGATCGGGCGCCGGGTTCGTCCTGATCCAGCGCCACCAGTTTCCGAGCGAATTCGATCGCGGATGATCGGTCGCCGCTGTCCCGACTGATCGTGGCCAGCGCGATCAGCAGGTCACGGTCTCCGGGATGCCGCGCGTACGCGGCCTTCAACACCGCCAGGCTGAGATCGGGCCGACTCGTCGACTGCAGGGCGATGCCGTAGACGTAAGCGTATCTAGCGTGGTCGGGCATGAGTTCGGCGGCTCGGGCGAGATGTTTCAGGGCGCTCGACAGGTTGTTCCGGCGTGCGAGCGTCAAACCGAGCGAATGATGCAAGGCGGGATCGTCCGGCGCGCGGTTCAACCCGGTTCGCAGCGTGCGCTCCGCCTCGTCCTCGCGTCCCATCACACGATACAGATCGGCGAGGTTGACGTAAGTCGGCGCAAAGCGAGGGCTCAACTTCAGCGCGATTCGATACTCGCGCTCGGCCTGATCGAGTTCGCCGAGTTCGGTGTGCAGCGAGCCCAGATTGAGATGGGCTTCGGCGCGATCGGCGTCGACAAGCTGCGCCCGACGATACTCGTCCATGCCATCCACCAGTGACTTCCGTTGATTCGGCGTCAGCCGCTCAGCCGGCGCCGTCGCCAGGGCGCGTGCCGCGTCGATCCGAACCATCCGGACCGGGTCGTTGAGCAAAGGCGCCACGAGGCGGACCAGCGGCTCCGGCGGTGCCGCACGAATCGCGCTGACACCCGCGGCGCGAACCAGAGGGTCGCGATTCTGCAGTGCCCGCTCGAGGGTCGGTACGGTCCCCGGGCCCAGGAAGCCGCCCAGCAGCGCCACGGCGGTTGCCCGAACAATGCCCGGTTTCGTCGCATCATCCGCAAGCGCAGAAAGGGTCAGGCTGGCGCCGGGCAGCGTCTCAATGCCCGCATGAAGTGCTTCGCCGTAGTGGGGGTCGTGCGCCCGTTTCGTGCCCCACCACTTCACCGTCGCGTCGGCGGCCCACTGCGTCGTGCGATCAGTGTGGCATCCGTTGCAAGCATTCGGGGCGCCTATCTTGGCGGACAAGTCCGGCCTCGGCACGCGAAAACTGTGATCGTGGCGGGCGTGGACGACCATGTAGTTTCGCGTTGGCGCATGGCATTCCACACACCGCGAACCGGGACCGCCGACCTTGTGGAAATGATGCGCGGCGGTGTCAAACTTCTCGGGCGGGTGGCAGGTGGCGCACAAGGTGTTTCCGGCGGGTATCTTCAAGCTATGAGGATTATGGCAGTCTGTACACGTCACCCCGGCGGCGTACATCTTGCTTTGCAGAAAAGACTGGTACTCATAAACTTCGTCCCGGATCTGGCCGTCTGGTTCATACAGCCCGGCATCAAGGACCGTCGGGCGATGCGTGTCCATCAGCGGCCCGCCATGAACGTAGTCTTCGCTGAATGCGCCGCGACGTGAGTGACATCGAGCGCACATCTCGATCACAACATGTAAGGTCCGCTGCGGCTCCCGCCGGGGAACGCCCGTCCTCGGATCGATATTCCACGAGACCGATCGCGGTTCCTTGAGCTGGACGACCAGACCTTTCCGCGGGCTCTCGGTGGATCGCATGCCGCGCTTCGCCGCCTGCGCCCAGGCGACGTGTTCGGAGCCGGGACCGTGACAGCTTTCGCACGAAACGTTGATCTCCGACCAGGATGTTGTGAATCGATCCGAGGCTGCGTCGTAATTCTTGCGAACGTTGGTCGAGTGACACTCGGCACACATGTGATTCCAGTTCTGGTACGGACCGGTCCAGTGCAGAATATCGTCGTGTCCGACATTCTCATCGGGATAGAGATGGAACCATCGCTGGCCACCCTGCTCTTTCGGGCGAGTATCCCAGCACACGTTCAACGCCTGATAGCGGCCATCTGGAAACCCGATCAGATACTGTTGAAGCGGATCGATGCCGAAGGTGTAAGAAATCTCGTACTTCTGCAGCGTGCCGTCCGGGCCGTCCGTTTGTACGAAGAATTTCCCGTCCTTCTTGAAGAATCTGGACGTCACCTCGTGGTACTTGAACTCCCCGTCATCGAAGTTCCCCAACACCGTCTGAGCGTTGGCCACCTGCATCGCCAGATCATGGTGCGATCCACGCCACAACCGATCCTCCGGCTCATGGCATTCCGCGCAAACCGCCCGACCGAGAAAACGAGCGGTCGGCCGCGTCGAAAGCGAAGAAGCAGTTCCATTTGAACCCTGGGATTGGACGATGGGCCGAGTGCGACGGGGAGCCCAAACGGCTGCAGTGATCGCGCCGGCCGCGAGGGCGCAAATAACAAGTCCATGCGGAACGAAGCGATTCGCTTTCATTTTATTCGGTGCGATCGGCAGGGCTGCTCACCCGCGAGATTCCATTAAGGAAAGCATGCAGCATTAGGCGACAGCCTCTGGGTTATGAGTGCTTTAACCCTGATTTTGACATCTTCTGTCGCCTGCCGGAATGAAGGTGAAATGCAGTAACGACAAGGCGATCACTCAGAACAACATAATCACCGTGATCACCATGGTCAAGCAAACACCAATGAATTTCCACGACAATCGCTCGTGCGCCAGCGCCGGGATGCTTCAATACGAGTGGACGTCCACTACAACCTGGCCGATGCCGACAACGACCCGTGTATCGTGTGGGTCTCCGTCAGCGATAACGGCGGGGCCGGCTTTCGTGTCGTGGCTCGAACGTTCACCGGAGACTTCGGCAACGGCATCGCACCCGTCACGAACAAAACGGTCGCGCGAGATGCTGGCGCCGACTCGCGTTTGCCGTTCCACCGCAGTCACGGGACTGGGATATCGCCGTTCCCACGAACAAAATCCGTGATGTTGGATCAAGAACGCAAAGAGACGATGAAGGACCTCGCGAAAATCATTCGCGGTCTTCGCCGACCACGCGTTCTCGCGAATTCGATCTGAGATGAAACGGTTCATCACGGCCGGAGTCACATCGCCCAACAGATCAGCCTTGACATGGGCATGGGCGAACTTGTCTGTAAGCCGTCGTAGAGATGCCGCCGGTATTCGCCGAAACCCGTCGGTCCCACATCCGCGCCGGTCCAAGGGAATGGATAAGAGCCTTGGTGGCATGAAGACCGTCAAAGAACCAGGCGGGCGAAATCAGGCTCCCGTTTTGCCTTCTGTTGCTGGCCCTCCATGTAATGATGCGCAATGTCCCCAATGCCCGTGCCGTCTTTGCGATGGAGCCACGGCTTCCGCCCCACGTGCAAATCGGCTGCCTGACGCGTATACTCATACCCATGCAAGGCCGTCCTGGGATCGGCCCAGACGCCAAAGAAATGAACTTTGCCGCGGATTTTTTTGCACCACTGACCACTAGGGTGTGCAGTCCAGGGAAACGTGGGCGGCGGCTTCTTGGGCCTGGAGGTACTGCTTTGTGTTGCTGACACGACGACAGCTCTTTCCGACACAGTGCCGCAAACCTGCGAGTGCGTGCATTGTTGCAGGCGAGCCGTTTGTCGTTAAGGTTGTCGTCGACTGTTTATGGCTTCCATCGTATTTCTGCAAGCCATTGTCATTTTGTTAGTTGCGCCCGTAGCTCAGCTGGATAGAGCAACGGTTTCCTAAACCGTAGGTCGTAGGTTCGAATCCTATCGGGCGCGATTCCCTTTTCCTCTGTTTTCCTTTCTGAAGATTCCATGCCCAATGGCCCATATCGCGGGGCGCGTCCCGGCGGGATCGGTTTCGTCCGAATAAGTTTTCGAGGCGGCGAAACGGGTCGCGGATTATTGGCGAATGCTCATCCTCGGGGGTCATCGAACCGATAGGGCCTGACAACTGATGCGGTCCCATTCCGGGCCCGTTTAGGCGAAAAACGGTCGACTGGGGATGCCACGATGAACTTCAGAAACTTAGAGCGACGAGAAGACCCCCGCATTCAGTCATTTCTGCCGGTTACATTGTTGGTTGAAGGCTCGGAACAGGAAACTCCGGCGCAGTTGCTCGATCTTTCGATGGGCGGTGCGGCGATTCTGACGACGGCATACAACGCGCCGGAGCTCGGCCATCAACTGAATCTCTTTTTCGACAGTCCCAATAACGACGGCGGCAGCGAGAAGTCGCAGCGCCGCGAGAACTGCGTCGTCGTCAATTCGTCGTCGCCCGAGCGGGGCATTCGACGCGTGGGCGTTCGCTTCTATCAGCGACCCGATCTTCCGCTCAATCCGCAAGACCCGAGCGACTCGTTTTCGGGCCATCGGATGACGGACGACGCAGCGCGACCTTCCCGGTCGTGGAACACGGCACGGAATTTCCGAACGCCGGCGCAGGCGTACTCGGGCAGCGGGCTTCCCAACTAACTGCCGCCGCCCTCTTGAACTCAATCATTCTCACGGGCCCATCGCGCTTGAATTCCTGCGCCGACACTCTCGGTGCGCCTAACGATTCCACTGCAATGCCTCTTGCACCGGCTTCTTGACGAGGTCGGGAACCTGACAATTCTCGGCCGGATAGCCTACGGGAATCAGCAGGAACGGCTTCTCGCATTCGGGACGACGGCAGATCTGCCGGAGGAAGTTCATCGGGCTGGGAGTGTGGGTCAGCGTGGCGAGGCCAAGCTGGTGACACGCCATAATAAAGAAACCGGAGGCGATGCCGGTGCTCTCGATGGGGTAGTAATTTCTCAGTCGGCGATCCCCCGACTCTTCCCAGTCGATGCGAAAGATGATGACGAGGTACGGGGCGATCTCCAGAAAGGGTTTTTCCCACGTCGTGCCGATGGTTTCGAGGGCCTCGAGCCATTCGGCGGGCATTCGATGATCGTAACTCTCCTTTTCCTCGGTCTCGGCGGCGATGCGGATTTCTCGTCTGACGGCGGGATCGTCGATGGCGACGAAGCGCCAGGGCTTTCGATTAGCGCCGCTGGGGGCGGAGTGGGCGATGGCGATGGCCTGCTCCAAGAGTTCTCGCGGGACGGGCTTCGGTGAAAAGTCGCGGCAACTGCGCCGGCCGTTCATCTCGGCGATGAGCTCGGCGGCGCGGCGAGCCTGCCAATCGGAATCGCGAGGCGGGAGCGCGTAGGGGATCATTTTCGGGGGCATGGGTTGCTCCGGGATTGCGTTTGTCGCGATTATACATCGGGTCGGAGCGATCGCCTTTTCGTCGGGCAGAGCATTGGCGATGGGGCAGCGCTCGGAGCCGGACCAACGCGAAGTGCATCTTGCACGCTCGGCGGCATGCATGGCCGGTGGATCGGCCGCGGAATTAGTTGTCGGAGGTCAATCGACAAGTGGCGGCGGAGTCGATCGAGGCGGTGCGCAAGAGCATGGCTCGCGGCCTGCCGTTCGGTGGCGCCGCCTGGCAGCGCAGAGCGGCGGCGCAACTCGGGCTACAAGTAACGCTTCGCCCAAGGGGAAGGCACCGGAAGGAGGAGAGAACATCCTGACAAGTTTTTGTTGTCCTTTTTGGGCACGGAATGCTTCCCGCTGCGGGTAGTATTCCGACAGCTTGGTCAGGTCACAGTTCGCCGGACGAATACGGCCGTAAGATCGTCTGCCTGAAGAGTCCTGCCCGCAAACTCCACGACGAGGGAATAGAGCTTGCGGATGAGTTCGCGCGCCGGCAATGATGCGTGAGCCCGAACGCACTCTATCACCCGCTCGATGCCAAAGAACTCGCCTTCGTCGTTGGCCCACTCGAAAAAACCGTCGGTCACCAGCAGCAGCAGGTCGCCCGGTTCAAGATCGATGTCTTGAGGTGAACCGTAGTCGATGTGTGATCCAATGCCCAAAGGGATGGCGTGGGCGTTGAAAGATCGAACGGCCTGGTCCGCAGCCGTGTAGAGCAACAGCGGTCCATGGCCGGCGGAGAGCAACTGCACTCGGCTTGACGATGGCGTGAGAATGGCCATGACGTACGTGACGAATCGACCTACCGATAAGTCCTGTGAGATCAACCTGTTGATTTGTGTGATTGCTTCGCCGAGGCCGGCGGCCGTCGGCACGATGGCGCGGGCGAATGCACGGCATTGCGCCGCCACGAGTGCCGGCCCGATACCATGGCCGCTCACGTCCGCCAGCGATATTGCTGCGCGGCCGTCAGGCAGCGTTTGCCAATCGAAGTAATCTCCCCCGGTCTCGTCGGCCGGTTGGTTCCAACCGGCGATTTCGAAGCCGTCGATCTTCGGCGGCTCCTTGGGCAGAAGTCCTTGCTGGATGGACCGAGCGATTTCCAGGTCGTGCTCCATTCGCTCGACCAGCCTCCTGGCCTCAGCTTCGCGCAGCGCGGCAAGAACGTATTTGTGTATGCTCCGTGTTATCCCGGCCGCCAGAAATCCGGACACCAGAAGCACCGAGGCATACATGGCAACGTATCCGCCGAACGGAAACGGAAACTGCCCACTGCCGTCGGGGGAACGCCAGACCGTCGAGACCGCTACAGCGCAGTACCCAAGCGCAGAGAGCATCCCAGTCAGCAGGCAAAGCACAGGACGCAGCCGTAGCACCGAGAGCAAGATGAACACGAAGTACATGAGTGCGACAGGTGCCATGAGCGCGGTGTACGGCCCCATCAGCGTGCTCTTAGTCAGAAGCCACAAGGAGACGGTAGGTAGCTGCGTCTCGGCGATCGTGGTCAGGGTCCAGATCGAGGCCGGGATATGATAAGCGCCGGCGAGCGCACGTTGAATCGCCAGAAGATGAAACGACTCGAAAAGACCAAAGATCGTAACCAGTAACGCGATAGCCGGCAGGGGCCGGGTCACCGTCAAGCCGCTGAGCACGCTGTAAATGAATCCAACAAAGAGGATGGCAACAATCGCGAAGAGCACGCTCGCAGTTCGAATGCGTTCGCTCCGCAGGAGAGCCTCGTCAAAGGCATCGGACTCAATCTGAAGCTGCATCATCTGACTTTCCTCCCCGGTTTAGGTTCTGTCTGACGAATGCCCTTTGCGTCGATGTTAACTCTGAACAACCACGGCAGGAAGCCGGGTTTCAGGAAGCGCATGAATGCGAAGACACGAATTGTCAGACGAAGAATGGGCATTGGTCGAAACTATGTTTCCGCCGACGGGCGGCAAGGGCGGCCCATGGCGCGATCATCGCATGGTGATGAACGGTTTGTTCTGGCGGCTGCGGACGGTCAGCAGAAGAAAAGCTGTTAACATCAAAGAGCTGACCATTCCGCGGCCCATGTGTTGCAGTCCAACTCGGGCATCCGTTCGCAGCGTACACCGAGACGGGAGTTCCGCTGGACATCCTACTACCCTTAACCCAGTCTGTATGGGAAAAGAAATCCTGAATTCCGTGCAGGGCTTGACCCATGAGTTCGCCCCTTTTCACGATCAATTCACCCACGATAAATCCGGAAGAACCTTTTTTTTTGACTCACCAATCCCGCCCCACCACCGTCGGGCCACCAACGAGCCCTGAATTTCCGACGAGCCCCGGCGTTCCGACGAGCCCCGGCTTTCCGATGAGCCCCGGACTTCAGTCCGGGCGGTTCAAAATCCACCAGCGGCCCCCATTTCCGCGCGAGCGCCGAGCAAGAATACTCATTGCGATGTCACCGTCCCGACAACCCCAACCCAACGCCACAGGCCTCCCAGATTTCGACGTTTCGACGTTTCGATTTTTCGACGTTTCCACCCAAAAACTCGAAGCGCCCCAACCCATGCCCGCCACAAGTGTTGGCACAATTCCCGAAAGGCTTGTGTCACCTTATGTCACCTTCAATTCGCAGCCCTCCGCGCCCGGCTCCAGAATCTATCAAGACCAATCCGGACCTTCCCGGACGTCCATCCCCAAAACCGACGATGTCTCACCGCGTCGGTCCATTCCCGGACCCGCAAACATCGCCGCCGACCCGGGCTGCTTATTGGTGCGATTCACCTTGCTTACCAACACTGGCAAACCGATCTTTATAGACACGACACGTGCGCCTTTGGGGGGCGAAGCCTTGGCCAATGCCATCACATCACTATTCGGTTCCGGCGGTCTTGCCGGCCTCTACGCGGCGCCGTCGTCCCGCTCGTCCTCCTCCAGTTCCGCCTCAACATTCGACGCATTCGGACCGGACTTCTTCCTCGGCGCCCTGACATCCTCGCGAATCGGCGCATCCGCCGGATACACCGCCACCGGCCAGCCCATCGGCCTCCCGGAAAACGCGCCGCAGGTCAAGCAGCGACAGACCGATCTCAAGGCCGTGACCAATGCGCTGAAGGTCGGAAACCTCACCGCCGCCCGTGCAGGCGTCGATCGCATTCTCAAAGTCTTCCCCAACGACGTGACGGCGACCTACAACCTCGCGCGCATCCAGTTGCTCGAGGGCGATTACAAGGGCGCGGAGAAGTCGCTGCTTCAGGTGTCGCAATCATCGAGCGACGAGTTAATCACCTCCGACCTTCGCGCCGCCCGGACCCTCAAGAAAGGTCCCTCGGAAACCGTCGCACAAATCCGCAGACTTCTCAGCTCACAGAAGACCGCCTCCGACGGCCTGCGGCTGGCCGACTACTTCCTGCAAAACCAGCCCGATAGCGCCGAGGCTCACCTTGCCGTTGCGGAATTCTACGAAGGGATCGGCAACCTGAATCTCGCCGGCGCGGAACTGCGTCAAACGATCGACAAGGTCCCGGCGAGAAATCTCAGCACTGTCATCTCCCACTTGGAAGGTTTCGCGAACCGACACTCCACCGACCCGGGCTCATACGATCTCCTGGCCCAGGCCTACGCGGCCGCCGGTTCGCTGAACAAGGCCAAGAGCGCCTTCCAAACGGCGATTCGCCTGTCGGCGGACGATCCCGCCTTTCAGGCCGACATCCGAAAAGACTTCGCCGACATTTACAGTCGCCTCGGACGACAAAAGAAGCTGGTTGGTGACACCTCCGGGGCACTGACCGCCTTCGAGCAGGCCATCGACCTGCGCGACGACGACGTGCGCCGCGGCGATCTCTCCGACCTGCAGTTCGAGCGGGCTCAGGCGCTCTTCAAGATCGGCGGCTACGCTCAGTCTCTCAAGGCACTCAATGAGTCCTATGTCAATCTCCCGATCGGCGAAGATGCCGCGCGGAAGGATCGCCTGCTGCCCGCATACGATCGGATCATCGAAAAGCTCACGTCTCTCGGCGACCTGAAGAATCTCGTCACCGCCCGGGCAGGCGCCTTCAATCAGGACCCCGCCGATGACGTGCGCAAGCGCGACCTGGCCGAGGCTCAAAACACCTACGGGCTCGACCTGCTCAGCAAAAACAAGTATCGCGAGGCCTACCGCCAATTCCTCGCCGCGACCAGACTCTATCCGGGGGACACCAACTACACCGCCAATCTAAGCACGGCGCGGGCCCTGTTCTAAGACGTAATTACATATCCTGCAGCCGGCGCTGCCGGTCGAATCGCCGAAGCGCCTCAATGACCTCATCGAGCTGCCCCGCGGAGATCTTCTCAAGCGAGAAATTGTCATTGAGCCGATGATCCGTGCAGCGATTCTGCGGATAGTTATAAGTGCGCACGCGCTCGTTGCGATTGCCCGAACCGATCATCGACTTTCGCGTCGAGTCCCGCTTGGCCCGGTCCTGCTCTTCAAAGTGCGCCTTGACCCGGCTGGCCATGATGCGCCGCGCCTTGGCCCGATTCTTATGCTGGCTCCGCTCGTCGCGCATCGACACCATGATGCCCGTGGCGATGTGCTCCAGCCGGATGGCCGTGGCCACCTTGTTGACGTTCTGCCCGCCCGGTCCGCCCGCCGCGCTGACATGTTCGAGGACGTCCTTGTTCCAGTCGATGTCGACTTCGGTCTCCTCCACCTCAGGCAGAACCGCGACCGTCGCCGCCGACGTATGAATGCGCCCCTGCGTCTCCGTCACCGGCACGCGCTGGACACGATGCCCGCCGCCCTCATATCCGAAGTGGGTATAGACGCCTTCGCCCTTCACGGTGAAGACGACTTCGCGATAACCGCCGTATTCATTCGTGGAGAGATCGAGGACTTCGATCTTGAATCCCTTCGCCACGGCATAGCGCGAGTAAATCTCAAACAGGTCCTTCGCGAAAATCGCCGCCTCATCGCCGCCGGTGCCGGCGCGGACTTCCATGATGATGGAATCCACGTTGGCGTCCTCACCGCCGAGCAGACCGTCGATGAGATTCTCCATCAGCGTAGCGGCGGTCGCGGTCAGCTCCCCCAACTCCGCCTCGGCCATCTCCTTGAATTCCGGATCGGCGGAGGGATCGGCAATGATCTGTTCCGCGTCGGCGATCTGAGCGTGCAGCTTCTGGTATCGTCGATAGGGCTCGACCATCCGCGACAAGTTGGCATGTTCCTTGGCCAGCTTGACGATGCGCGTGGAGTTCGACGCCACCTCGGGCTGATTCATCTCCTCGGCGACAGCGTCATAGCGCGCGGAAAGTTCATCCAGCTTGGCGATAAACCCCGGGTTGACGGTCAGCTCAGCCATGATCGATGTGATGCTCGACTCTACGAAATGAGTCTGCGAAAAAGAACACGCCGCACGATCGCCGGATTCAACCGGCAACAATGCGGCGTACAGATTAACAGGTATTCAGCTAAGCCTTGGCGGCGGGCTTCGCGGCGGGCTTCTTCTTGAAGTAATCACCGCCGAACTTTTTCTGGAACTTCTCGACACGGCCGGCGGTATCGACGAACTTCTGTGTGCCGGTGAAGAACGGATGGCAGGCCGAGCAGATTTCCACGGCGATCTTGTCGCGCGTGCTTCGGGTCTCGAACGTGTGGCCGCAACCGCAGCTCACGACGCACTTGATGTACTTGGGATGGATGCCTTCCTTCATGGTGTCGCCTTCGGGATAAGATGCACTTAGTCGAACTTTTTACCGAGCCAAACATTATATCAGGCGGGAAACCGGCGGCAATCGGCCCAGCGAGACTTGGTGTGGGCGGTTGGGCTTCGAGATGGCCGAGCGTCGCCAATCCCTGCCCCCGCCGGATGCAACTTCCTGTCAGTCAGTGTGTTATGGCGAATGTCGGGGGGCCGCCCCTCAGCCTATAATCTGAACTCGGTCACCAGAGGAGCCCGCTGTATCCATGGAAACGCTGCTGAAATGCCGGAAGTTTGAGGTTCGCCGGGAGGTGGTGACCGGCACGGACGGCGCCTCGCATACCCGGGAGTACGTGATCCATCCCGGTGCAGTCGTGGTGCTTGCCCTTCCTGACGCCGACCACTGCCTGATGCTTCGTCAGCTTCGACCTGCGATCGGGCAGGAAATCTGGGAGCTGCCGGCCGGAACCCTGGATATCCTGGGTGAGCCGCCGGAGGAGGCGGCAGCGCGTGAACTGGAGGAGGAGGCGGGGGTTCGGGCGGGAAGGCTGAAGCGCCTCTGCGAGTTCTATCCGTCGCCGGGAATCATGAGTGAGAAAATCATCGCCTTCGTGGCGGAGGATTTGCAGCCGGGACGCCAGGCATTGGGGCCGACGGAACAGATTCACGAAGTAAAGCGGCTGCCGATCGTCGATGCATTGAAAATGGTGACGGACGGACGAATCGTGGACGCAAAAACAATGATCACGCTGATGGTCTGGGACGCGCGACGCGGGAGGAACGAATGAGCTGGGAGAATCGGCCCTACGCGCACAATGACGAGCCGCAATTCGGCGGCGATGGTCTTCGCTCCTGGTTTGGCGGAATGCCGGCGCCAGGGAAGGCTGTGAAGTGGATTGCAATTGCCAACATCGGGCTCTTTCTCATCTGCATGATTACCGGAGGAAGTCAGGGGCTGATTTTTCGGGCGCTCGAAATGCGCACCGACCTCGTCTGGAAGGGGCAGATCTGGCGGCTCTTCACATTTACTTACCTGCATAGCCAGCATGACCTGCTTCATATCCTCTTTAACATGATCGGCCTGTATTTTTTGGGGATTTCATTAGAGCGGCACCTGGGGTCGAAGCGGTTCTTCTATTTCTATACGGCGGCGGGCTTCGTTGCCGTCGCTGCATATTTTCTGATCACGAGTATGAGTTGGCTGGACCGTGACATTCCCATTGTCGGCGCTTCCGGCGGTGTGCTCGGAATTCTCGGCGCATGTGCGGTTCTTTTTCCTTCCATGCGGATCATCCTCGTGTTTTTTCCCGTGCCGATTCGCATGGCGGCACTGATCTTTGGCGTCCTCTACGTATTCAACCTCGGGACTCGGGGAATCAATGCGGGGGGAGACGCCTGCCATCTTGCCGGGCTTGCATTTGGCATCGCCTACGGCTATCGAGGTGCGCAGTGGTCACGGTGGTTTTCTGATTGGCGGGAATCGACGCAAAGGAGAGGCATTGAGACCCGTCGACAACGTGCCAGAGACCTGGAACTCAACGTGGATCGCATCCTCGACAAGGTGCATCAACACGGAGTCGGCAGCCTGTCCGCCCGCGAGAAAAAAATACTCGAAGGGGCCTCGAAACAGGGGCGTAACTAGCCCGGCGGGCGATATCGCTGCTCGACAAACTCCCACGGCAACATGGGATTGATGAGACCGCCTCCATGTCCACGATTCATGAATTCAATCTTGATCACGTTCGCCGCCTCATTGCGCTCGCGCGGGAAGAAGACCTCGGGGCCCACGGCGACGTCACGACGCAGCTTCTACCGCCGCATACGGCCGCAGCGACGGGGGCATGGCACCTGACCTCGCGGACGACGGGACGATTCTGCGGAAGCGAGCTTCTCCCGATACTTCTGGAAGAACTTGCTCCGGAGGTGCACCTCGACTGGTGCCGGGCGGCGAGCCTGCAGGAAGACCTGGAGCCGGGTCAGCCTGTCGCGCGGCTGAGCGGACATGTCGGGCAGATGCTCGCGGCCGAGCGGACGATCCTGAACTTTCTGCAGCACCTCTCCGGGATCGCCACGCTGACGGCAAGGTTCGTCTCGGCCGTGGCAGGCACGCGTGCGAAGATATTCGACACACGTAAGACCATGCCGGGGATGCGGTCGCTGGAGAAGTATGCCGTTCGTTGCGGCGGCGGGCACAATCACCGCACCGGGTTGTATGACGCCGTGCTGCTGAAGGACAACCACCTTGCGGGAGTCCCGACCGAGCGACTCGCTCATACCGTCTTCGATATGCTCAATCGGCTGGCGTCGCTGCCGGTTCGACCGACTTTTGTGGAGGTGGAGTGCGACGGGCTGGACCAATTCGCCGAGTTGCTCAAGGTCGTCGGCATTGACGTAATCCTGCTTGATAACTTCACGAATGAGGCACTGGGCACGGCCGTGCAACTACGTGACCGCGAAGGTTTGAAGGGAAAGCTAGAACTCGAGGCCAGCGGAGGGGCGACGCTTGAGTCCGTTCGCCGGATTGCCGAAACAGGCGTGGATCGTATTGCGGTCGGGGCGATCACACATTCCGCTCCGATTCTCGACCTGGGTCTGGATGCCGCATGAGGCCGGATAGTGACCCCCACGTGCTGTCCGCCGATGAGATTCGGCGCGGGCTCAACACGGTGCGGATCGGCCGGCATATCACCGTACTCGCCGAAACGGACAGCACCAACACCTTCGCGCTCGACTTCGCCGATTCGCAAGGGGCCGGGCAGTGCGACGGCGCTGTCATTCTTGCTGAGTATCAGACGGCCGGGCGGGGGCGCCTCGGGCGCAAGTGGCTCTCGCCGCGCGGCGCGGGCCTGCACATGACTGTCTTGTTGACCATGCCCCGGACGAAATTCCTGCACGGCCGGCTGATGATGGCGACGGCGATCGCCGTGCTGGAGGGCATTCTCGACTCGACGGACGTGGAGCCGACGATTCGATGGCCCAACGATCTGTACGTCGGCGAGCGCAAGCTGTGCGGCATCCTCGTCGAGACGCGGTCGCAGGCGAATGACACTCTTGTCGTTGCGGTCGGGATCGGCGTGAACTGTCTTCAGCACGAGTCACACTTCCCTCCGGAGCTGCGCGGCCGTGCGACGTCGCTGGAAATGGAGTCGCGCCAGCCCATTGATCGCGCTGCGGTGGTCCGTTCGATCCTGATTCGACTCGATTCATTGCTGGCACGTCCTGAATCCGTTGATGACAGCCATCTCGCCAGGAGGTGGCTGGAGTGGACTTCCGACCTGAACGCCCGAGTGACGCTGCTTCAGGATGGGCGTCGTTTTACGGGCCGGATCGTGGAGATCCATCCGGTGAGCGGACTCATTCTGCAAGAGGACAACGGCGTTTGCCGTCATTTTGAACCGGCGACCACGAGCCGGGAGTGAGTGAATTATCAAACATGCATTCCCAAGGACACTCCCGTCTTAGTATCTCGCGATCCTGGGGTCGATCTCAACCGACCATGCGTCGATACCGCCGGCCATGCTTTTGGATTGCATCAGGCCGCCCTGGCGCAGAATGGCTGCGGCGTTGAGGCTTCGCCCGCCATGGTGGCAGAGGGTGACGATCTGGCGGTTTCCGGCGAGTTCACGGATTTCATCGATTCGATTCGGCAGGTCGGGAAGCGGCAGGAGGTGCGCGCCGTCGATGCGGCCGATGGCGTGTTCCTCCGGCTGACGTACATCGAGCAGCAGGAGGTTCGCGCCAGAATCGAGCATCGCCTTCACATCTGAAACACTGACTTCCCAACTGGGGTTGATTCTGGTCACTTCTGGTTTGACTCCTTCATCATGGTTCGGCAATCACTTCTATTCCCTGTCAACTTTAGAGGCTAAGCGGCGCAGAGGCGAAGGACCTCGGTGACAAGCTTTCGAATGCCCTCGAAAACCTCCGCCGGGCCCTGTCCCAGCATATAGGCGGGGGTGGACACGATCTTGTATTTCTCGTCGGTGATCATTTCGGTGACGGGGCAATCGCGGTGCTGGGCGCCCATGGCGTTGATCGCGTCGGCGGTCTCCTTGTCAGTGCCAATGGTCAGTCGCGGGTGGAGGTCTTTCCTGCCGACGATTCGGGCGAGCATGGCCGGGGCAATGCAGATCGCGCCGATCGGTTTTTTTTGCGCGAGGAACTCTCCCGTGAGTCGCTCCACGTCGGGGTTGACGTTGCAATTTGCGCCGTCGGTGGCGAAGCTGCACAGGTTCTTGGCGGCGCCGAAGCCGCCGGGGAAGATGAGGGCGTCCATCTCGGCGGCGCGGATCTTTTTAACGTCGACGATATCGCCGCGGGCGATGCGGGCGGATTCGACGAGGACGTTTCGCGTGCCGGCGGCGGGCTCCTGCCTGAGGTGGTCGACGACGCCGGCCTGGTTGATATCCGGTGCGCAGCACACGGCCTTCGCGCCGGCCTGATCGATGGCGAGCAGGGTGAGCACGGATTCTTGAATTTCAGCGCCGTCGAGAAACCCGCAGCCGCTGAGGCAAACCGCTATTTTTTTCATGGCAATATCTCCTCGAAAAATCGAAATCGGCCTGTTCGTGCACTGAACTTGTGCCCTTGATTGTAGCGTCGATACGGTGAGCGATGAATGCACCGGCGAGAGACGCGTCTGGGGCCTGTCTGCGCTGGTCATCGCAAGGTGACATAAGGTGACACAAGCCTCGCGGGGATTGTGCCAACACTTGTGGCGGTCGTGGGTTGGGGCGCTTCGAGTTTTTGGGTGGAAACGTCAAAAAATCGAAACGTCGAAACGTCGAAATATTGAGCAGTTGGATCGCGCGGGGGCATTCGAGCGTACTCCGGTGTGATGCGTCCGGCAGGGGCGCCGGACGCTACGGGGGGTGATGAAATTGAAGGTGACAATAGGCGAAAAAAGGGGCCGAGGGATCGAGGGGCCAAGGTGTCGAGGGTGAAGACAAAAACGTTGATCGCGCGCAAGAGCTGCAAAATCGAAGGTGACATATAGTGACACACGCGATTTTTTTCGCTTGCAACTCTTGTGGCGGGCATGGGTTGGGGTGGTTCGGCCTTTGGGTGATTTTTGGGTGGAAACGTCGAAAAATCGAAACGTCGAAACGTCGAAATCTGGGAGGCCTGTGGCGTTGGGTTGGGGTTGTCGGGACGGTGACATCGCAATGAGTATTCTTGCTCGGCGCTCGCGCGGAATTGGGGGCCGCTGGTGGATTTTGCTCGGCGCTCGCGCGGAAATGGGGGCCGCTGGTGGATATTGAACCGCCCGGACTGAAGTCCGGGGCTCGTCGGAAGGGCGGAGTTCGTCGGAACGCCGGAGCTCGTCGGGAGCCCGAGGCTCGTCGGAAGGCCGGGCATGACGCGGCGAATTCGTTACAATCTCCGCCCATGCCGAAGACGAGCGTTTCCATTGTCGTCCCCACATACAAAGAAGCGCTGAACATCCCGATTCTTGTTCCACGGCTCTTTGCCGCGCTGGGGGCCGCGGGGTACGAGGCGGAGTTGATCCTGGTCGATGACAACAGCCAGGATGGGACCGATGCGGTGGTGAAGGAGCTTGCGGGTAAGCACCCCGTGAGGCTGATTGTGCGGACGAACGAGCGGGGGCTCTCATCCGCTGTTGTTCGTGGATTCGATGAGGCCAGCAGCGAGATTCTCTTGTGCATGGACGCCGATCTGTCGCACCCGCCGGAGTCTGCGCCGGACGTGATCGCGCCGATCGCCGGCGGGCAGGCGGACTTCTGCATCGGTTCGCGATATGTGGAGGGCGGGAAGACCAAGGAGGACTGGGGTTTCTTTCGGCAGTTGAACTCGAAAGTGGCGACTCTGCTGGCGAGGCCGCTGACGACGGCGAAGGACCCGATGGCGGGCTTCTTCTGCATCAGCCGTGAGACGTACCGTCGGGCGAAGTCCGCGGGGCTGAATCCGATCGGCTACAAGATCGCGTTGGAAATCATGATCAAGGCTCGGTGCGAGCGGGTCAGGGAGGTGCCGATCGACTTCTCCGATCGCCTGCACGGCAAGAGCAAGCTGACGCTTCGGCAGCAACTTGAGTATCTGCGGCATCTTTCCCGCCTGTATCGATTCAAGCGGCCGGTGGCCTCGGTCCTAACCGTCGTCGGGGCCGTCGTGGTTCTTTTTGCGGGAATCGTCTGGGCTACGAGACTGTTCCGGTAATGCTCCAAACGCCGATACCCTGTTATGAGCACGGTTGAAGGAGGCCCAGACATGTTACGCTTGAACGGCCTAACTCGTTATTTAAAAGGCATTTACGGTGTTTATTCGCCTCCGGGCGTGAAGGTGGAGCCGGGTAAGTCTTTTTGTCCTTGAAAGCCCCCCTTCGCCCGATATTCTAGACCTGCCCAGGGCTTCGGCGCCCCGCGTGTTTCCCCCCAGCACGCAACCGAACCCTGGGCTTTTTTTTGTCCCGGGATAAACCGTGGTTGTGGGCTATGACACGGCGGCGATTGGGGCCGTGCAATCAGCACTGGCGGCACAAATGTTAAAACTTCATTCTCTTCGCGCTTCGGCCGGCACGGACGAGACTGGCACGGGCAGAACGCCTGACCTATTCTTTAATTCATGACAATATCGACGGTCCCCAGCACCATACCGAACGGCCGAGCGGACGAATCAAGGCCCGATCGCACACCGTCTGCAGAATTCTTAAAGCGATTCAGAGCGATCAAGAGGCCGCTGATCGTGGGGCATGTCACGCCGGATGCCGACTGCATCGGATCGATGTTCGGCCTGGCGATGGCACTTCGACAACAGGGCATCGACGCGCATGTCGGATTGCCGACGGGCTGCGTATCAGGCAAGATCACGTTTATGCTGGAACTTGCGGCATCGGTCCCGCAAGTCGGGGCCTGGCAGCCAGACGGGCCATTCGATGCACTGATCGTGGTGGATACGGCGTCCGAGAAGCGGATCAACATCCAGCCGCAACCCGCGATGACCGACGGCCCGGCGACATTCAACATCGATCATCACATTACCAATATCGATTTTGCGCAGAGCAACTGGGTCGATCCGCATTCCAGCAGCGCCAGTGAGATGATCGCGATATTGCTGCGATCGCTGGACATTCAGCCCTCCGCGCAGACGGCCTCGCTTCTGTATGCCGGGATTTATGGGGACACCGGTGGATTCTCATTTCCGGCGACCAGCGCGGACTCGCTGCACATCGCCGCGGAGCTGGTCCGGGCCGGGGCCGACGTGGCCCACATCGGCGAGCAACTTTGCCGGTCGCAGAATCGCAGCGACTTCGAGCTATTGCGGCGCGTGTACGACCACACAACGGTGGTCGCGGACGGGCGCATCGCCTACAGCTACCTTTCCTACAAGGACATCACCGAGGCGGGGTGCAAGGCGGATGACATCGACGACCAGGTCTCGATTCCGCGGGCCCTGCGCGGGGTGCGTCTGGCGATGCTCTTTTCAGAGGGTGAGCCGGGGGTGATCCGCATCAACCTGCGCGGCGAGGGCAAGGTGACGGTGGTGGAACTGGCCCAGCGATTCGGCGGCGGCGGCCACGCCCAATCGGCGGGCGTGCGAATGAAGAACAAGCCGATGCCAGCCGTGATCGATGAAATGGTGAAGGCGGCCACTGAGCATTTGGCTTCGTTCGGCCTGATCTAGGCGCCGCGCGGCGGGGGACGATCAATACTTGAAATGGCGGATCGGCTCGCCCTGGCGATCGATGTGCGTCATGGCCTCGATGCCGATCTGAAGGTGCAGCTCGCTCCACTCCTTGGTTACGTGAACGTCACTTTCTTCCGTCTTCACGCCATCGGGGGTAATCGGTACATCGGAAACGAGCAGAAGGGCGCCCCGGGAGATTTCATTCTTGTGGCCGACGATGAAG
The DNA here is from genome assembly GCA_015075745.1 of Planctomycetia bacterium. Lineage (NCBI taxonomy): Bacteria > Pseudomonadati > Planctomycetota > Planctomycetia > Planctomycetia bacterium. The sequence goes on from JABTTW010000002.1 coordinate 807,607, forward strand.
ATCGTGGCGGTTTCCATGTCGATGGCGATGGCGGTGACGAGTTGGAGGCGATTCTGGAATTCTTCATCATGCTCCCAGACGCGGCGATTGGTGGTGTAGATGACGCCGGTTCGGTAATCCAAGCCGTGCTGAAGGATCTTCTCGGAGACGAACTTGTGGAGCTTAAAGGAGGGCAGGGCCGGGACTTCAGGTGGGAAATAGTCGTCGGATGTGCCTTCGCCCCGAATCGCCCCGATCGGAAGGATAAAGTGGCCGATCTCGGTGGTGCGCTTCAGGCCGCCGCACTTGCCGAGAAAGAGGACGCCCTTGGGGGCGCGGGCCGTGAGCAGATCCATGATGATGGCGGCGTTCGGTGAGCCGATGCCGAAATTGACGATCGAGAGGCCGGCGGAATTTGTCGCGGCCTGCATCGGCCGCCCAAGACCGAAAACGTCGCACTTGAAGCGATCGGCGAAGCGCCCCACATAGTGAGAGAAATTTGTGAGGAGGACATAGTCGCCGAAGCCGTCAATCGGCATGCCGGTATAGCGGGGTAGCCAGCTCTTAGCGATTTCGAGTTTCGTGGGCAAGGTGTCGTCGTCCAGGTCAGTAACCGTTCCGGTCATCATACCATATGGCGTGTCGTTTGCCGAGAGGCCGAGGTGTCTTGGCGGCGCGACGGTCCATCAAGAAAGACAGCCCTCGCGCTACTTTTGGTAGACACGAGGGCCGCTCGAACACGCCTAGATTTAGAGACGTCCAGCTATTAGAGGACTCGACAATTCCGGCGACTTCTCCGCAGGCCGGCGAGACCGGCAAGGACCAGCAAGCCGATGGTGCCCGGCTCGGGGACCGGCGTGAGGGTCATTGGCTGGAAGGAATCCTGGGCGAGGATTTCGGTGCGGAGTTCGCGGGTTTCGTCGCCGAGGACGTTGCCGAAATAGGTAACGCCTTCAGCTGATGGTTCGAGTAGGGAGTGGATCAGTTCGAAATCGCCGTCCACCATCTCGGTGAGGAGGCTTTGGAACATGACCATCGACTGCAAGGGATCGGCGCCGGGGATGGTGTTGAAGACGCGATTCATGCCGTCGATGCTCACGAGGACCGCGCCATCACCGGCAGCGTGGCCACCGGTGAATGACAGAGTCGCCCCGCCGTTGTCGCCGCGCACGGTCCCGACGCGGGCGCCGTCCTGAAAGGCGGTTCCGCCGAGGGTCCACCACCAACTGTTGAGCTTTATCTTGTTGGAGCCGGAGGTGAGTCTGACGGTGGCGGTTCCGTTTGCTGCCACGTTGGCGCCGTAGAGGTTGTGGTTCGTGCCGCCGTCGACTCCGCGCTCGTTTTGGAACGGCGTTGTCTGAGCGAAGTCCACGGTACTTCCATTGGCAAGGTTGAGGTGGAGATCGTCCACATTCTGGCCGGTGTTGTTGACGAAATTGATCGTCCGCGTGGCTCCGAGGGCCTGCGTCGCGGCGGTCACGACGAGGAGGACGGAGAGCGCGGCGAGGCGGGAACTGTTCGCCCTTTTGTTGTTGATTGAGAGATTCATGACTCACTCCTTTCGACTTGCCGCTGTGCGACATTTTTTTTGCGGCGATCGAATCGACACCGCATAGCTGTGAACCGCCTGAGAACCCAGATAACAATCCGGCAGACGCGTTCGTTTATCTAAGAGGGGGAGCGTCAGAATTGCGGAAAATCGGCGCGAAAACTGCGATGCGTTGCGTCTAAGCCCCGGGACATTCGTCGCTGTTGAAGAAACGCGATGCGCTGCGCAGGCACTCTGCGAGGCGCTCGACCGCGCGCGAGGCCATGCGTCGAACGGCGTCCTCTGAGCGGCCCATGTCTGCGGCGATGTTGGAGAGCGGCTCTTCGTCGAGATGGAAGCGCTGCACGACGCTGCGCCAGTCGTCGGGGAGTTTGGCCATGCAGGCCATCAGTGCGCTGACGGCGTCCTGGCGGCGGACGACTTTGCTGGGCGTCAGGGAGTCTTTGAGTTGATTGGCGAGGAACGATTCGTGGCGCGATGCATGGAGGCCGCCGGAGCCGACCTCGCGGGAGACATCGCGTTTCTTGCGCCGGAGGGCGCGTACGCGATCGATGAAGCGGTGTTCGATGAGTCGTGTCGCCCAGCGATAGAACGAATCTTCGTGTTCGTACTTGAAGGAGCTGATGCCGCGGAAGACGTCGACGTAGGCCTCCTGGAGAATGTCCTCGGGGTCGATGGTGCCCTGCCAGTCGGGCCCGATCTTGCGGCGGGTGAAGCCGAAGAGTCTACCGCGATGCGCCCAGAGGAGTTCTTCGATGGCGGCGGAATCACCCTTTGCGGCGAGGCGGCACAACTCCGCCAAGTTGGTCGGTTCACTCGGCGGCGTTTCATCGGGGTGCATGAGGAGTTATGATATCCCTAGCAGCGGGCCGTGAACAATTCCATCCGCGGCGGATGACCTATCGCGATTTGGCCCATGAAATCTTCATCAGACGAGCTTGTGAACCGGATTATCGCGAGGCTGAGCCAGCGGCGCGTGGAGAATCCCCTTGCCGCCCTTGATGACGTGCTGAACGAATTTCCGGAAATCACCGATCGCGAGGCGACGCTTCGGGCCTCGCTGCAGCGCATGTCGAGGACCACGAGCCGGGGCGGTTCGGCGGCGATGGCGGGCGAGGAAGCGGCCGTGCTGCCGGAGCTGGAGGGCTATCACATCATCGACTGCATCGGGCGCGGCGGCATGGGCTCGGTGTACGAGGCGTATCAGCAGTCCACCGGCCGACGGGTGGCGGTGAAGTTCATGCATGCGCCGCTGGAGGCTTCGGAGCGGTCGCGACGGAGATTCGAGCGCGAGGTGGAGCTGGTCGCGCGGCTGGAGCATCCGAACATCGTCTCGATCGTCGATTCGGGCGTCCTGGCCGGGCAGTATTTTTTTGTGATGGAATATGTCGAGGGGCGGACGCTCGATGAGGCGATGCGCGGGGGCGAGGCCTCGATCAACGAGTGTCTGGGGATTGTGTGCGAAATCGCGAAGACGGTTGATTATGCCCATCAGCGCGGGGTGCTGCACCGCGATCTGAAGCCTTCGAACATTGTGCTCGACGATCAGAACCAGGTGCATCTTCTGGACTTCGGATTGGCCAAGGCGCTCGACAGCGGTGGAGAAACCGACGTCGATGCGAGCCTCTCGCGGCCGGGCGACCTTGTCGGAACGCTGGGATACATGCCGCCCGAACAGGCGCGCGGATTGACGCAGTTTGTCAGCGTGCGCAGCGATGTTTATTCGCTGGGCGCGATTACTTATGAGCTAGTGACCGGCAAGCTGCCGGTGAGCGTGGTCGGCGAACTGACGGACATTCTGGTCGACATCCGCGATCGCGAGCCGGCGCGTCCTTCGTCGGTCCGGCCGGCGTGCGATGCCGACATCGACGCCATCCTGCTGAAGGCGCTGGCGAAGGAACCGGAGCGGCGCTACGCGACGGCGGCGGAGTTCGCGGCGGACATCGAGCGGTATCTGGAGGGCAGGCCGATCCTGGCGCGGCGGATCAGCGGCGCTGCGCGGGCGTGGCGCTGGGTTCGTCGACACCGGGCGATCTCGTCGATTACGGCGGCGGCGCTGGCGACGATTTTGACGGTCACCTCTGTTTCGTTCGTGCGCATCTCGATGGCACGCGATCGCGCGGAACGACTGAATGAGACACTTGCCGCGATGCTGCTGATGGTCGATCCCGATTCGGCGGGCGGCCAGGAGATGTCGGTTCCGGGCTTTCTCGATGAGGCGGCGCGATGGCTGGACTCGGACGCCGGCGCGCCGCCTGACGTGGGGGCGATGGTGCGCGAGACGTTGGGGCGGATGTATTTGAAGCTGGGGCCGTCGGCGGCAGAGCGCGCGGAGGCCCAGTTCACCGAAGAATTGAGGCTGTGGCGCGAGCACGGCGGGTCGGAGGCGCAGATCGCCAGCGCGACGATGTGGATCGCGGCGTCGTGGTGGAATCAGCGCAGGTTCCAGGAGGCGGAGGCGCAGTATCTTCGGGCCAGGGACATGCGCATGAAGCTGTATCCCGTGGAGAGCGTGGAAGTCGCCGAGGTGCAGCATCACCTCGCTGCATGTCTGGACAACATGGGCCGACACGAAGAGGCGGCCGACTTGTTCAAGTCGGTGCTGGCGACCCGCGTCCGGCTACTGGGCGAAGCCCACGAAGAGACGGCGGCGTCACATATCTTCTACGGTCTATGCCTGGACAAGCTGGGCCATACCGGCGAGGCCATTGCCCAGACGCGGGCGGCGGTGAAGGCGGTCGAGACGATTTACGGTCCCGATCACTGGCGGGTCGTTCGAGGGGTGAGACAGCTCGCGCGTCTGCTTCAGAAGCACGGCGACCTTGAGGCGGCGCTGATTGAATGGCAGCGCGCCGCGGAGGGTTTGTCGAATCTGCTCGGGCCGGATCATCAGGACGTATTGGAAGCGGAGAGAGAATTGGCTGCGCTGCGCGCGCGAATCAAATCTGAGAATCGTCCCTCTCAGTCAGGCGAGGCGCCTTCTGCGGGCGAGGGCAATGCCAAGTCCGGCAAGAATGATTGAACAGGTCGCGGGCTCGGGCACCGCGCCGACGCATTCCAATTGAATGTCGTACAAGCCGATGTCACTGCTGCCGTTGGCCGACCAGTTATTGATCGGTAAGAGACCGCCTGGACCGTCGGGCCCGGAGATTTCGAAAGGGCTTGCCTGATTGAAAATCTGACCGCCGGCGCTGAGCGGATCGTCGTTGAAACCGGTGATGGCGAGGTAGTAAATGCCGGGGCCGGGAAAGGGCTGAAGGGTCAGATCATTCGCGGGAAATGAGATGAACGATTGCGGCACACCGGGGCCGGCGTCGTCGTTCCCGAGCAGGCCGCGTCCTGAAGCGTCGAAGAGCCAAAGCTGGGTATTGAAATCGTTGATGCCGCCGGGCACGACCATCCAAGTGGTATTGGCGGTGAATCCCTTTCCGCCGCAATCGCGCTCGTCGAGAATGCGAATCTGGTACATGTCTTCGAAGTCGTTTGCCTCGACGCCACGGAAGAGCGAACCGGTCAGGGCTCCCGTGATGTGCGTGACTGGAACGGTGACGGGTTCGGCGGACGAGGGAAATCTTCCCGCGGCGCCTTCGGGCCAGATGGGTCCGGCGAGCGCGCCGGCCGGCACGAAACCCATAAGAATTGTGAACGCGGTCAACTTGAAGCGAGACACGACAGGACCCTCCCTACAGCGGCGGCAAAATGCGGGCTTGCCGCGAACAAGGCTACTGCACATAAGAGCATACACCGAAACGGGTTCACGAAAAAAGCCGCCGGGCGGCTAATCTATCCCGGGGTGGGATTATCAGGGCCCATGCCACTACCGACCGTTAGACGCAAACCGCGATTGGCGGCCTGAAAATGCGACTTTCCGGGCTGCGAAGCTCCATGATCGCGATTCATGGATGCCGCGCTGACGGGCTATATTCTCGGCTCGCCAAGGGCGCACAGAAGAAAGGGCGCCGGGCGGCCTTTGCCGCACCGACGCCCTTGAATTGAGCTGTTATCCGGGTCATCCGGATGAATCAACTAGTTCAGCAGCAACTCGACGAACTCATCCATGTCTACCATGTCAATAGTACCGTCGGCGTGTACGTCGGCCGCGCACTTCTCTGCGGGCGAGGCGGCACCGGGGTTCAGGAGGACATTGGTAAACTTCTGCACGTCGAGGGCGTCAACGGCCGTGTCGATGTTCACGTCGCCGTAAGTGCCGCCGACGCAGAGACCCGGGGCCAGGCCGAGAATCTCAACGTCGTCGATGTTCCAACCGGGATAGGTCACCGAAGTATCGGTGGTACCCATGCCCCAGCGGATGTAGACGGTCGGCTTGTTATCCGCGATCGCCGAGATGTCGTAGGTCTGAAGCGACCAGGCATTCTCCGAGATGGCGGTGGTCGCGGTATGGTTCCAGACCGTCGTCCAGTTCGTGCCGTTGACAGAAATCTCGATGTTGGCGTGGTCGTAAGTCGCCGACTCGACACCCAGCCAGCGGCGGAAGCGAAGCTGCGCGCCCTGGAGGGCCGAGAAATCCATCGCGGTCGTGGTCAGGTACTGGACCGGCGAGAGACTGCTCGGATAGTCGCCGGCCAGGTTGTAGCCGTAGACATTAGTCCCGGTGAAACCATTCTGCGGATCGAGATTGTGCGAACCCTGTCCGGTCGGATCGCCCCAGGCCCACTGGCCCATGGTGGTCCATCCGGGATTGGTGTCCATGTTGAAGGTATAGTAGGCCGTCGGACCGCCCACGGTGACGGTGACGGTGGCGACGTTGGAGTCGTACTGACCGTCGGTCACCTTGAATGTGAACGGATCGATACCGGCGTAGCCGAGGTTGGGCGTGTAGCGCACCACATTGCCGCCGCCCGCGAGATTATACGGGGCAGAGACGATGTTGCCGGTGGCCGGATCGCGAAGGGTTCCGTTGGCCGGAAGCGACAACACGACATAGGTCAGCGGGTCCATGTTGGGATCGCTGGCGACAAGCGTCACGTTGACAAGCGTGTTCTCGGCCGTTGCCACCGCGCCGTTGGAGGCCGACGGGGCGTTGGCGGGCTCGAGCCGGACGTCATCGACAAACCAGTCATCAAACGCTCCGGCAGTCGCCGTGTTGCGGAATCGCAGCCTGAAGGCCGCGTGCAGCGCGGGCGCCGGCAGCAGCAAGGTCTGGGTGGTGTAGGTGGTCATGTCCGGATCGGAGCCGAGATGCTGCTGAAGCACCTGCCAGTTGTTGCTCGCGTCCTGGTATTCGACGAACAGGTCGTCGCCGGCATCGGGCGATTCACCGCCGCCCCTCTGTTCGTATGAATAGGTCAGGCGGACGGCGCTTTCGCCGCTCAGGTTGAAGACGTGCGTGCGAATCTCATCGCCGCCGGAGGGATCACCGTTAAATCGTGCGGAATTGGGTTCACTGGGCTCGGCCGTGCCGACCGTATCGATGGTCGCATTTGAAATGAGCGCCCACTTTTGCGGGTCAAAGGTGGTCGCCGGGAACTCGTCGAGGAACGGAAGTTCCAGAACCGGAACGACGGTGATGGTGACGGTGGCGGTGTTTGAATCGCCGCCGTCGGGAGGCGTACCGCCGTCATTGACCTTGTAAGTGAAGCTGTCGGGGCCGTTGTAACCGCCCGACGGCTGGTACTTCAACTGGTTTCCGCCAGCGGTCACGGTGTACGGCAAATCGCCGGGGACGATGACGTGATTGTCGCCCGCATCCTTCAACTGATAGGTGGGCAGCGAAACAACGATGTACGACAGCGGACCGGGGGTGCCGTCATCGGTGGCGGGCAAGGTAATGGTGACTTCCGTGTCCTCCGGCGCTGTCGCGGAGACACCGCCGGCGGTCGGGGGTCTTGGGCCGCAATCACCGAGGGCGGACAGATCCGACTCGAAGAAGTCGGGATCCAGACCGGTGCCGGCGGAGAGCCCGGCGAGGTAACCGGTGGAGGCGATGTCCAGGTAACTGATCTGAATGCCTCCGTCGAACAAGAGTTCGATCTGGAAGGTGTTCTGATTGGTCCCGTTGTATTCGGTCACGTTCAGCCAGGTGACGACGATGCGATCGGCAAGCTGCTTCCAGCTCACGGTGCCGGCCTGCGACGGATTCAGGTCGTCGTGGACGGCGGCCACGCGCGGCTTGGCGAAATGCTCGGCGAAGCTCGGCGTGTAATCGCTGTCGCTCGAACCGAAGGTGATGTTACCGTTGGCGTTGACGAAGAAGCTGGTATAGGCCGTGCCGTAGATAAAGACGCTCGACCCGCCGCCGATGGCCACGTTGGCGTTGCCGTCATCGGTCAGCGCGAGATTCGTTCCGCCCGCCGGATCGACGGGAAGCTGGACGATCGGCGTCGCGCAGGCAAGGTAGAAATCATTGGAACCGTTGGGCACGAAGAGCAGCGAGGTGTTGTCGAGGTCGGCGTCAGAAGCGTCGAACAGCTCGGTGAAGAAGTCCGGCACCTCGGGCGTGGCGAACGTGTAGCATGCCCCACCGTTGTCGTCGGTGACCATGTTGCCCGCCTCATCGACGGCATCGACGACGTAGAAGTAAGTCGTGTTGTCGGTCAGGCCGGAGAGGCCGATGGAGTGGGCCGAGTTAAAGCCGCTTGATCCCTGGGTTTCGGTCAATGCGTTGCAGGCCAGGCCGTAGCGGATGGTGCCGTTGGCCGGCTCATCGGTATCGAAGCCGATGGTCGCATTTCGGGCGTTGAGGGCGGTGGTCATGACATTGGAGATGACCGGGGGCGAGCAGTCGATGACGGCGAGGTCCGTCACGACCACGTTCATGCCGCCCATGCCGTCGTCGGCGTCGATGTAGGTCGCGGTGACGGTATCGCCATCGGCGATCAGGACCACGCCGGCCGCGTCGACGGTGGCGAGGTTGATGGTGCCGAGGAAGGTCGAGGTCGCCGGATCGGACTCGGTCAGCAGGAGGGACTCGCCGCCGGGCTCCGAGGTGGACGAGATACTCACGGTGACGGTGTCGATGATATTGTCGTCGGTGTTCAGATCGCAATCGACGACGCGGACGGTCGCGGTGGCGCTGCAGGCGTACTTATTGCTGTCCAGCGCGATGACGCCCTGGGTGGAGCAATTGACCAGAAGCGGCGAGGCCACCAGCGAGAAGGTCTGCGGGCCCTGCGGCACGTTGAAGCCGCGGACTTCGACGCGATAGACGCCGGGCGGCGGCGAATTAACGACGACCTGTTCGATGTTGTTGATGTGGTCGGCCTGAGTCTGCACCGCGGGCGCGCCGGGGTTCAGGTGATCAAGCGTCCAGGGGAATCGCTGATTGCTCGAAGGGTCGAAAACGACGAGATCGAGGTCGTTGACGAGGACAGGGTTGGAATTGGGCGTGGCCGGGACGTCGTCCCAGGTGAGGGTGACCTTGAGCTGAGGATCGCCGGGGTTCACGATGACGAGCACGCTGTAGACTTCAGCCTGGGAGATTTGATTTTCGAGCCAGTTTCCGCTGCGCATCTGAAGCAGCGCCGGCTCGACGCGGACCGAGCCGTAGCCGAACTGGTAGTCGGGACCGACGTTGCCGAGATCGACCGCGGTGTGGGCCCAGAAGCCCTTGAGGGTGGCGTTTCGGAAGTCGGGATCGCCGGGGAACTGGATGCGATAGTCCTGGAGGAGCAAAGCCGAAAGTCCGCAGACGGTCGGCGATGCCATCGAGGTGCCGCACTTCACCGAGTACGCCGTGTCGCCACTGCTGGAGCAGGATCGGACGCCGCCGTCTCCGCCGGCCTCGCAACCGGGTGCTGAAATGTCAGGCTTGATTCGTCCGTCGTCGACGGGACCCCAACTGCTGAAGGAGGTCATGGAGTCGTCGTTGGCGTTCAACGCGCCGACGGCGATGTGGTTCTTGGCGCCGGCGGGCGGGGCCGTGCTGTAGTAGTCGCCGAAGCCTTCGACGTCGCAGCGGCTACCCTGTCGCTCGTTGCCGTTCGCCCAGACGATTCGGAATGGAACGCCGGAGCTGACCGAGCCGCGGACGATGGCGTCGATGACGCTGGATGTGAGGCCGTAATCGCCCTGGAAGCTGCAGGGGAAACCGTTCGGCTCGGTGTTGGTGCCGATGGAGTTGTTGGAAATGTCCGCGCCGTGGGCGTTGATGGCGGCGCCGTAGTCAGCTTCGAGGTCGCCGGGGTTGGTATAGAGGAAGGTTCCCGATCCGTCGTATTCAAAACCGTAGCCCCAGATCTGAACCGCGGGGGCCATACCTTTTTCGACGCCGCCGGACGCCGCGCCGCTGCCGCCGATGGTGCCGGCGACGTGGGTCGAGTGGTCAGAGAGTCCTGCCGTGTCGCCGTTGGTGTGTCGGCCGCCGAAATCCTGGTGCGTCGAGCGTCCTGTTCCTCCGTCGTAGACCATGACAGTAACGCCGGAGCCATCGAGGCCATAGGGTGCGGCCTGCACGATGTCAGCGCCGGTGATGAGGCGGTTCTCGGCGTTCATCTCTCCCATGCGGGGCAGCGGCGGCTCGATCCATTGGACCTTGTCCTCTGCCGCGAGAATCGCGATGGTCTGATAGGGCAACTCGATGACGAGGCCGTTAATGGTTTCAAGCACATCGCGCACCGTTGCGCCGTACTGCTGCACGAGCGCGATGCCGTCCTGCGCCAGGTTGACGTCGGGATGGAATTTCAGATAGGCGCCGACCGTCGGGTTGATGAGAAGTTCCTGATCCTTCACGCTGACGGGCTTGCCGTCTTCCATCTGCGGGGCCTTTGACACCGCCGCATACATGGGGACTTCACCGGCCACCAGCATCGGGTGGAGCTTCCACTCGGTGGCAATGGCGGAGACGCCGCTCAATGACTTGACTTCGCCGAGACCGACGGCGTTCAATCGGCTCGCGTCGGCATGGGCGAAGAATGCGTTCTCGCCGAGCGGATCGAGCAGTCGCACACCTGACTGTTCCAACTTGGTGCGGACTTCGTCGGTGACGGGTTCGTTGAATTGGACGACCAGATGCGTCTCACCGAGAGGTTGCGCGAGACTGACCACCGCGGCCGCTGTCTCGACGGATGCCTGAGTCGGAATCAAAGCCCTGCCGTTCTTGAACGGCACGTCGGCGCGGCTCTGATGGCTCGAAGCGAGAATAGATAGCGCAACACAACCAAGGACAATCGATTTGGCTCGGATCATAATTCCCTCGGGAGATTGGCGGGACACAGGATTGCCCCGCTGTTGGGTGATGCTACAGGCATTTCGAACCTGAGCTGGTTTGAACTTCCTCCACCTCCGAAGCCCCCGGGGGTCGCACATCGCGAACCATTCGGGAACCTGATTGCTTGTAGCTTAACCGACAGTTAACGCAAACTAAAGTGTTTTCTCGGCCAACCGAGAGATTTCAGGCCCGGCCACCTACCGGCCAGGCCCAGCCTCCGGGGCGGTCGCCGGGTCGACCGTGATCTGCTGAAGAAGTTTGGCGGCCGAATGATGCGTCGGGCTCAGGCTCAACACCCTGCGAAGATGCGGCGCGGCCTCCTGCTGTCGGCCCGCCTGGAACAGGACCAAGCCGAGGTTGTAGTGGGCCCGAATGACGGTTTCGGGGTTTGTAGTGGGCTTTGAGAATCGGATGGCGCTCTCCAGAGACGAAACGGCCTCGTCGATTCTGCCCAACTCGGAGAGGACCAGACCCATGTTGACCCGGGCCTCGACCAGGCCGGGTTCCGAGGCGAGCGCCTGCTGGAAAACGCCGACCGCCGACTCCCGGCGACCCAGCTTCCAGAGCCGATCCGCGAGGGCGAAGTACGCCTGTTCGAGCCGGGGGTTCTTGCTGATGGCGAGCTTGAGTTGCTCGATCGCCTCCTCGGAGCGACCGGTTTCGGCAAGGGCGGTGCCGAAGAGGAGGTGCGCCTCGGCATTGAGGGAAGATGGACTCACGTGCGTCGCGATGCGAAACTCGCGAACGGCGGATTCCATGTTTCTCTTGCGATAGTACGCCTTCCCCAGATTGACGTAGGCGGGGGCGTAATCTGAATCCTGGCGAATGGCCTGACGAAACAACTCGATCGCGGCGTCGTGAGCGCCGCTACCCAACTCAATAAAGCCGAGGGCGTTGTACGGGCGGGGATTGTGCGGGGCCTTGGCGGCCACGTCGGCCCACAATTTCTTCGGCTCGGCGTACAGGGCATTTCGCTCGCGCGTGAGCATGATCAAGATGAAGCAGGCTATCGCCGCCGCATAGGGACGCCAGGACCACCGGCGGGTCTTCGCCGGGCTACCGCCACTTTGTGACGGCAGCCTTACGGCGTGAATCAGCATGACCAGCGCCACCAGTGCGGGGGCGAGCGGCAGATACATCCGATGCTCGAAGGCGGGGTCCTTCAACGGAACAATGCTCGACGTTGGGAGCAAGATCAGAAACATCGAACAGATAAGGAATCCGACGGCTCGGCGGCGGAAGAAGCACGCAATGCCGAGTGCAGCAAGCAATCCAACGATGATGGACGGTAACAGGATGTCCGAGGAAGACTTCGCCACGGGCCAGGCATAGTCGAGGCACTGGCCGATCGGCCACACGATCAGAGTCAGGTAATGCAGGATGACGCCGGGCTGGGTCTTCAGGTATTCGATGGGCGTGATGCCCTTGAAGCCGAATCCGACGGTGGCGGTCTCGGACGATTCAAAGAACAATCCATGGAATACTCCGAGCCCCAGGGGAACGAGATAGGTTGCCGCGAGGCCGGCGTAGAGCTTCCACCGGCCGCGGAATACAGCCTTCCAGTTTTCAAACAAGAATGCGCGATCGTAGAGCAGCACCACAAATGGCGCGGTCACGGCGACGGACTTCGACGCCATCGCCGCGGCACATGCCAGGATCGCCGTCAGATTCCATGCCCACCGCGTCCCTGACGTCGCGGCTCGCAGCGCGGCGTATAGTGTCAACAGGTAGAAAAGGCCCATCAACGATTCGCTGCGCTGCACGAGATAGGTAACGCTCTCGGTCTGGAGTGGATGGACGGACCAGAGAATCGCGACGACGAAGGCCAGCCCGTCGGCGCTGTCGCGCAGGGTGTCGGAAACGCCCGGCATCACGATCGTCCGCCGGACCAGGCCAAATAAGAGCAACGCGGCGAGACAGTGAATCGCCAGGTTCACGCCATGAAACCCGCCGGGGGACAGGCCGTCCGAAGCGTAGTTGAGGGCAAAGGTAAAGTCCGTGAACGGCTGGGTGGACTGAAGAAACCGCTCGATCGGCAGAACGCGACGGATCAGTTCGTTTTCAACGATGCCTGCCTCGTCGTCGAAGATGAACTTCACATCGAAACTGTTGAAGTATGCCAGGAGCGTGACGGTGCAAATGCCGATCGCGGCCGCAATTGTGCGGACAGGCCCCGGCATGCCTCGCGGCGACGCGGCGGAGACCGAGTCGGAACGCGACTTCGTTCGAGCGCGCCGTGTCATCACCCTCACACCCTCTTGCGAAATCTCGATCCAGCCGTCCGGCGAAGATCGCGGCGGCCGCCGCGACCTTGCGCACTGCGAGCGGGCCATGATAAGGCTCAGGGGTGGAAGATTGAACGCGCGAAGATGTGACGAACCGCCGCGGCCCCCGAAAAACAGGGCAGCCCGGTCACCGTCCATGGTGATCGGGCAGCCTCAACGCGTTGAATCGCATCGCCCAGCCACATTTCGTCGGCGTGCGAAACGAATCGAGGTCATCGCCGGCAACAAGACTACTTCCACCCGCGGCGGCACTCTTTTGTCAGACTGATTTGGCGGCACGGGATGCAGCGCCTCGATCGCTGACGGCGAGTACACCCATTGTCTGCCGAATCAGTAAAAGAAGTCCGTATCGGGGGCCGCGCCCTTGCTTTGCAAAATGCCCTGTTTTCGTTCGTTCCGATCCACTCGCGTTGCTATTCCGGCGACCTTCAGCCGTCCGTGTCCCGCCGCCGGAAACTTGATTGCCAGGTAGAGATAGTGGGCGGAAGGAGGCCCTCATCCGGTACTCCTTCCGCGCCACCTCACTCGAAACTACCTCACCCGGGTGAACACCGCGCCACCCGTTGGTCAGGTTTCACCGGCCTCTCGGCCGGGTTGCCGCCGTGCCTGTTTGTATGCCTCGCGCGCCTTCTGCTGAATCTCGTGGAACTTGGTCCATCGCTCATCCAGCTTCTTGTCGAAGTCATCGCGTCGGCATATCTCTACGTGATCCCGTACACCACTGATCACGACCTCCCGACCAATTTCCGATCTCTTGACCATGCGGTCGGGCAGAAGGATTCGTCCCTGGCCGTCGAGTTCTACGAACTCGGCCAGCGGGAAATAGATCTCATCGAAATCGAGCTGATTCTGGTCAGGGATGAGGCTGGACTCCGCGAACTCGGAGAGGGCCTCGAAGTGACGTTCTGTATAGAGCCAAAGAGTTCCCGACTGACGGCCGGGGACGACGTAGAAACCGTCACCATCCCGATCCCGATTCCACCGAGCTCGCAGCTTCGAAGGAATCGAGAGGCGATTTTTCTCGTCGATGGCATGCTCATAGTGCCCTGCGAAAACCATCCAAAAACCGCCATTTCATTCACCCATTTCATCCCACTTGATGGGATTACTCTACACTAAACCACATTCCGCTTGCAAGCGAATTTCTCAAATAATTCTTGGGCAGAGTCACTCCAAACTCGTCGCTCACGAAAGTTTATTCGCTGTAAGAATTTGCAGATCGGAAGGTTCAAAAATCACAAGCAGCGATGCGACCCGAACGCTCGATTTAGCTTCCGAGCAACCGGTCGTAGACGTGCATCCATTGCGCAGCGACCCGGGCCAGATCGTGCCGCTGCTCAACCCGGGCGATGGCCGCTTCGCTTCGCCGGGAGGCCCCCACGGGATCGCTCAGGACACGGCCGATGGCCCCGGCAAAGGCCGCTGGATCACCCACCGGGGCAAGCAGGCCGTGCTGATCGTGGGTGATCAGTTCTCGACAAGGACCGATATCGCTTGCGACCACGGGGCAACGACATGCCATCGCCTCGAGCAGCACGTTGGGGCATCCTTCGGTACGAGAAGTGAGTACGAGGCAGCTTGCCGCCTTGAGCCACCGAGGCACTTCATTTGACCAGCCAGGCAGCAGAAAAAGCTCCGGCGACCCGCCGTCTCGAATGGACTTCATCAATGCGCTTCGCTCGGGACCATCGCCGACCAGAACGGCCTGCACGTGGCGCCCTGCGGCGACGACGCGAACGGCGCTTACGAATGTCGCTAAATCCTTGACGCGATCCATCCGCCCCACCCAAAGGATGATGGGCACATCCGGGGAAATGCCGAAGCTCGCGCGATCAATCGGCTCGGCCGACTCAAATGCCGCGAGTTCGATGCCGTTGGGAATGACCGCCAGCCGATCGGGCGAAAACGCGAGCTCATTTTCAAGGTGGGCCGCCACTGCCAGACCGTTGGCAACGTGGAGACTCGAGAGACCCGCCGTCGCCCACTCGCCCCACCGATGCCAGGCGCGCTCGATTTCGATGGTGACGGTCGAGGTGATGATCGGCCGCGGGCGATCGCAGCGTCCCATGAGCCGGGCCGCCACGTTCGCATGGAACAGCGAGGCGTGGATCAGATCGGGGTCGAATCGGCGGACGATCTTTGCAAAGCGCCACAGGCAGGAGACGTCCAGGCCGCCCCTGCCTCCGCAGGCAAACACTTCAATGCCCGCCGCCGAGAGCTCGTCGCTCAGAGGGCCGGGCGTCGTCAGGCATCCCACAATCGGCGTAACGCCGAGATCGCGCAGACGCAGCACCAGCCGGCACAATCGAAGGGGAAGTCCGCCGCGCTGCAGGTCGGTCGAGAGATACAGGACGCGGGGCATGGATCGCCGACTCAACGGCCGACCGGAATCGGCACCGGCGTGCGACGGGGAGACCGCATCGCCCATGAAATCAGCAGCACGAGTGCGAAGACGCCGGCGCCGATGGCGAAGGCGGGCCCGCGCTTGCCCGGGTCGAACATGGGCGGATACACGGCGGCGGTGGCCTGGTAGTTGGGAATCCGTGCGGACTTGGCGGCGGCGGCGGTGACTTTGGCGATCTCGTCGTCCATCGCGGCGATCTTCGCCTCGGCGGCGACGATCTTTTTCTGGCCGTCGGCGATTTGATCCTGAAGGCCCTTGAGCTCTGCCATGGCTGTGGCATCGTCGGCGGCGACCTCGTCAATTCGCAGGAACTCGTCGGAGAGGACCTCGTGACGACGGGTGGCGGAATCGGCGGCCTCCTTCAGAGCGAGGTGCTCGGCCTTGGACTGCTCCTGCCTCTGGGCGACCAACTCGGCGGTGACCTTCTCCCTGTGGCGAACCTTCAACTGCTCGATGCGCGGCGCGAGGTCGCGGACTGAATCGCAGGCGGCGCGCAGGACGAGGTTGTATTGAGGGACGACGTTGCGAGCGATGACGATCCACGCGTTTCTGGCTTCCAGACCGGCGTGGGCCAGGCTGGTCAACTCATTCTGAATCACGCGGCGCTTGGTCATCTCCTCGCCTTCGCGGCCGATCGCGTCGGCCCGGTCGGCCGCGGCGCTGAACGGGACGCGCGAGTCACCGTAGAAATTGCGAACGAGGAGTTCCGCTTTGGCCTGATACTCGAGCAGCAGGCCGGGATCACTGGTGCGCGGCCAGCCGGTGATCTTGTCGGTGAGCTCCGTCCACTGGCCCTGAAATTCGTCGGCGAGTACGGCATACTCGGCCAGGTCTTTCGCGATCGAGTCGAGTTCGCCGCGTATCTCGGCATTCGACTGAATCTCTATCTGGTGTTTGACGGCCTCGCGCATCTCGCCGATGGACGCCTTGAGCTTTTCAAACGGCTCGGCGGCCTCGCCGATGGTCTTGTCCAATTCCTTGAAGCACTCCTTGGACTTGGCGTTGCGCTCGCGGAGGGCCTCGGTCAGTTCGACGTCCTTTTGATAGGAAGCGGCGAGCTGCGAATCCGACGGATAGACCGGCGCGTCGGAGGGAGGCGACGCCTCGAACTGCGCCAGGGCGGCCTTGGCCTTGGAGATATCCGCAATGGCCGCGGAGATTTGAATCTTCAGATCTTCCTTGCGTTTGCGCACGGCCTCGACGTCGCGCCCTGACAGGACCGCGGCACGCTGCTGGAGGCGATCGATGTCCGCACGCGCTAAAGCAAGGGCATCTTCCTGACTCTTCCTGGATGTTTGAAGATCGGTGATTTGCTGAGTGAAGCGCTGGGGCATCGCGGAATCGCGGCTCAAGTATTGCTGGAGAGACGCACCGACGGCGCTGAGCCATCGACCCGCGGCAGCCTCGTTCTCTGGAAGCACGCTCGCATTCAGGGCAATGGCATCGCCGGAATCGGCAACAGTCATCTTGAGCGATCCATCGGCGATGAGCGACTTGACGTCCACCCCTGCGGACGCGGAGGCCTGACGGAGCCAGGCATCATCGGTACTCACTGTTTGCAGCGCAGTCGCCGGAACAATCGCGTTTGGCCCGCCCTGCGGCAGGACCAGACGCCCGGTCACCTGAACTTCGCGAACCGGCAACCACATGTACCACAGGGATGAGGTCGCACCGAGGGCGAGGGCCGCGATCACCGTGAGGACGCTGGTGAATCGGGTGCGCGATGGAACGCCGGAGGGAATCGCCGCTCCAGCGGGACGAATCGCCTCGGGCCAGGCATCGGCGGCAAGGAACGGCTCCTCGTGCGCAGCATCGGCATCACCCGGCGCGAGATCGAAGGGATCGTAATCCTGGCCCGCCTTAATCGGCGTGCGATGCGAAGAGCTGGGCGCATCCGCCTCTTCTTCCAAGAGCCCGAGTTCGGAATCTTCGTCCTGTCGCTTGTCATCGACCCGCGCGGCATTTTGCAGGGTGGTGCGCTCGCGGCGCAGGGCGGCCTGCTCTTCGCGTACGGCAGCCTGACGTCGGCGAAGGTCCTCAAGCTCTGAATCGAGACGGCATCGCTTCTGCTCCAGCTCCGCTTCGTCGATCTCACGACGGCGAACCACCTCGCGCTCCATCTCTTCCTGCTGCTGGCGCGTCTCCGCCTTGAGCGATTCGAGTCGCTTGCGGAAGTCGGCTTCGGCCGCTTCAAGCTGAAGGCGAACGGTGCGTTCGGCGTCCTCTTCCTGGCGCGCGCGCTCGTGGAATATCTTGGCGCCTTGCGATCTTGAAGCCTCAAGCTCCGCTTCGAGCTTGGCCCGGAGGCGTTCCAGCTCTTCGGCCTCGCGGTCGAGCTCACGCCGGCGAAATTCCGTCTCTTCGGCGGCGCGTCGCACGCGCTGGTCGGCCTCAGCCATCTCTTCGGCCCTTGCGGCGATGGCGCGCTCGCGATCCGTCAGGGCCTCGTCGCGGGATTGAACCTCCGCGGCCATTTCGCGTGCCCGCTGGGTCATGATGGCAAGCTCGCTCGAGGCGTCGCGGTGATCGCGCTCGGCGGCCTCAAGCTCCATGCGACGTCGATTCCAGTCCGACTGCTCCCGGGCGACCTGCTCGCGGAATGATTCGATCTCTCGGGCCCGCTCTTCGAGGTGCGCCTCGCGCGCTGCAAGGCGGCGGTCGATCTCCTGGAAGTTTGACTCGGATGCTGACGCTGACTGCAGCGACTTGGAAGACTCGGCCTGCTCGCGAATGAAACCGTCGCGATCGGCGGCGAGTTGTCGGCGGTCCTTTTCCAGTTGGCCGCGCTCGTGCGAGATGGCGGAGCGCTCGCGCTTGGCGGCTTCGAGTTCCTCGTTCAAAGTTCTGAGGCGCGCGTCCACCGTGGCGGCGTCCGTGGCCAGTTTCGCCTTGCGCTCGCGGAGCCGCTCGGCCTTTTCCACGAGGGCACGACGAAGCTCCTCCGTCTCGGTGATGCGACGCGAAAGCTCACCGCGAACCTCCTCGGCCTCCTGACGCGCGGCTGCCACGGTCGAGCGCTCCTCGGAAAGCGATCGCTCCTGTGACTTCACGGCGGACAGAGTGCGGTCCAGATCGGCCTGGGCCTTGCGGACTTCGGTATCGCGGGCGGTGAGGTCGTTTTTCTCGCGCTCAAGACGAGCCAGGCCGGCGGTGATTTCCTCCCGCAGTTTCTCGCAGGTCTCCCGTTCAGCGGAGAGTCGCTGCGACTCCGCACGAACGGCAATCTCCTGCTCGCCCAGCGACCGCCGGGCCTCGTTGATGCGAGCGCGCTCCTCTTTGGTCGCCGCTTCCTTTGCGTCGATCTCCGCCTTTCGGCGATCGATGTCCTGGCGGAGCTGAAGGAGCTCCTGGGCCTGCTCTTCCTGGTGCTTTTCGATTTCGGTGAGCCGGAGTCGCTCAGATTCGTGATCGGCGGCGGCGCGGCGCAGTCGCTCCTCGACTTCTCGCGCCTCGGTCAAGCGCTGCGCTACGCGATCCTCGCGATCGCGCAGCTCGGCCTCCTTGGACTCGAGACCCTCCCGGATGGCGTCCAGCTCGTTGCGATGGTTCTCGTGTTCGCGCGCCTCTTTTTGCGCGGCGGAGATTCGATTCTGAAGCTCCCGCTCCTGCCGCTTGACCGCCTCGGCGCGGGCCTCGGCGTCTGCGCGGATTCGCTGATACTCTTCCGTTTTCTCGGCGATGTCTTCCAGCCGGGCGCGCTTTTCGAGGACTTCCTGAGACTCGGCCTCGACCTGCCGCTTGAATTGCCGGATGTCATCAAGCCGCGATTCGAGCGACTTTTCGCGCGTCGCCAACTCCGCATAACGGGCTGCGACCGCCGCCTGCTCGTCGTGCAGACGACCCTCGGCGGCTTTGATTTCGGCGAGCCGGGCTTCGATCTCCGAGGCGCGCTGCCGTGCGACCTGCGCGGCCTGATTGATCTCGGCCTCCTGCTTTCGCAGGGCTTCATGGGCTTCGTTGATTTCCTGCTCGACCTCGTTCGTTCGCCTTTGCCAGGCCTCGTACTTGCGCTCGCGGGCGGCAAGCTCGGTCTGCGTCTCTTCGATGGCGGCGCTGCGGGCTTCCAACTGGGCGTATTTGCCGCGAATCTCGGTCTCGCGGGCGGCCAGGCCGTCGCCGTGGCGCTTCACTTCGCCTTCGTGGCGGGTGAGTTCGACTTCGCGCTCGGCAATCTCACGGCCGCGCGCGTCGAGCGCTTCACGCAGCGACGTGAGCTCCGCCTCGCGTTCCTGAGTCTGCTCGGCAATCCGCTGATGCGAGGCCTTCGCCTCTTCGGCAAGCTTTTCACGCTCAATCTTGGCGAGCTCGGCAAGCTCCTTGGCCTTGGCGCGGAGCTCGGCGACGCGCGACTCTCGCTCCTTGCTGAATTCGTCCTTCTTCTGGCGCAGCTCCATCTCGTGGGCGGCGAGCTGCTGCATGTGTTCTTCGAGTTCCTGGCGGCGACCGGCGATCTCGTCTTCGACCTCGGCCATGCGCGAGGCCGCGGCGCGATCCAACTCGGCGACGCGGCGAGAAAGAATGGAGATGCGGCTTTCGAGGTCTTTGCGCTTCGCTTCGTGCTGCTGCTCGATCTCCGCGGTGCGCTGACGCGCTTCCCGCTCGAGGTCTTCCAACTGCGTGCCGGCCTGACGATCCAGTTCGGCTGCGCGATCGGCAAGCTGCTTCTGCTTGCGATCCATCTCGGCGCTGCGATCTTCCAGCTCCTTGATGCGCGCTTGAAACTCGGATTGGCGGCGCTGCTGAAGATCCTTGAACTCGGCTTCCCGCTCGGCGAGCTCGCGTTCCTTTAACTCCATCTTGCGCTGAAGCGTCGCGGCGCCCTGTTCGATCTGATCCAGCCGGGCGTCGGTCGCCTGCTGCAACTCGGACTGGCGGCGCTGAAAGGCCTTTTCCCTTGCCTCTAAATCCGCCTGCCGCGTGGTGAAATCGCGTTCATGCTCGGCTCGTTTGGCCTGCACGGCGCGTTCAACCTCGGCGAACTTCGCGGCGGCAGTCTTCTCCGCCTCGGCGAGCTTCGCGGCGACGGACCTCTCGGCCTCGGCGAGCTTCGCAGCGACCGTCTTTTCCGTCTCGGCCTCGCGCTGAACCAGGGCGCGCTGGCGGGCATCAATGTCGGACTGCTTCTGGATCGCCTCGCGCTCGACCTGCGACAGGCGGTCGCGCGCGGCGCGATCGGTCTGGGACTCGCGGCGCATGAGTTCCTGCTGGCGGGACTCAAGCTGGGTTTGAAGCTCGGCGGTCTGCCTGCGGTATTCCTCGATGCGCTCGTTGGCGGTGCGCTCGATCTGTGCTTCTCGTTCGGCAATGGCCTTCTGCCGGGCCTCGAGTTGAAACTGTCGCTCGGAGAACTCTTTCTCAAGGTCGCTTCGGCGGGACTGGAGCTGCTTTTCAAGCTGAGCCTCCCGCTCGGCCAGGATCCGCGACTTATGTTCCAGTTGCTGCTGAAGCGTGGCGGCCCCGCGCTCGATCTGCTCGAGTCGGGCCCCCGCCGCCTTTTGCAGGTCGGTCTTCTGCTGTTCGATGAAGGCCTTGTTGGCCTCTTCGATCGCGGCCTGTCGTCCTTCAAGCTCCGCGCGATGGCGATTCAGTTCTTCGCGCTCGGCGGCCAGTTCTTTCCGCTGACGAGAGATTTCCTCGTCGATGGCGCGCTGTCGCTGCTCGGCGAGGCTGCTCAGCTCGCGGGCCTTGCGCTCGAGTTGCGTTTGGTAGCCTCGCAGTCGCTCGCGCTCCTGCGACAGGGCGGACTTAATCTTCTCAGCGCGCTGATCGAGGGCCTGTTGGGCTCGAACGACGCGCTGTTTGAGTTCGTCGGATTTGGAATTGCGACCGTTGCCGCCGGTGTTACCGTGGCCGCCGCCCGCCGAGGGCTTGCCGGATGCGGAGGCATTGGGAACCGTCGAACCGCGGGGCGCGGAATGCGAGTCTTTGGACTGTGCAGCGGCGAGGTCGCCGGTCGCGGATAGCTTGGCCATGGTGGCGCCCCTGCCCCCGGAGGAGTAGTTTACCGGCTCGCGGCGGAACTGCGATGCACTAAAAGCCGAGGGCATGCTGGAGCCCATCTGCCATTGGCCGGTATGCAGCCTCATTAAATCCGGCGTTTTGGCGGGTTGGCGACCGAATGCGGACGGGGCGGCATGTGACGGTGACGGTGCGACCCCGGCGATGGAGGCCCCGCCGGCAAGAGCCTCAAGGGCCGACGCCTCGTCGGGATACTGCTCCGCCCATGATCGGGCCTCGGACAAGTGCGAGGAGACGCGGCGAAGCCGGTCCAGGTCACGCGCCATCTGAGCCTGAAGCTCGTTGCGGGCGTCGCTCAGGACGGGCAGCCCGGAGTCGGTGACTTCGGAGGGCTGTTCGGCGCGATCGTGACCGAACTGCGGCGATTCATTCGGATGATTCATCGCTGGAAGACCTCCGCCTCCGGCTGATTGCAACAAGACAAAGACGACCGCGTCAGCGTGTCGTCGGTTAAAGTTCTCGATCGGAGCAACACTCCGGCCACCGCCCTATGCCTATCCCAGCTTTTCGCCATTCGAGCTCGCTCCGCGATGCTGCACATGGTCAACCGACAGGCGTGGGCTGATCGAGGCAACTCCTCATCCTTGGCCCGTCTTCTGAAGTCCGATGTCGGGCGAATCGGTCCGCGTCGAAGAAGCCGGCTTGCCATCGATTCGATGGCCGGAACCGATCCTGAACGACGAAAACTTCTCCGCGAAACGGGTCGTCAAATCGCCGCTTTTTCGGGCTCCCGAAAGCAACGACGCACGCCGTGACGCAAGACCATCCGTCACGCCTCGGTGATCGGAATCGTCCTCCATGCGCAAAACCGCGCGATGCAGGTTTTCCAGTTCGGTTTCAAGCTGGGCGAGGTGTCGAACCTGCGGCTCCGCGGCCATCGGGGCCGGAGCACCACCCAGTCCGAAAGTGGACTTGGGCGGGCGAGCAATCGACTCGACGCGCTTGGGACCGCCGCTCGACCCCTTGGCGTTGTCCCAGATCGCCATGATCCACGAGTCCAGGCTTTCCTGTCTGGCGAGTAGTTCAGACTCGACATCGCTCAATCGGACGCTCAGCAACTGCTCCAGCTCGGTGGCGGTCTTTTCGAGTTCCGCGCGGCCGGCCTCGGCAATGGCGCTGCGTTTGGCCTTGATGTCCGCCTCGGTGTCCTGAAGCTCGCTCTGCTGCTCGCGGACGATCTCCTCGATGGCGTGACGCCGCGTCCTGGCCATCTTGGCGAGTTCGCTGGCCCGCTTTTGAAGCTCGGTCTGCCGAAGGCGAAGCCGATGCCGCTCGCCCTCCAGGTTGATCCGAAGCTCTCGCAGCCGGTCATCGTGTTCTTCCTGAAGCCTCGCCAGACGGTTCGACTCGCGCTCCATGTCCTTGCGAACGCGCTTGGCATCGGCCATGCGCGTGTTGAGCGCGGATTCCTTGGCATCCAGTCGACGCAGGCGGAGCATGAGCGCTTCGCGTTCCTGCTTGATGCCCTCGCTGCTGCGCTGGAGGCTCTCATAGCGGGCCTCGTGCTCGGAAAACTGAACTTTATGCTTCTCACGGGCGCGTGCGACCTCAGACTTGAGCCGCTCGATCTCGAAGCGCAGCGACTCCAGTCGCTGCTCGGCCTCGTTCATGCCCTGCTGGTCGTCGCGAACGATCTCCATCAACTCGTTGACCTGATGCTGAAGACTCATCGCCTCCGCCTGGGCCTGTTTGCCGACGTCGGCGACCGTCTCGGCGGTCCGCAGCGTGTGGCGGACATTCCGGTCCGATGCGGGAAGCTCGGCCGCGCCGTCGGCGAAGAGCCTTTCCAGCGAGGCGATGGATTCTTCATGGTCGCTGTCGTGAAGCGTCTTGCCAGGGCCCTGCGATGCGACCGACTTCTCCTGACGCGGAATTGCCACCTGCTTTTGCGCGGTCGCCCCGTCGCCCGGGGTTTCTTCATTGGCCTTCGCCGCTTCAAGAAGGCGGCGGGCCTGCTCCTTGAGCTGATCCTGGCACGCCTTGAGGCGACGGCGCTCTGAATCAAGCTCCTCTCTTAACTTTCGGGCTCGCTCGTCGAGGGCATTCTGTGCCGCAATCACACGCTGCCGGAAGTCGGGCGAAAAGGCCTGCGGGCGGGCGTCGCGTTCGTCCACGACTCGTGCCGCGACGAGCTCGTCCGCCGAGAACGTCATCGAGCGCGGCGCAGCCTCCGTCCGGGTGTCGCCATGATGAGTCATGCCGGCGTCGTCTCCTTTCCTCACTTCACCTGAGGAGGCATGTGAATCCATCCTGGCCCCGTCCAATAGCTGGAGGACCTCTGAATCGTCGAGGGCCTCGATTTGTTCGGCATCATGACCGGTCATCCATTGCCCATCGCCTGCTTCATTGCGCTCGAGGTCTTCGACCAGCTCGCGCGCTGCATCGTCCTCGTTCATCCCCTCGTAGTCCGGCGGGCCGGCGACGTTAGGAATCCTGTCTTCTGCCGCGCGGGGGTCCGCCGCGTCGTCCTGCTCCGGGTATTCCTCGTGGAATGTCCGGGGGCGTCCATATTCCGCGGCGATGGCCGGATCGGCGTTGATCGAAGCGGCGGGAGTCTTCGCTTCGATCTCAAATCTCATTTCGTGCGGACCGACGCCGATCGAGTCGCCCGAGTGGACGAGCCTCTGCCGGACGGCCCGGCCGTTGACGCGTACGAGCGACCGGCCCTGCAAATCGCGCACCAATGGCCCATCGCCCGTCCACACCACGATGGCATGCCGGGGAGCGACATGAGCGCCATCCAGCACAACGTCGCAGGCCGCGTCGCGCCCGATCAGCAGGACGGGGTCTTCGCTGCGGATGACGCCGATGGTCAGATCGTTTCTCAGTGAGAAAGGGCGCGTATGCCCCGAGAGGGCGCCGGACGATCGCCCGATCTCCACAAAATAGTAGAAGGACCCGATGGAAAGTTCGTCCCCATCTTCCAGCCGTGCCCAGCGCACGTGGGCGCCGTTGACCATTGTTCCGCCGGGAGCGCCCAGATCGCAGACGAACGCGCCGCCGCCCAGCCGGACGATGACCGCGTGTGCCTCATCAACGCTGCTTGATGCCAGGACCATGTCACAGCCGTCGCCGCTACCGAGAACCGTGACGGGGCCGGTGATCGACCTCGCCGACCGTTCGGCCCTCGGCTCGCCGGTCTTCAGCCGAATCACCGGCCGGCACATGTCGTTGTCATCCAACGTGTTGTTCACTGGCTTTCACCTCGGAGGGCAAGTTGGCCGTCGGGCACGGACTGAGTCAGCAAGCTCCGCGCGAGGCTCGCGCAGGGCCTCGAATCCGTGCGAATCAATAGGCTCTTTAACGGCGTTACCAACCCTTTCGCCTTAGTTCATTACCGATAATAGCGACCGCAAATCATTATCAATGAGGCGATCGTCCTTATCGGACTGGATTCCTCTATATCGGCGATACCAGCGCTGGAACCGTGAGGCAGGGTGGAATTCCGCCCGGGCGACCAAGGTAGGGTGGCTCCCGCGGGAAGGAGACCGGCGGGCGCCCACGGGGAATTCGGCTTGCAATACCTAATAAAGCATAGAACTGCTCGGCCGGTGGATCAAATTCGTTTGGATCCGTTCGGCAACCAACCGGATGGGGCGCAGCAGCATGAATCGGCAATTCTTGCGCGAGACGGATTTCGGGAGGATTGATGGCGCCGTGAATCGAACTTAGAGGGCGGGACCGTTTACCTGGACCGACTGCTGGACCTCGAACGACGCGCCGGTCAGCAGTTCGGTGAAGCGCACCACGATCGTGAGTGACTTGTGTGTCGGCATCCGGCCCGAGGGCCATGGCGCTTTGATGGTGTAATGAGATGTCATGAAACGGCCAAACCAGGTCGCCGCCAGTTCTTCCGGGCCCAACTGGTGCATCAACACCTGACGCTCCGAATCGGGCGCCGCCAGATCGTAGACCTCCATGACGACGGATCCCGCGGCCTTGATGACATCCCCCTCCGCATCCAGCAATTGAAGATAGGCAACGGCCCCGTCGTCGATGCCATCGCGGTCGTCATCGTATCCGCCGGAAAGGGATTGAAGCCGGATCTTATGGACGTGAACCAGTTGGGCGAGTCGATCCGACTCACTGAGGCCCTGGAGCGTTTGAATCTGGCGAGCCTGCTCGGCGATTTGCGATTTCTGCTGGGTCAGCTCGCGGTTCTGAGCCTCGATGTGTTCCTTAAGCTGCTGAATCTCTGTGATGCGCGAATCGCCCGTTTCCGGTGGAAGACAACCGGCGAGCCCAAGCGAGAGAACGACCAGGTGCCGCAGACGCCAACCGTAGTGAGATCGCAGGTAAAGGGGCATCTATCCCGCTCCGCGGTGATCGTAAGATTCCGAACGACCGGGCATCCTACCGCACCCGGTAGGTCGCGGTAAACGTCCATCTCGAAATCGGCGACCGTCCTAGTCGTCATCCACGGCGGAAGGCCGCTTGGTGATCTCCGGCTGCCGCTCGAGGACGCGATCGACCAGGCCGTATTCCATCGCCTCGGTCGGATCGAGCCAGAGGTTCCGGTCGCAGTCCTTGGCGATTTTCTTGATGTCGGTGTTGGAGTGCTTTCCAATGATGGCGTAGAGAAGCTCGCGAAGCCGGAGAATCTCCTTGGCCTCGATGGAAAGGTCCGTCGCGGCTCCCTGCAGGACGCCGCCGATGAGCGGCTGATGCAACAGGACGCGCGAGTGCGGCAGGGAAAATCGCTTCCCCTTGGCGCCGCCGCAAAGCAGGATCGCCCCCATGCTCGCCGAGACGCCGACGCAGTAAGTCGCGACGTCGCACCGGAGAAACTGCATGGTGTCATAGATGGCCAGGCCGGCGGAAACGCTGCCGCCGGGTGAATTGATATAGAAGTGGATGTCCGCGTTCGGATCTTCGTTGGAGAGGAAGAGCATCTGGGCGACGATGACATTGGCCACGTCATCATCGATCCCACCGGCGAGAAAAATGACCCGGTCCTTCAAAAGCCGGGAATAGATGTCGTAAGATCGCTCCCCGCGTCCGGTCCGCTCAATCACGAAGGGGATCAACGATTGGTTGATGCTCATTGGACTCTCCTTAGCCACTATCCTGCGGTTATCGTGCTTCCATCCCAGATGAATCAAGAGACAAGCGTCGCCGCCCTAGCTCTTCTTCTCTTTCATGGCCGCGCTATCGACGATCTCATCGACGAGACCCCACTTGACCGCTTCCTCGGGGGTGATGAAGCGATCTCGCTCGGTCTCCTCTTCGATCTTCTTGATGTCCATCCCGGTATGAAGCCCGAGAATCTCGTTCAACTTCTGCTTGTCCTTGATGATCTCTTCGGCCTGAATCCGAATGTCCTCAGCCTGACCGCTGACGCCGCCCCACGGCTGGTGCAGCATGATCTTGCTGTTGGGCAATGCAAATCTCTTTCCCTTGGTCCCCGCCGTCAGGATGATCGCCCCGCCGCTGGCCGCCTGGCCGATCGAGTAGGTGGCGATGTCGCAGGTAAGGAAGCGCATGGTGTCGTAAATCGCCAGGGTCTGATCCACCATGCCCCCGGGGCAGTTGATGTACAGGTGGATGTCCTGGTCCTTCTTGATGCTCTGGAGATAGAGCAGTCGCATGATGACCAGGCTGGCGCTTCGCTCGTTGATCGGGCCTGCGAGGAAGATGATGCGGTTTTCGAGGAGCATGTCCTCGATCGACATCTCACGGATGCGCTGATAGGGCGCGCCCTGGGCCATCGACTGCATCGAGGCCATGTGCGGCGGCACCATCTGTTGCGGAGTCATCAATCCGGCGTAAGTAATCAGACGATCGTCCATGACCAAATACCCTCTGCATTGTTCGACGGCGCGACTTTGTCGCATGAGCCGTCGAGATGATAGTCGAGGCCTTTTCCCATCGCCCGACACCCCCGGCGGCAAGCGATCCCGCGGCCTCCAGATCACTTCGCTTTCTTCGAACCCGGGGCCTTGGGCTTATCCGTCGCCGATTTTTTGGCGACCCCCTTCTCGGCGGCAGCCTTAGGGGTAGCCGGCGTCTCAGCCGCTTTCGACTCAGCCTGCGGCGCCTTGGCAGCCTTCGCGGGCTTCTCTGACTTTGCGCCGCCCTTTTTCGGCACCTCTGCATCGGTTATCTTGGCTTTCTCCAGTAACTTGTCGATGCACTTCTCGTCCCGAATCTGCAAATAAAGCATCTCGATGCCGTCGTTCTTCGCCAGTTCGTCGCGGACGCGGTCGAATCGGCGATTATAGGTCTGTGCCATCATGGCGATCGCGCCGTTGATGTCCTCTTCGGAGACCTCGGTCTCCAGCTTTTCGGCGATCTCCTCAGTGATGAAGTGCAGCTTCAACTCGGCAGTCGTCTCCTCCCGGGCGATGGTGCGAAGCTCGTCGGCGTGCTTCTCGATCTCGGACATCGGCACGCCCTGGCGCTGCAGGTCGATCATCTTGCGGAGGACGGCCCGCTCGGTCTGCCGGGTGGACAGCCCCTCGGGCAAGTCCAGCTTGGTGTTGTCGAGCAGGTACTTGCGAACCTGATTCCTCATGCCGCGCTTCAGTTCGGACTCAAGCCGACCTTCCATTCGCTGGCGGACCCAGGCGCGGTACTCCATCTCGGTTTCAAATCCCTGGGTCTCGAGGAAGGCCTTGTCCATCGGCGGCAGGTTCATCCGCTTGATGTCGTTTAAGGTGAGTTCGAACTTCGCCTTCTTGCCGCGAAGGTCCTCGACCTCGTAGTCATCCGCGAGTTCGCCCTCGAGGGTGACGGTCTTGCCGACTTTCGTGCCCTTGATTTTCTCGCCGAAGTCGTCGAACGCAGCGCTCTCGATTCGCTGAGGCCTCGCCGAGATCTGAATGTTCTCGGCCTTTTTGACCTCTTTGCCCCCGACTGTCATGACCATGTCGCAGATCAGCAGGTCATCGTCCTCGACGGACCCATTCACCACGGGTGCGTAATTGCCACGCAAGGCGCGAAGCCGATCGATCTGAACGTCCACATCCTCGTCGGTAATCGACAGGGCCGGGCGCTCGATCTTGATGCCCTCGAGGTCCGGCAGTTTGAACTCGGGCTTGACCTCCACCTCGCACTTGAACTCAAAGTCCCCGTCTTCGGGCAACTTCAAGTGGTTCAGCGCCGTGCGCATATCGACGAGCTGCTCATTGCCGTCCGCCGAAGACTTCGACTCCTTGATCTTCACCCACAGCAGGGGATCGCCCAGGACTTTCAGGTCCTGCTTCTCGATGGCCGCCAGGTAGGCATTGGAGACCAGCCGCGTCTGCACCTGCTCGCCGACTTCTCCGCCGAAGCGCTTCTCGATCAGCCTGCGCGGGGCGCGGCCGCGGCGAAAGCCCGGCACGATCGCCTCGGCGACGAGGCCCTTGTATTCCTTTTCGAGCTCCTGATCGATGCTGTCGCGCGGGACGGTCACGGTCATCGTCTTGCGAAGCGTTCCCGCGTCGGAGACGGCGACACTGATGACGCCCTTGAGTGCTTCCTTCGGATCCTGCGGCTCTTCATCTTCGTCCGCGACCGCGGAAGCCGACTCGTCTCGCTGGCTGCCGGTGATTTCTTTCTTCGCCATGATGACGTCTCCTTTCGCCCTGCCTTGCAAAGCGACCCTGGGACCGACGGCGCTCGGGCGTCACCCGCAGCGCAACAATAAAGGCCGGTCAGGCGTCTGATGCGTCCCGACCGACCTGTTGTCGATCTCTTCGGCTTTCGCTGT
Organism: Planctomycetia bacterium; assembly: GCA_015075745.1. Taxonomy (NCBI): domain Bacteria; kingdom Pseudomonadati; phylum Planctomycetota; class Planctomycetia; species Planctomycetia bacterium. The sequence continues at coordinate 836,701 of JABTTW010000002.1, forward strand.
CCCGCGGCCAACGCCTGACCACTCCGGATCGGTATCCCACGGGAAGCTCGTATGTCTGCTGGCGGCGATCCCTCGCCTGCCTGAATCTTAGCATCGGCTGTTATCGGCGGCAGGTCAAGGCCTGATTTGCTGAAAAGCCCTCATAAAAAAGCGGGTGATGAGATTCGAACTCACGACATTCACGTTGGCAACGTGACGCTCTACCACTGAGCTACACCCGCGTCGCTTCCAGCGAACACCCGTAGGGGCTCGCCAGAACACTATTTGATATACGCCCGCCTTGTCAGCGTCAAGTGCCGCTGCCGGTACGGTTTGGGCGCCGGCTTGGGCACGTCATTTGCCCAGACAATATGGGGCAGCCGCCCCGCCGCCGGGCTGGACTCTCCATAATGGCCGGCAACCGCGCCACGCCAGGTTCCGCCCTATTTCGCGAGGCTCTCACCGCTCGGGCAAGTGCAGAAGAGGTTTCGATCTCCCCAGACGTTGTCGATGCGGCCGACGTACGGCCAGAACTTACGTTCGCGGACCCAGGGCAACGGGAACGCCGCCTGCTCCCGGCGGAATGGATGCGTCCACTCCGTCGCCATCACCGCATCAGACGTGAACGGGGCATGCTTCAGCGGATTGTCCTGCCGATCGGCCCGGCCCTCCTCGACCGCGCGAATCTCTTCGCGAATGGAGATCATCGCGTCGCAGAAGCGATCCAGCTCCGCGCGCGACTCGCTCTCAGTCGGCTCGATCATCAACGTGCCCGGTACGGGGAAGGACATCGTCGGCGCGTGAAAGCCATAGTCCATCAGCCGCTTGGCGATGTCTTCGACCTTGACGCCGGCCGTCTTCTCGAAGCCGCGACAATCGAGAATGAACTCGTGTGCGACTCGGCGATTCTTGCCGCGATAGAGCACGTCGTAGTGCCGCTCCAGTTGCGATGCCATGTAGTTGGCATTCAGAATGGCGATCTGCGTGGCCCGCTTGAGGCCCTCCGCGCCCATCAGAGCGATATAAACCCACGAAATCGTCAGGATGCTCGGGCTGCCGTAGGGCGCGGCGGAAACCGGCCCGATCGCCTGATCGCCGGCGCCGTCCACGCCCGACACCGGATGGCCCGGCAGGAAAGGCGAAAGATGCTTCGCCACGCCGATCGGCCCCATGCCCGGCCCCCCGCCGCCGTGGGGAATGCAAAACGTCTTGTGCAGATTGAGATGACAGACGTCGGCGCCGATGTCGCCCGGCCGACACAGACCGACCTGGGCGTTCATATTTGCGCCGTCCAGATAGACCTGCCCGCCATGCCGATGCACAACCTCGCAGATCTCCCGGATCGACTCTTCAAACACGCCGTGTGTCGAAGGATATGTCACCATGATCGCGGCCAGCTTGTCGGCGTGCTCGGCCGCCTTGGCCTTCAGATCGGCGACGTCGATGTTGCCGTTGGCATCGCAGGCGACGGCGACGACGGTCATGCCGGCCGTGACGGCGCTGGCGGGATTGGTGCCGTGCGCCGAAGTCGGAATGAGACAAATGCCGCGATGCCCTTGCCCGCGACTCTCGTGATACGCACGAATGACAAGCAGCCCGGTGTACTCGCCTTGTGACCCGGCGTTAGGCTGAAGGCTAACCGCATCGAAACCCGTAATCTCCGCAAGCCACGTCTCCAATTGTTTGAACAGTTCGGCGTAACCCCTTGTCTGCGCCTTGGGGGCGAAGGGATGCAGCCTGGAAAACTCCGGCCACGTCACCGGCAACATCTCGGATGTCGCGTTCAGCTTCATGGTGCATGAACCCAGCGGGATCATCGAATGAGCCAAAGACAAATCGCGCGACTGCAGTCGGAAAATGTAGCGAAGCATCTCGGTTTCGCTGTGGTAACTGTTGAACACCGAATGGGTGAGATAACCGCTCTGCCGCACGAAAGCATCGGGAATCTCGGTATCACCGGCGCTGAGCAGGTCATCCACGGACTCGGCCGAGGCTTTAATGCCAAAGCAACTCAATACCCTCGCCACCTCACCCCGATCGGTGAGTTCGTCGAGACTCAGGCCAATCGAGCCGTCGCCGAAGTCGCGCAGGTTGATCCGCTCTTTGGCCGCGGCCGCGAGTACTTTTCGGGCCTCCGCCCCACCGCCGTGCAGGCGAACACGCAGCGTGTCGAAGTAGTCGGCGTCTCCCAAATCGTGGCCGGCTCGTTGCAATCCGGCCGCGAGTGCCGCCGTATAGGCACGGACGCGCTCGGCGATGCGTCGAAGTCCGCTGGGCCCGTGATAAACGGCGTACATCCCCGCCATGATCGCCAGGAGAACCTGTGCCGTGCAGATATTACTCGTCGCTTTTTCCCGGCGGATGTGCTGCTCGCGCGTCTGGATCGCCAATCGAAACGCCGACCGCCCATGCACGTCCTTCGATACACCGATGATGCGCCCCGGCAAGTGCCGCTTGAGATCATCCTTGCAGGACATAAACGCCGCGTGCGGGCCGCCGAAGCCGAGCGGCACGCCGAATCGCTGCGTCGAACCGACCGCGATGTCCGCGCCGAGCTCTCCCGGCGGCCGAAGCAAGGTCAGCGCCAGCAGATCCGTCGCCATCACAACAACAACCCCGGACTGGTGCGCGGAGGCGATGACCGACGTGTAGTCAACGATGCGCCCGTCCGTAGTCGGATACTGAAGCAGCACTCCGAATGCCTGGCCGGCGGCAAAATCAAATCCCTCCACCGGGCCGACAACGACTTCGACGCCCAGCGGTCGGGCACGTGTCTGGATGACGGCGATGGTCTGAGGGTGACAATCATCCGCCACGAGGAATGCCGGCCTTGCGCCGCCCTCACCGGCAATGGCCCGGCACATGGCCATCGCCTCGGCGGCGGCCGTCGCTTCGTCGAGCAGCGAGGCATTGGCCATCGGCAGCGCGGTCAGATCGGTCACCATCGTCTGGAAATTCAGCAGAGCCTCTAATCGACCCTGGGCGATCTCCGCCTGGTACGGTGTGTACTGCGTGTACCAGCCGGGGTTCTCCAGAATGTTTCGCTGAATGACCGGCGGCGTGATGCAGTCGTAGTAGCCCATGCCGAGCAGGCTGCGATGCAGCTCGTTTTTCGAGGCGATGCCGCGCAGCTCGTTCAAGAGTTCGTGCTCCCCGCGCGGACCGCCCAGCGCCAGCGGCTTCTTCAGACGAATCGAGGCGGGAACGGTCTCGTCGACCAGTGCATCCAGCGAGGCACAGCCGATGAGCGTGAGCATATCCTGGACATCCGCCGCGCTGGGGCCGTTGTGGCGGTGAACAAAGGTATCCGAGGGGGCCAGCACGCTGCGGGAATTTTCTACCGAAAGCATCTCTGCGAAATCTCCTCGTACTCGCTGCCGGGGGCGCAAAGTCGACGGACTTCGCCGGGAATGCAACGACTCAGGTGCAGTATTGTAGCGGAAAACTGGAATGCAAGCCGGTCGCCCGGCGACACCAAAAGCGCGACCGTCGGCCGCGCGATCGCCGTCAAGACGAGCCCGGCTAACCGGCGATCTGGGCGTCGTACTGTTGGGCGGTCATGAGTTTCTCAACCTGAGACGGATCGGACAGTTTCACCTTGACCAGCCAGCCATCGCCGAATGAGTCGTTGTTGACGAGTTCCGGTGCGTCGCCGAGCTTTCCGTTGACCTCCGTCACCACGCCCGAGACGCCGGTGTATAGATCGCTCGTCGCTTTGACCGACTCGATCTCCCCCAGCGGCTTGCCCGCCGTCAGCTCCTTGCCGACTTTGGGGAGCGAAACATAGGTGATGTCCGTCAGCTCGTCGGCCGCGAACCTGGTGATGCCGATGGTGCAAATGTCGCCGTCGAGCTTGTGCCACTCGTGCGACTTCAGATATCGTCTGTCAGTTGGAACGCCCACGCCGCGCCTCCATGGGTCAAAATGTCAGAAGAAGAAAACCCCGATTTCAGGGCGACTTCTTTCGACCATTCGTGTCAGGTCTCTTTGAAATAGGTTCGATCCGTGTAATGTGTAACGGATCTACGAATACGGATCTCTCTGGAATGTCTTCCTGGGATCGACCGAGTCCAACCATGACATCTGAGACCGTCACCAGGATGAAATCGGGGTGAGGGACATCGTAGCTTGACCCATCCGAGACATGGATTCGAAACGGCTCGAATGGCTGCTTCTTCATGTGTTTTCTGATGTCTCGGATGTTCATATTCTGATTATATTCTGCCGATTCACGCGCCGTCTAGCCCTGCCGCTTGTAGAACGGTAGCGCGACCACCGTCGCCGGCACCTTTTCTTCCTTGATCTCCAGTTCCAGCGATTGCCCGACATTCGACAATGCCGAATCTACGTAGGCCATGGCAATCGACTTGCCCAGCGTCGGGCTCAGCGTGCCGCTCGTCACGACACCCACTTCCGCGCCGCCGGAGAAAACGCGAGCCCCCTGTCGCGCGATGCGCTTGCCCTCAAGCACCATGCCCGTCATCTTGCGCTTCGGCCCCTCGGCGGCGATGACGCGCAGCGCCGCGGCCCCGAGGAAATCCTTCTCCAGATCGACACACCATCCGCATCCCGCCGAAAGCGGATCAATCGCTTCATTCAGCTCGTGCCCATAGAGCGGCATCCCCGCCTCGAGGCGCAGCGTATCCCGCGCGCCGAGGCCGGCCGGCTTGATCGTCACCCGATCGCCGTCGCCCTCTTTGGTGAGAAAATCCCAGACCAAGGCGCCGGTCGCCGCGCCGAGCACGACCTCCAGCCCGTCCTCGCCGGTGTAGCCGCTGCGAAAGACGCTGTACTTCTGCCCCATGTAGCTGCCGGTCACGAAACCGTAACGACCCATGTCGCCGATCTTGATCGGCAGGTGCTTGGTGAAGAGTTCCATCGTCGCCGGGCCCTGAATCGCCACCATCACCGTCTTCTCGGTAGTGTCGTCCAGCTTGACGTTGCGACCCTGCATGTGGCGCTGAAGATGCGCGACGATCTTCGGGCGATTACCCGCATTGCAGACCATCAGCCAGCGGTCTTCGTAGCGTGATACGATGACATCGTCGAGGATGCCGCCATGCTCGTTGCACACGTGGCTGTAGCCGCTGCGCCCCACCTTCAGCTTGGAGACATTGCGCGTGCAGACGTGCTGGAGCAATGCTTCGACGTCCGGCCCGGTGAAGTTCAGCCGGCCCATGTGCGACACGTCGAAGATGCTGCTGGCGGTGCGCGTGTAGGCGTGCTCGTCGTTGATGCCGCGGTACATGACCGGCATTTCCCAGCCGCCGAAATCAATCAGCCGGGCGCCCAGGCGTTTATGTGCTTCATACAGTGCGGTTCTTAGCATGGGCCGAAGTGTATGTCCCGAACGGAACACCGGTCAAGGCGTTGCGACTCAAGCCGCAAACGGACTCGACGCCCCTGCTCTTGGGCGAGGAACGGGACGCGATTATTCACGCTCAAGCTGTTAGAATGACATCCGGCGCGACGCAAAAGGTTGTTCGCCCCGGTCCTCATTCTTGTGCAGGGGCCATGGAATCTGACGCGATCATCACCAGCGCCGCGAACCCTCGCATCAAGGACCTCGCGAGATTGCGCGCCCATCGCGGTAAGACTGCGGGAGACTTGATCCTCGTCGACGGCCCGCGAGAGATCGACCGCGCGGTCGGCGCCGGCGTCCAACTCGTTGAAGCCTTTTACTGCCCAGCCGCGCTCAAGCCCGAGACCAAGGCCGCCCTGGAACGGTGTCGCGGGCGCGGCGCCAAGTGCATTGAAGTGGCCGCCCACGTCCTTGAAAAGATCAGCTACGGCGATCGTCGCGACGGGCTGGTCGTGACGGCCGCTCGGCCGAGGCGTCGTCTCGCGGACCTGCGAATCACCCCCACTTCGCTGATCGCCGTGATCGAAGCCGTCGAAAAGCCCGGCAATCTCGGGGCGATCCTCCGAAGCGCGGACGGCGCCGGAGTGGACGCGATCATCGTTGCCGACGCCGCCACGGACGTTTTCAGCCCAAACGTCATCCGGGCCAGCACGGGGATTGTCTTCAGCCTGCCGGTCTTTGAGGCTGCCGTGGCCGATGTGCACAATCTACTGCAAAGTAATGGCGTCCAGCTCGTTGCCGCCGCGCCGGATGCGAAGACGCACTACACGGACATCGACTTTCGAAAGCCGTCGGCCGTCATTCTGGGCTCAGAGGCAAAGGGGCTCTCGGCGATTTGGCGGGATTTAGGCGTCATGACGGCTAAGATTCCCATGATGGGCAGGGCCGACAGCCTGAATGTCGGCACCACCGCGGCGCTTTTTTTCTACGAGGCCAGGCGACAGCGCGGCGCGGTATCATAGACAAGTCATGCGTCGTACGTTTTTTTTGGAGGAACAACCGTGGCGAATTTTCCGTTTCAAGGTGACATCCCGATGTCTTTGCAGGGTGTGCGGGACGAATTCGATCGGCTGCTGGATCGCGTCTGGCACGGCGGGCTCTCGACCGCGCCGCTCGACGGCCAGGACTGGGCGCCGGCGATTGACTTCGTTGAAACGCCCGACTTCTTCCAGCTTCGCGTCGAAGTGCCGGGCATGACGGCGGAGGAGATCGACGTCTCCATTCTGCAAAATGTGCTAACGATCAAGGGAAGCAAGAAGCCCGCCGATACGCCGAAGGAAGGCGAGCGGCGGCTCCGCTCGGAATGTCGCTTCGGGAGCTTTCATCGTCGCATCGAGTTGCCCGCGCCGGTCAAGGATGGCGATGTGACCGCGAGTTGTCGCGACGGCATACTTCGACTGACCCTGCCGAAGAAGGCCGAGGCCAAAGGGCAAAGCGTGAAGGTGACTTCGTAAGTTGCAGCGTCCCGACCAGGCGAGGCGCCGGTCGCGCCACGCAGTTCAGCAATGCGTGCCGGACTTATATCTTCTTGCCCTTGGCCTTTGCCTCGTGGGCCTTGGCCTTGAGTCGGGCTTTGCGCTTCTTGTGTTTCTTCAGGGCCAGTTTCTGCTTCTTCTGCATTTTGCCTCATCCGGGTTTGTGGGTATTCAACATGTCCAAGGACCCCGATATTAAGGACCGGCCCTGTTCCTCGCAACACGTTCAACGCCGGCCGGTTGCAGTGTGCAAGCCGTTGTTGTAGGATCAGCGTCGGGTTCCAGTTTGCGATGGAGCGTTGGAATGGAGCCCGGCCCCCGGATTCGAACGACTGTCTGGTTCAGTGGGCGCGTGCAGGGCGTGGGCTTTCGCTACACGGCGTGCGGCGTTGCCCGGCACTTCGAGATCAGCGGTTATGTGCAGAATCTTCCCGACGGCCGCGTAGAAGCGGTCATCGAGGGAGGGCACGGGGAAGTAGAGCGATTTCTGGCGGCGCTGCGGTCGGAGATGCACGGCAACATTCGCGGTGAACAGCGCCAGGACTCCTCGGCGACGGGTGAGTACGTCGGATTCGACGTACGTCATTAACGACGGAACGGCAGGCCGGCCCATGACGGAGCTCGCCGGGCACGACCGTGGCACCTGTCGATGGCGGTTGGCCCCATTGTGTTACGCATCGCGGCGGGAGGTCGCGGGCGGGGTATGTACCGTCGCACGCGTTCCAGTTTTCTTACGCAATCCAGGATGGGTGAGTCCGGCTGCTTATTGACGCGCGGTCGCACTCGACGTGCTATCGTGATTGCACAGCAAGGGATGTCTGTCTGATGAATGATTCCAACAACGCCGTGACCGGCACGCTCGAAGTGAGTGAAAAAGGCGGCTGCGGCTACTTGCGCGATCCGGCCCGTAATTACGCGGTCGGTCCCCACGACCCACAGATCAATCGCGACGTTCTCTCGCGGTTCAAGCTTCGCGGCGGCGAGTCGCTGACGGCCACCTTGAATCGCGGCAAGAAGGGCAAGGGCCCGCCGTTCATTGATCGCATCGAGTCCATCAGCGGCTTGCCGCCTGCGCAGTATGCATCCCTGAAGCCGTTCGAGGAACTGTCCGTCGTACACCCGACGGAACAACTTCGCTTCGAGACCAAGGGCGGCCCGATGTCCACGCGCATCGTCGATCTGCTCGCGCCGATTGGCAAGGGACAGCGCGGCCTCATCGTCGCGCCCCCGCGCACCGGCAAGACCGTCCTGCTCCAGCAGATGGCCGAAGGCATTCGCGAGAATCATCCCGAGATCTTCCTGATGATGTTGCTCATCGACGAGCGGCCCGAGGAAGTCACCGAGATGAAGCGCATCGTCTGCAAGGAAGGCAGCGGCTGGCAGCACGGTTCCCCCGAAGTCGTCTATTCCAGCAACGATCACGACGCCAAGAGCCACGGCCGCATCAGCCGCATGATGATCGAAAAGGCCAAGCGCCATCTGGAGCTCGGCGAAGACGTGCTCATCCTGCTCGACTCGCTGACGCGCCTCGGGCGAGCCTTCAACAATCTCGTCGGCTCCAGCGGGCGAACGATGACCGGCGGTCTCGACGTTCGGGCGTTGGAGCACCCCAAGCAGATGTTCGGCTCGGCAAGAAAAATCGAAAACGGCGGCAGCCTCACCATCATTGCCTCGGTCCTCATCGAGACCGGCAGCCGCATGGACGACTTCATCTTTCAGGAGTTCAAGGGCACCGGCAACATGGAACTCGTACTCTCGCGCGAACTGGCCAACATGCGCATCTGGCCGGCGATGAACCTCTCCGAGAGCGGCACGCGCAAGGAAGAGCTTCTCCTGGGTCAGGTGAACTACGACAAGATGTCCAAGATTCGCCGCAGGCTCCTCAACATGCCGGCCACCAAGCAGATGGAAACCATGCTCGAAGAACTCAAGAAGCATGAGACCAACGAAGACTTCCTGAAGTTTCTGGCATAGGTTGTCGGAGCGAGGCAATTTCCCGGCCCAATTGAGGAACCCATCATGAAAGCAGCCCGTTACCACAAAACCGGCGGTCCCGAAGTCATCCAGTTTGAAGACGTTCCCGATCCCAAGGCGGGGATCGGCGAGGCCGTCGTGCGCGTCCGCGCCGCGGCGATCAATCGGCTCGACATCTTCCTGCGCTCCGGCGCGTCCGGCATGCCCGGCTTTTCGATGCCCCATACCGGCGGGTTCGACATCGCCGGTGAAGTGGCCGAAGTCGGCGACGGCGTCGATGCTGCCTGGCTCGGTAAGCCCGTCGTCGTCGACGCCCGCGTCACAGGCCCTGCCTCGCGCGGTCGGCTGGACATCATCGGCACCGCGCGGCCCGGCGGCTTCGCCGAGAAGGTGCTCGTCCCGGCACACTGCCTGCGACCCAAGCCGGAGAACTACTCCTATGAAGAGGCCGCTGCATTCGGCTGCGTCTATCTCACCGCCTTTCGCGGCCTCGCCGCCTGCGCTTCGGTAAACCCCGGCGAAGTCGTACTGGTACAGGCGGGCAGCGGCGGCGCGGGCACGGCAGCGATCCAGACGGCCAAGGCCATGGGGGCGACGGTCATCACCACCGCCGGCAGCGATGAAAAGTGCGCCAAGGCCAAGGAGCTGCTCGGCTGCGACCACGCCGTAAACTACAAGACGCAGGACTTCGTCAAAGTGGTGAAGGACGTGACCGGCGGTCGCGGGGCCGATGTCGCGTTTGATCCCGTCTGGGGGAGCACCGCACAGAAGACGCTGGACAGCCTGGCCCTCGGGGCGCGCTGGATCGTGATCGGCATGGTCGGCGGCCTCGACGCGAAGATCACCCTGACGAATCTCCTCTTTCGCGAAGTCACGCTGCGCGGCGTGATCGAGTTCTACGCCGATGCGGACCAGATCACGCAGGCCTGGTCCATGGCCCACCGCGACGTGGTCCGGCCGATCATCGCGAAGACATTTCCCCTTGCCGACCTCGGCGCGGCCCAGCGCACGATGGAGTCCGGTGACTTTTTCGGGAAGATCGTCGTCATTCCCTAGGCCCCGCGCATCCAATCGACTCTTCGGGACCGTCCAATTCCAAGGTGACATAAGGTGACACAAGCCCGCGCGGGCGATTGCAACTCGCGTGGCGGGCATGTGTTGGGGCGACTCGAGTTTTAGGTGGTTTTGCGCGAAACGGGCCTGAAGATCGGAGCCAGACATTCGGGCCGTTAAGAAGTCAGTGCGGAGCATGGGATGATCGCCTCCTCGTAAGATGATCCTTGCTCCGCGCTCGCGCCTCGGTGGAGGAGTTCACCGTCGGGGATGATTAGTTTTTTGAAGAGATTGTCCGACGCAGGAATCCATTTTCGTACCCGGCCGGTTTGACTTTGTAGCGCGTACGACCTTTGATGGATTAAGAGTCATCGAGGGCCGTTGATGGTTGAGCCTTCCACCAAAACTCATGCGGACGGAGAGGATTTCGACACGCCCGGCACATTCGCCAGGAAGCGAAGGATCGCAACCGCCCTCGCCGGGTTCGCTGCGTTTGGCGGGTGCTACTGCCTCATGCTAACGCTCAACGAAGGTCGGTCATACATGACTATTGAATCCGCGATTGCGTCTTTCGTACTGCTGTTCTTCGGGGCGGGGACGGCTATCGCGATTCGAGTCGCGGTAAGTCGGGGTCTGGCGCGGGACGCCCGTATCAGACGGTCGTTTCGCCGTGTTGTGTTCGCAATAGATTTGCTGCTCTTGGTTCTCTTCGTATCACTATTGATGGCCGCTTTGTTTCGTTCGCCCGCTGAGCTGGGCGATCCCGCCATAGGGCGCGGCGTGACCGTGTCGCTCGAACCACCCTGGATAATGGGCATCGAAATCGACTACTCCCATGAAACTCGCCACATGCTCATGCACGGCGCTGGCGGTTGGCGTCATTGGAGACTCCGATTGCCGATCGGACTGCTGTTGCCGATTGCAGTGGTTTTCACCTATGCCTTGTTCTTCGATCACGCATACTCCCGGTTTCCCTGGTTGCAGCGGCGTTATCCCGATGGGTATTGTCAATCGTGCGGCTATGACCTTCGAGGCAGCGCAAGTGGAGTCTGCCCGGAGTGTGGCGCGTTACATGATGTGAAAGCACAGACGGGTAAAACCTGCGTCCGCGATCACCATGACCAGTCAAAGGATTAAGCGACCTTACTTGGGGCCGCCGCCCTGTTACTCACCCCAACGACATTCGAAACAGAACAGCACGTCAGCACTTCACCGTCTTCCGCTTCTTCCCAATCGTCCCGCGCTTCTCAACCTTCCGAATGTACTCCACCGCACCGGGCACTTTGCACGCCGTATTGCCCAGATCCACCGAGACGGGCCCGATCTTCGCCGCCGTTTGCAGGGCAAGTTCGCTTAGCGGCTTGACGTAGCTCCCGACGCAGATCACGAAACTGTTCATCGCGTAGCGGACGAGGTTGGGCGCATCGTGGATGGTCTTCTGCACGCGCTGCAGCAGGCGCTTGAGCTCCGCGAGATCGAGGTCCGCGTCGGCCTTAATCGCCACCAGTCCTGAGAGCGTCGACCAACCGGCCGTCGCCGTGTTTTCCTTGGGCGAGTCGATCCACTTGAGCGCCAGCTCCCGCCCGTGCGGGCTCTCCGCCGCCACCCAGGCGATAGTGAACTGCGCCAGCGCGTCCGAAGTGGCCTTCGCCAGCCAGCGCTCGAGGTCCTTCTTCGTCATCTTCGCGTCGTCGGCGATGAGCCCGGCCAGATACATGGCGTCGTACACGCCGGTGTCGTAGAGATCGAGGGCGAGGCGGTAGTCCTTCTTGACGCGCTTCACGATCTTTTTCATTTCCTCGATCTTCACGCCGAAGACCGGTTCGGCGACGCCGTGATTGAGCAGGACCTTCTTGTAGCTGTCGCGGCCCAGCGATTTAAGCTCGGAGAGGATTTCCTTGGCGGTCATGGCGTCTCCCGTTTTTTTGACATCCCGCACAGGCTTGCAACGCGTAGCGCGCCGTCGGTGCCCGTCGCGCCGCGGCGGCCGTGGCTATTTCAATCGCAGGAGCTTGCCCCTGCGTTTCACGATGTTCTTATAGTCCCACTGAATCTTCGCGGACTTCTTGAGCCACCGCTTAAGGTCCGCGGCGATAATCTGATCGACCGATGTGTACCGCGCCTCGGCGGCCTTGAAACTGCCTTCGTCCGCGAGACCGGGCTCTTCAAACGACTGGCCGCTCCAAAACAGCAGGCGAACGCTGTCCTTCAGCTTGCTGTAGCCGACGATCGGGTTGCCGTCGAGAAACCAGACCGGGTGCCGGTGCCAGATCTTGTTCTCCTTCGCCGCGCCGCCGGCGGGAAGGTGCGCTTCGATGGCCTTGGCCAGCGCGCTGCAGATGCGCTTGTCCCCGGCGGATTGCGCTGCGTTGTATGCGAGGATGTCCTTGTGAACCGGCATCGGACTGACGCGCCTTATCCCTGTCGCTTCACCATCGCCTCAACCCACACCGGCACGAAGGGGATGATGCAGCCTTTCGACACCGGCCAGTCCTTGTACAGGCCGACCTTCTCGCCGATGGCGACGGCACGCTTGCGTAGCGCGGCGTGGTTGATGCCGATGGCGCCGAGCGTGTTGTTCATCGTCCATTGCACTTCCGGCTTGGCCTTCGGCAGCTCCTTCTCGAGGCGATCGAGCAGGGCCTTCACGTCCAAATCGTCCGCGGCCTTCCCCTTGGCGGCCTTGTTGATCCGCGAAGCGGTGAAATGCCAGCCCGCTCGGGCAGCCCAGGGGTTTTTGTCCTTCATCCACTTCTCGCGCAGGGCGTCCTTGTCGGGATGCACCGCGACAACGTAACTGTTCAGCCAGTCCGCGACCTGCGCGCAGGTGGTCGAGCGCGTCAGGCGGTCGACGTCCTTTGCGGTCAGCGACTTGGGCTTGATGATGAGCGCGGCCACGAGCTGCGCCTCCATGTTGCCGGTATCCCAGAGCGCCAGCGCGAGTTCGTGATCGGTCTTGATCTTCTTGGCGATTGCCCGGATGTCGCCCATCGGCACGCCGAACTGATTGGCCGGCGGAGTGATGCCGTCAGGCCCGACCTTGGCGTTGTGCTTGCGGCGAGCGTCGTTGCCGAGTGACTTGAGCTTTGCGAGGACATCTTTGACGGTCATGACGCGGATTATACAAAAAGCGCGCCGCCCCGGTCCAGCCGCGCCTGATGCTCACTCAGCCGCCACCGCGACCCGCGCCCCAAAATCAGCTCCCCAGGCGCGCACGCCGAGCAAGTGTTGAGTAAAGGATGGTCTGCCATGCACAAGTCGCTCATCACTTCAACCAACGGCTCCGGGCCCCTCGAATTTCGACGTTTCGACGTTTCGATTTTTCGACGTTTACAGCAAAAATCACCTAAAACTCGAACCGCCCCAACACACGCCCGCCACAACGCTTACAAACGCCCCCAAAAACTTTTTTCGCCTTATGTCACCTTCACATCTTCGCTGCCGCGCCCATTCAGAGCCCCGACCGTCAGGAAGGGGTTACCTCTCGAATGCCCCCGCGCAACCCCGCCGCCGCGCACCATTTCGACGTTTCGACTTTTCGACGTTTCGACGTTTCCCGCCCAGCACGCCGCCCTCCAGCCCCCGTTCGCCAACGCCCCAACCCCTGCTCTATAATGCCCCCAACGAAAGGCGGAGAACGAATGGCTGATGCACTCCAGGACCCCCGGGTTTACGCAAACCTGCTGATTCTCGAAATCGGTAACTCCCACGTCAGCGTGGCGACCAGCATCGGTCCCTCCGTCCGAACCGAGCAGCGTTTCACCCTCGATCAGGCCGACGAAGTCGTCGCCTACTGCGAAACCGCCTGGGCGGCCCTCCCGGAGGACCACCTTCGCGCAATGGCGGCCGCCAGTGTCGTCCCCGACGCACTGGAAAGCCTCCGCGAGCGAATCGAAGAGGCCCTCAGCGACAAAATGATGGTCGTCGGCGAAGACCTCCAGCGCCCCATGTCCCTGGCGGTGGAAGAACCCGAGATGGTCGGCATCGATCGCGTCTGCGCCGCCGCCGCGGCCTACGACGGCGCCCAGGCGGCCTGCGCCATCGCCAGCTTCGGCACCGCCATCACCATCGACTGCGTCAACGGCGAAGGCGTCTTCATGGGCGGGGCGATCCTGCCGGGCCTTCGATTGCAGGCCCGCGCATTGCACGAGGGCACCGCGGCCCTGCCGCAGGTCGAGGTCGTCGCCACCGGCTCCACCTACGGCGCGAGCACCCAGGACGCCATCTCCAACGGCATTCTCTACGGCGTGGTGGGAGCCCTGCGCGAGATCGTCGAACGCTACGCCACCGAGCTGGGCAGTTGGCCGCTGCTCATCGCCACCGGCGGGACGGCCGAACTGGTCGGCGGCCAGTGCGATTTCATCGACCGCACCGTCCCCGACCTCTGCATCCGCGGCATCGGCCTCGCTTATCGCAAGCACTTCACACCATTGACCGAATCATGGTAACCCCGGATAGTGCAACCGTCGCGGCACTCCTCACCCCGCTCGCCCCCGGCGCCATCGCCGTCATCGCCCTCACCGGCCCCAAAGCGCGGGAGATTCTGAGCACCGTCCTCCGCGCCCCCAGGAGCGATGCACCGATCGAGCTGGAACTGGGGCGCTCCCGCCTCTGCCGAATCGTGGACGGCCACGAAGCCCTCGACGACGCCATCGTCGCGATCCTGCCGCACGGCCCTCACGAAGTCGCCGAACTCTGCACCCACGGCGGCGTCCGCATCGCCCAGCGCGTCCTGGCCCTGCTGGCCGCCAAAGGCGCACAGTTGATCGACGCCGAGTCCTTCACTGCCCGAACCTCAACGCAGTTAAGCCCGATCGAGCTGGACATCGACCGCGCCCTCCTTCGCTCCCGCAGCCGAAGATTGACCCAGTGGCTCCTCGCCCAGCGCCGCATCCTTCCCGCCTTCATCGAACGCCTGAATGACCTGAGCGACCGTGACCGCATGGCCTATCGACACCGCACCTTTACGGCCATGCGCATTTTTGATGGATTGCAAGTGGCAATCGTCGGCCCGCCGAACGCCGGCAAGAGCACCCTCGCCAACCGCCTCATCGGCCACGAACGCACCATCACATCCGACACGCCCGGCACAACGCGCGACTGGGTCAGCGAAACAGCACTCATTCAAGGCTGGCCCGTCACCCTCACCGACACCGCCGGCATCCGCGAAACGGATTGCCAGATCGAGTCCGAAGCGATTCGCCGCGGCCGGCATCAGGCCTCCGCCGCCGACCTCGTGCTGATTCTGGCAGACGCGATGCACGGTGAAGAAGCGTGCAAGCGCAGCATCCTCGAAGCAGCTGAGTCGCTCCCGTCGGAGGTCAGGCGCCTCTTCGTCTTCAACAAATGGGATCGGGCACAGACGCTCAAGCCCACCAATGGCAGCACCGCCATCCTGGTCTCCGCCACAACCGGCCTCGGCATCGAAGCACTCGAACAGCGCATCGCCGAGACCCTCGGCCTGGATCAACTAAAGGACGACATCCCAACAGGATTCACGGGGTCGCATTTTCGTGCTTAGAAGAAAGGGGGTGCAATCTGAATTACACCAGCGCAAATGGGAAATCGCAGATTACTCCGGCAATTCCTCCTGCGCCGGCTCGGGCAGGAAAAACGACAGAATAAACCCCGCGACATAGACGCCGCAGCCGATCAGCGCCGCCGCCTGGGCGAATCGGGCGGGCCCCGTATCGCCGGGCATCTGGTTCACCAGCTTGGCGGTCACCATGGCGGCGCTGGTGCCGATCATGCGACCGCCGACGTTCGCGGCAAATCCTTCGCCCGTGCCGCGAAGGTGCGTCGGATACATGCGCGGCAGGTAATTGCCCCAGAAGGAGAACTGCGCGACGGTGAGGATTCCGACGAGAAGGATTCCCCATTTCAGGATCTGCAAATTGCTCTGCGCCGGGAACAGAAAAACAAGCGGCACAATCACGATGCCGGGAATCTGGAAGATGCGCAGCAGTCTCCGCCGGCTGACGATCCGCACGGCGAGAAACGCCAGAATGCATCGACCGATGAGCCCGCCGACCTCCTGCCAGCTTTGGACACCGGCGATGATCTTCTGCTGCAGCGGTTTGGCGAGTTCGCTCACCGTCGGCAGACCGGGAACGATCTGCGGAAGCTGCTGAATCGCGCCGAAGGCCGCGCCATAGCTGCAAGCAAACATAAGCGTCGTCACGATCGTGGTGCGGCGCAGCTCGGGGCTGAACAGGGCCGCGAAGCTGGGGCGCTTCAGCGTGCCCTCGGCCTTCTTCTTCGCCCACGATGGAGACTCAGGCAGGAACGGACGAATGGCAAGAAGCGGAATGGCCGGGATCACGCCGGAGATCAGTGTATAGCGCCACGCCTCGTGTCCACCGTGAATGGCGGGCAGGTTCGGTCCCCAGTGGACGGCCAAATAGTTCGCCCCCGCGACGAGAAGACCGCCAATGGAACTGAATGCCTGAGTCCAGCCGAGCACGCGTTCGCGCTGCTTGGGGTCGGGAAACATTTCCGACAGCCACGCCACGGCGGCGACAAACTCGACGCAAACGCCCACGAAGGTCGTGCATCGCAGAATCAGAAGCATATACACACTCGTGCTGTACCCCGCGGCGCAGGCACTGAAGGCATAAATGAGAATGCTCCAGACCAGCACGCGCCGTCGCCCCAGCCGATCGGTCAGATAGCCGCCGAGCAGACCAAAAACGCCCCCGCAAAGTGCCGGCAGATAGAACAGCCATCCAAGCCAGTTATTAAACTCCGGCGAGCCGGGCACGACGCCGACGAGTTCCTTGAGGGCCGGCGCCAGGATGAGCGGCAGCATCAGCAATTCGTAAATGTCGAACGCGAAGCCGATGGAGGCGATGACACAGATGAGCCATTGCACGCGGGTAAGCTTCAAGCCGCTGGTGACGGCCGCGCCGCACTGCGAGCAGTGGGAGGCGTTCTCCCTCAGTGGCGAGCCGCACTTTCGACATGATGGGTGTGCCATGGGATGCTCTCTCGGCGAATCGATGCGGGAACCGTAATGGCCGAAATCGAGACCGTCAACCGATCTGGAGCATGAACGAGAAGCACGCCGGGAAGCAACGCGCCGAGACTTGAACGAGATGCCTTCGCTTCCCGGTCAGTGAATCTTGGCGACCAGAAGCGTTCGATCGTCATCCGCGGGGTGGCCCACCGTGAAGGCGCTCAAATCGGTGAGGACCGCGTCGATGAGCGACGTCGCCCCGACGCGGCAGTCTTCGAGAACTTTGTCGAGTCGATCAAGTCCATACATCTCGCCGCGGGGATTGTGCGCCTCTGTAATACCATCCGTATAGAAGACGATCTGGTCGCCCGGGCGCAGGAGATGCGTCGCTTCCTTATAGGATTCGTCGGGCATGATGCCCAGCGGCAGGCCGCCGACTTCGTCGAGTGACGCCATGCTTCCATCCTCGCAGCGCTTGAGGCGCGGCGGGTTGTGACCGGCTGAGGCATATATCAGTTCGCGCGATTTCGGATCGTAGATGGCGTAGAAGGCGGTCACGAAGCTGCCGGTGTTTCCGGTGTAGCGACGGGTGAGTTGCGCATTCAGATAGGTCAGCATCCTGCTCGGCGGAGTGGCGACGCCGGGTTGCGTGTGGGCGATGCTGTGAGTGATGGCCATCATGACGGCGGCGGGCGTGCCGTGCCCGCTGACGTCGGCAATGAGGATGCCCCATCGATCGTCGGGCAGCGGAAAGAAATCGTAATAATCGCCGCCGGCCCGGTGGGATGTCTGATAGTAGGCGGCAAGTTCCATGTTGGCGATTTTCGGCAGGACCGGCGGAAGCAGGGATTTCTGGATGTCCTCGACCTGCTTCAGCTCGAAGTCGATCTCGTCGTAGGCATCTTGCACCTGATTGCGAAGGACGAGATTGAGCGTCGCCCGTCCGAACAGGTTGGTCATCCACACCAGCTCGGGGAGCTTCTCGCGATCGAAGGCGGCGGGCGCCTTGCGCATCAGCACAACCATGTTCAGCCCTTCGCCGCCGTCGAGAATCGGCAGCGCCACCAGCGAATTCATCCCGGCGAAGTACTCAGCGCCTGGATCGTCCGGCGGACACTTGATCTGATCGATCAGGGTCGGCTTATCGGAATAAATCAACTCGCCAAGCAGGCCGCGATCGAAGACGGGCAGTCGATTTGTCTGCTTCCAGGGATTTACTTCCTCTTTCCACAGATTGCTTCGCGTGATGCGATACCAGGGGGCCTGAAGGTCACGCCGACTCATCGAGACCATCCGGTCCGAGGGGATCAGTTGACGGACCCGGACACCGTACGCGCGGACCATCTCCTGGGGGTCGGTTTGCACGCTCAATTCGCACATCATCTCCGTGACGATGCGCAGACGCTCATTCCAATCCTGACCACCTTGATTAAGAATCGACACTGCACCTCTCCCGTGATGGCTGGATGAACGGTTCGCCGCGAACTTGCGAGAATTGTATCGCGCCGAAGTCGGTGCGGCATAAGCACGTCATCTTCGCAGTCGATCAAATCTGCTCCGGACCCTGATCGAGACGGCGTACGGTGTCATCGGAGGAGCGCGTCGCCTCGGAATGAGCGGACTACCCCAACGTCAGAAATGGGTGAAAGGACCGACGGTCAATGTGCGGATGCAGCGGGTGTAAAACCACCCCCAAGGGGATTCGAACCCCTTACCGAATCGGCGGAAGTCTCGCCAAACACACACGTTACGGATTCGCAAGAAACCTGCTTACCGACTGGCTTACCGAAATCCGCGCAATTCCGCGCCGACTTGGGTCGCCTGATTGAAGCATGGCCGCGCCTGTCTGAGTCGGTCCGTGCTGCGATTCTGTTACTTGCTGACCCTCCGTCCCCCGACTGCGCGGACGTGTCGAGCCGCACAAGCCCCGCAACTGGCTTGGATGCTGTTCCGCGCCGCGCATCGGGGGCGACATTATCGCAAGGCGGTGAAAAGTGAACGTCGGCATTATCCGAGGTTTCATCGGCCGCATTGCCCGCGACCTGGCTGACGTGGCTATACGGCTCGAAAGTCGGGCTGGCTCACCCGTCGGCGGTTTGTTCATTCCCGGCGCAATATCCGAAACGGGCAGGGCGACGATTCTCGTAAACGTCGGCGATGGACCGTCGGAAGCCGAGGCCCTGGCCGTTGTCGTCCATGAACTCGCGCACTATGCGACCGACCGAACCCCGACATCCCCCCCGGTTTCCGCTGAGGACATCGACCTGCGCCGCGAAGTCGCACGGCGAGCGATGGACGGCGTACTGCCGGAACCGAAAATGCCATATGATAGGCATGAGGCCGACTTCATCCGATGCCTGATTCATCTATGGGTCCGGTCTGATGCGCTTGGCTATCGCTTCACGGCGCAAAGCCTGTTTCCGCACGGCCACTATCAACTCAGCGACTTGTTTGGCTATCTGCGGGCGCTCGGTGACGAGCCGACACGCATGGCGCGATTGACCCTCCACGAAATTCAGCAAATAGAACCGCCGGACGATTTTTCCGAGCTTTGGCGCGAGGACGTTGCGGCGGTGGAACTCTCACAGAAGGAACGTAAGAACATGGCAAGCGGAAGTATTTTTGACCGATTGAGGCGGCGCGAAGTCGCACGGACCGAAAGCCTTTATGAAATCGCGGCGGCGCTGGCTCGCGGAGATGACCGCGACCCCAAGACCGTCGAGGCGGTATTGGCCGACGCCGGTAAGACCGTCGAGGACCTGGAGCAACTGACCGAACAATTCCGCCAGCGACACGCCAAGCGCGAGCACATTCGCGATGCCGAGCAACTGCAAAAAGAAGGCCGACAACTGGAAACCCAGCTGGCGGCAATTGACGAAGCGCACGAGCGCGCCATCTTGAAGTGGGAAGAAACCCGCGACCCGATTATTTTTCGGCTCGGCGAGATTCAACGCGCACAGAGCGCCGCAGATACGTTTCGTGCCGAACTGCTGACCGGCACACCTGCCCCCGAACTGTCTGAGCGACAACGCGAAGCGCACGACCGGCACAATCGGCTTGACACCCGAGCGCGTGAACTGCGGGCGCTTGTCGCGGCGAACCGTCGCGAGCGCGAGAGCGCAGAGCACACAATCAAGCGGCGGCAGGGCCGTCGCATCCCAATGAGCGGATATGTTTCCGCAGGCCATGTCGATTCCGAGCAGATTGAGGATCAGCGAATCGTCGCAGTGGGCAAGTTGTGCGAGTCGCGAGCGACGCGATATGCGGCCGACCTGGCTGGCGTCGAAAAAGAACTGCAAGCGGCCGAGCGCGAATGTGCGGAGATTGACGCGCAAGTAGCGGCTTCCTGAATCGGGACGGCGGTGCCGGGCTGGCGGCACCCCCTCCCGTTCCGGGTCCTCCGCTGGCATTGCTCGCTTTCTAGGGCAAGCGGAATAGCCGCCATACTAGTTTGATTGGTAATGTGCGAAAATGAACTCGATTCTGACCCTAATTCTCCAAGATTGTGAGCGAATAGCGGCAATGCCATTGGAACCGCCAGACATCCCCTATGGCGTGAAGCGTGGCAATCACAAGCTGCGCGTCGGCCTGGCTCGGCGGCATGGGATTGTGCCGCTGGACGTGGCGGCGTGGCTCGGCGGCTCGGCTACCGTTGCCGAGAAATCTAAGTTTCACCGGCACCTGGCGGCGATGGAATCGGCAGGTTTGATTGAACGGCTGAGGCTCCACGGCGCGCAGCGATTCAATCACGTTCGATTAACAGAAAAAGGATTGGCTGAGGCGAGAGCGCTGGCGAATGTTCGCCAGCGATGACGTGTCTTTTTCAAAGGGAGTCTGAGTTATGGCCATAACAGAACTGACCGCGCAGGAGAAAAACCTGTTGAAATTGTATCGGGAACTAAGCGACCCCCAACGCGAAGTGATTGTGAAGGCGATGATGGAGCAACCGCCGCGCGACGCTGCCGATGCCTATCTCTTAGGTCTAGTCCGCGAGCTTGGCCCGGAATACGCCTGTAAGTTGATTCGCGCGGCGGAATGGGAGCTGGATATTAAGAGGCGCGACGCAAGGGCCGAGGCGCGGGCCGCACGTTTTGCCGTGTGTTGACGACGGCATTTACGATGGGACAATGACAACGCGGGCTGGGGCGACGGCCTGATCGGCGGATTTCCGACCGCCTGCCCGCGTTTCTTTTTTCAATCGGAAACCGAAACGGAAATCGGTCATGTCGAAAACAAAACAGAAACCCACAAGAGCATCATTCAAGATTCAATTTCAGAATCTCGCGGATGACTTCAAGGCCCTGGCGGCGGGGAAACCAAGCGACTCGATGGAGATAGTGCACGGCACCTTAGCAGAGGCACGCGCGGGGCAATCCATTATTGAAGCTTTCCGCGCGGGGATGCTGAATCTCCCCGGCTTGCGCGAAATCGTCGCATGGCATACGGCCGCTGATATTCCACAACAGCAAATAGGCGTAATCGTCGAATGGCAGCGCGGCCCCGTTGGTCTTTTCACGGACATCGTAAACGGACCGAATCCGGCCGAATTCAAGGGGGAACGCGCCCCGACCCCTGCTCCGCTGTTTGGCTTGCTGGCGAGTCTTGGATACCTTCCGGAACTCACCCCGATAGGTGCCATGCGTGCTGCTCGCGCCTGCGTGATTTTGGCGAGCTTAGTAGGCTCGAAACCGGGGACCGGGAAGAAGCGAGTCGCTGGCAAGGAACCCAAGGAGTTGAGCAACGCGCAAAAAGCCGTTGTGGATTTGCGAGATACAAAGCACCTGAGCTTTGAGGAAATCGGCCGGAAATTGGGGAAGCGCAAGTCAACGGTGAAGGGGCTGTATGATCGGGGGAAGAAGCGGGATGCCGAACGCGAAGCGTTCGAGGGCACCGGGAAGTCGGTCAAAGCACAATCGCTGCCTCTGGGTGACGCTGCCCCCCGTGGCCAAGGTGCAAAACGGTCCGGCTCCACGGTCCGCGAGCACTATTAGCGTTCGCGCGTCGTTCGCTTTTTTCGTTCGCGCTTTCCAAAAATTCCAAAAATAATTTGTGCATCAAAGCGCCCCAAAATGACGCGGTGCGCACCCTGTCTATTGGCGTTCGCGCGTCGAAACCTACCGAAAATGCGAACGCGCTCCCGGTAATTTTGAGGCCGCAATTGTGCGGTCACCGGGAGTATCAACGATGGAATTGTTCGACGTGAAAGCCGTGGCCCTGCTCACAAGCCTGAGCGTGCGGCAAATCTGGAAGTTGACCGCAAGTGACCGCTTCCCGAAACCTGTGAGGATTTCGCGGTCGGTGCGGTGGCGACGCTGCGATATCGAAAGCTGGATTAAAGCGGGATGTCTGCTCCCCGAGGGGGTGTCCGCACGATGACACCCCAAAAAAATGGGCCGCGCTCCGTGGGGGATGACGCGGCCGCAACTACTAGACACCCAGACGATAACAAACCCCCGGCAAAACCGCAAGCAATGTTGCCGTACGCGCTCGAATACGCGGCGCGAGGCTGGCCAGTTTTTCCGCTGCATGAAGCACACAACGGCGCATGCACTTGCGGGAAATCCAATTGCAAGAGCATCGCCAAGCACCCGCGAACGCCGAACGGCGTGAGGGATGCGACCGTTGACGAAGCGAAGATTCTGCAATGGTTCAAACAATGGCCGACCGCGAATATCGGCATCGCGACGGGCGCAGAATCCGGCATCGGCGTAATCGACATCGACCCCCGGCATGGCGGCGATGCCAACATAACGGCACTGGAGAAAACCTGCGGCCCCTTGCCGGCGACCGTGACCGTCAAGACCGGAAGCGACGGACGGCATGGATACTTTCAACATCATGGCGGCGAGATTCGAAACGCGAGGGACATCGGCGGCGCTCGTGGCGTCGATGTTCGCGGCGACGGCGGCTACGTCGTAGCTCCCCCGAGTATTCATGCGAACGGCAATCGGTACGAATGGATTGGCGAAACCGAAAAAATAGCTGAATTGCCGGAAGGCTGGCGGCAACTGCTATCGGGAAATCGCCCTGAGAGTGCTAAGCCGACGGCATCGGACGCGCCCAAGACCGGCAAGGCCGACGATGAAACGGTACGCCAAGCCGTTTCGTCTATGCTGAAGATGAAAACCCCGGCCGACGAATCCGACGGCTCGAATCGGCTCTACGCCTGCGCCTGCCGCGCAGTGGAGCATGACCTGGCCGACGATGCCGCATGCAAGGCGCTGAGCGCCTATGTGGCCGTGGCCCCGTTTCCGAAGGATTGGAGCAATGCCGAATTTGTCCAGCGAATCCGCGACGCCGAAAAGACCATAGAGCGTGGCTCCGCAAAGGTTAAGAAACCAAAAGAGCGCCGCGGCAATGCGGCGGGGGGATTACTCAAGATTTTCGAAGCGAGCGGCGCGAAGCTGTTTCACGACCCCGAGGGCACCCCGTTTGCCGTCATTCGCGTCGGCAATCATTCGGAAGTCTGGCCGATTCGACGGCGTGAATTCAAAAGCTACTTATCGGCGCTCTACTGGAAGCAAACCAAGTGCGCCGTTGCGTCGCAAAGCCTGGCCGACGCGCTCAATGTCTTGGAGTCTATCGCGCGGCATGATTCGCAAATGTCCGAAACGCATGTTCGCATTGCAGGCGACGATACGCGCATCATTCTGGACCTGGCCGACACCGATTGGCGGGCGGTTGAAATCACGGCCGAGGGCTGGCGAATTCTGGACGCGGCCCCTGTTCGCTTTCGTCGCCCCCGTGGCATGCTGCCGTTGCCAACGCCTGAGCGCGGCGGCGCGATGGACGAGCTGCGCGAATTCATCAATTGCAGTGATTCAGACTGGGCGCTGATTGCGTCTTGGAATTTGGGCGCGATTCGGCCTGCGCGACCTTACGCGGTTATGAACGTCAACGGAGAGCAAGGCTCCGGCAAAACGACGGCATGCCAAATGCTTCGCGCCGTTTTGGACCCGAACGTATGTCCTTTGCGCGCCGAACCGAAGGAACCCCGCGACCTGGCCATAGCGGCAAGCAACGCGCATATCGTCGCAATTGATAACGTGTCGAAGTTGCAAGCCTGGCTGTCTGACGGATTGTGCCGACTCGCGACAGGCGGCGGATTCTCAACGCGCGAACTATTCAGCGATGACGACGAAAAGTTATTCAATGCAAAGCGGCCGATTGTGTTGAATGGCATCGAAGATTTTTGCACCCGGTCTGACCTGATTGACCGCGCAATCTCGGTGACGTTGCCGACGATTCCCGAAAACAGGCGACGGCCGGAAGCGGAAATCTGGCGCGCGTTCGAAGCGGCGAAGCCCCGGATACTGGGCGCGTTTCTCGATGCGGCGGCGGCGGCAATTCGAAAACTTCCGACGGTGAAGCTGGCCACGTTGCCGAGGATGGCCGATTTTTGCTTGTGGAGCGTAGCGGGTGAAAGCGGGTTGGCCCTGCCCCCTGGCTCGTTTCTCGCGGCGTTCGCGGCGCACCGGCGCGCTGGCGTGGAAATGGTCTTGGAGCATTCGCCGATTTACCCGGCGCTGCGGACCCTGGCTGAATCCGGCAACTGGACCGGCACGGCATCGGAATTGTTGGAGCGGCTGGCCGATATCGAGGCCCCGGCCGACCCCAAGACCGGCCGCCGGAATCTGCCGCACGGCTGGCCTAAAGGTGCCCCCGTACTCGGCGGCATGCTGCGACGGCTGGCCCCCGACCTGCGCCGCGCCGGTATCGACGTGGCCCTTGGCGAGCGGGCGAACGGCTCGCGTCAAATCCGACTTGAATTGAAGGGGGAAAACGCTGTCAACGCTGTCACGCCGTCACGCGACCCCGCTGACGGCTCCGAAAATGGAGTATTGACCCCCCAAAACGTGACAGCGATTGACGGCGATGACAGCGACGGCGGCGAGGCCGCTGTCATGGAAAGCCCCGACGATTGGCCCCCAAACGCCGATTCTGACGGCGATGACAGTGATGACAGCGAAGCCCCCGTGTTATCTGGTGATGATTGGGGGACCGTATGACCGGCGAAGCCTTGGCAACTATGGCTCGGCTGGCTCGGCTTGGCGTGGAGCTTCGAGCGGACGGCGTGCGGCTCCGGTATCGCCCCGTCGCGGCCGTGGACCCTGGCCTGCGGGATGAACTGGCACGCCATAAGGCGGAGATTCTGGCGACGCTGGCGGCTCGCGGCGATCCGGCCCCGGCCCCGGTGATACCCTGCCGACAGCCAGATGAATGGGATGAAGCGGACCTGGCGGCGGTGGAGGCTACGCTCGGCCTACGTGAAACGTGGCGACCCCGATCACCCCCGACGGCCGACGGCATCCCTGACGGCTGGACTGCCGAGGGTTGGATACGGCGGCTTCGGTACTTGGCTGACGCCTGTGAGTCGAACCGGCCGGACCTGGCGGCGCGGCATCGGGCAGAGGCACAACGAATTGGAGATATTGAAAATGTACCCTTTTGACGGCCTGGATGACGAGGAGCGCGAAGGCACCATCGGCGGATTCAATCCCAATTGGGATTATGGCGACGACGACGAATTCGATGACGACGACGATGATGACGACTTTGGCGAGTGAACCCCGAAAACCGACGCGCCAGAATCGCATTAGACGAGCGCAGCGCGGCGAGACACCCCAAGAGACGGCGGAAATCGGAGAGCTAGACGGACTAAACAAAAGCGTATAAGATTCTAGCATGACGTGGACCGAAACAATCAGGCGAGCGGTGGAGCGGAGCGGGCTTTCGATGAATGCGGTGGCGAAGCTGGCCGAAGTGCCATACCCCCGCGTGCATCGGCTTATGAGTGGCGACGGTCTGACGCTGCGAGTTGCCGAGAAAATCGGCCGCGCGGTCGGATTGGAACTGCGACCCGCGAAAGGCAAGGTGCGAACGTGAGACTGTTTCGCCAAAAGTATCGGGACAAGATGACCGGCGAGTATCGCGAATCTGAAAAATGGTACGTCGGCATCATGCTGAACGGCCGCGAGATTCGCATACCCGCTTTCAGCGACAAGCGGGCAAGCGATGAACTCGGACGGAAGATAAACGACCTGGCGGCGTTCAAGGCCGCGCGTCGGGCGCTGCCCCCGGATATGGCCCGCTGGCTCGATACGCTGTCTGGCCCAACGCGGCGACGGCTGGCAAGGCATGGCCTGATTGACCGGCAGAGCGCCGCATCATTCAAGACCCTGCGCGACCACCTGGCCGACTATCGCACGGCTCTGAGCGAACAGGAGCGAACGCCGGACTATGTGCAAAAATCATGCTGGCGGATTGAGCGCATTATCGACGGCATCGGAGCGCAGGCGCTGCCCGACCTGAGCGCCGCGGCCGTTTCACGGTATCTTGCTTCTCTGCGGAAACTCTCACGGAAAAAGGGGGGATTGAGCATTAAGAGTGCGAATCACTACCTTGGATGCGTGAAGGGTTTTTGTAATTGGATGGTTCGCGACGGCCGGGCTGGCCTGAACCCCGTGGAATACCTGGAAGCGTTGAACGCTAATACCGACCGGAAGCACGAGCGCCGGGCGCTGGACCCTGACGAGATTCTGACCCTTTTGACGGCGACACGTCGAGGCCCTGAGCGCCGCGGCATGGCGGCCGAGGCGCGATACTGGCTTTATCGCCTTGCGGTCGAAACCGGCTTGCGGTCTGGCGAGCTTCGCAGTCTCACCCGGTCAAGTTTCGACCTGAGCGAATCGGCGGCCGCAACCGTGACGATAGCGGCGAAGAGCGCCAAGAATCGCAAGGCCGCGACGCTGCCGATTCGGCCGGCGACGGCGACGGATTTGACGGCATACCTGGCCGACAAGCTGCCCCTGGCGGCGGCGTTCACCATGCCGCGACCCGAAAAGGTTGTGGTCATGCTGCGCGAGGACTTGGCGGCGGCTGAAATCCCATATTCCGATGCGGCGGGATGCGTGGCCGATTTCCATTCATTGCGGGCGAGCTTCGCGACGATGCTGGTTCACGGCGGTACGGACATCAATACCGCAAAAGACCTGATGCGCCATTCCACGATTGGCATGACGGCCGACATCTACGCAAAAAAGGTACGGCGAGCGGACGCCGTTGCCGTCGAGGCCCTGCCCGATTTTGCCGTCGCGACGGCTGAGGCCCTGCGAGCGACCGGGACAGGGGAAAACGTCGGATTTTGCTTACCGAATAGCTTACCGAAAAGCTTACCGAAACCCTGCACAAACCGAGGCGCGGCGATTCATCGGCATGCACAAGTAGAGCGCGCACCCGAAGATTCGCAAGTCTATTGCGAATCGGCGGATAGCGTCGTAAGTGACGACCGGGAACTGGTTTCCGTCGGTGAGTGCCAAACCCATGGCACACCACCCCCAAGGGGATTCGAACCCCTGTCGCCGGCATGAAAAGCCGGTGTCCTAGGCCTCTAGACGATGGGGGCATTGCCTTGCGCGCCGCGAAAGTATCGGGAGGCGTCACCCAGTTGTCAATATCCGCCTTCAGACGCGCTCTTACCGGCGCAGGCGCGGCGATTGAGCATCCAGAGTGTAGGCGGCCGAATACGACGAATTCCGAAATGGATTCCCCAAAAAAATATCGCGCTGCGCGTCCGGTTCACGGAGGTCGCAGCGCGATGGTGCCGCGATCGATTGGGCGCTCGAACGCGGCGGGGCATTGAAGGCCGGACTGGGCGTCCAACCTTGCGGGGGGCCTGGATGCCTCCGAACCGACGCTTCATGCACGAATCGCACGTAAGCGCCGCGAGTCGGAAGCGACGTTTTGGTCAGGGTACGAGGTGATTCGAACTCGCTCGGCTCGACCATCCTCGACGAGTCAAATTCTGGATGTCCCCCGACGCTCCCGACCAACAATAGGCCCGACAAACCGCCTGAGTCAAACGCGATTGAATCACGGGGCCTTTTCCGCGGTGATCGCTCTTAAGGTTCGCTTATCGGGGCCGCGGGGCGGGCGGCCATATCAGACCTGCCCGGGCTGCTAACCAACGTGATCGGCCCGTGTCTTTAGCACTGTATGTTCCGGCCCTGAAGTCAGGGTCGGCCTTGAACGGGAGGTCGCACGATGAAAACGAGAATTCAAAAACTGCTGCTCTCACTCATGCTCATAGCCCTGCCGGTTTTTTCGACCGGTTGCGATGACGATTTCTACGAGGATGGCCACCTGACCGACGCGATTTACGCACTGGGCGATGCCGTTTCTCAAGTCATCGTTGTCAGCGCCGCGGCATTCGGACCCGGCGGCATCTCGCATTAATTTCCCCGGATCATCAGTGCGCCCCTCCTCTGATCCTCCTCGTGCGTTGCGAGGGGGATCGAGGAGATGGCGCACGCAGGGTTCGCCCAGTTCTCCGCGAAGATTTGTTCACACGCCTTTCTGGCCTAATTCGTCACTACTCTTCGGCGGTTTTCCCCGTCTGTTCTTTCCCCTCGCGCGATCGAAAAGGTCTTCCGCCGTGGCGCGAACCGTCTTGAGCAGACGCCGCGCCCAAATAAACTCCGTTCCAAGAATCGCGAGGCCCATGATGGTCAGCGGGATTCCCGGGATGATGGGCATGATGTAGCCGATGATGCTCATGATCAGGACCGTGGCCCCGATCACGCCGATGACCAGTCGTCGAGCGGTTTTATAGTACATGACCGGTCCCTATGCGTCCGGAGATCGGGCTCGGCTGCGCTGCTGTTGGCCGGAAACAACGATTGACGTGACGATACCGGTGATCAGAACACCGCAGATAACCGCCAGCGAAATCTGCGTGGGAACGATGTAATGTCCCGAGAGCAGCATTTTCCCGCCGACGAAGACGAGTACGAGCATGAGACTGGCTTTGAGATATCTGAACTTGTCCATCACGCTGGCCAGGGCGAAGTAAAGCGAACGAAGGCCGAGAATCGCAAAGACGTTCGACGTGAAGACGATGAACGGGTCGGTCGTGATCGCGAAGATGGCCGGAATGGAGTCGACGGCAAAGAGGACATCCGTGCTTTCCACGACCAGCAGGACAAGAAAGAGGGGTGTGATCGCCCGTTTGCCGTCGATCCGAGAGAAAAAGTGCCGCCCCTCGAAGTCGGGTGTTACGGGATAAAGACGGCGTGCGACCCGAACAAACGGATTTCGGTCCGGCTCGATCCTTTCTTCCTTGGTCACGAGCATCTTGACGGCGGTGGCGATGAGCAGGGCCCCAAAGACATAGATGACCCAGTGGAAGCGGTGAATGAGGGCGGTACCGGCGGCGATCATCGCCCCGCGAAGAATCAGCGCCCCGAGGATTCCCCAGAAAAGCACGCGGTGCTGAAAGGCGCCCGGCACGGCGAAATACTTAAAAATGAGGGCGATGACAAAGATGTTGTCTAGGCTGAGGGACTTCTCAACGACGTAGCCGGTGAAGTACTTCATCGCCGCGTCCGCGCCGGACTCCTCGCCGCCCGCGTGAAGGCCGATGCCGAGCCAGTGATGCTCGTACATGTAGTAAATGCCGCCGTTGAAGACGAGAGACAGGAAGATCCAGAACGCAGTCCACGCGAGTGCCTCGCGCGTGCCGATGACGTGTTCCTTTCGGTTCAGGACACCGAGGTCCAGCGCGAGGAGCGATAAAATAAGGGCGATAAAACCGACCCAAAGCCAGACGATCACTGCTTGAATCCTGCCTTTCCCGGCGATGACGAACGGCGGGAGTATAGCGACGCGCGACCGTAATGCACGGCGCGAATTCGCCGATTAGAAATTTCGTCTCTGTTTGGAATCGACCGTGCCGGATATTCCCATGGCGCGGACCCGCCGGGCCCGTCGAGTTTTCCAGACCATCTGGTATATTGCCGTCGAGAGGTAAACCAATGAGCCCTCCGCAAGCCGAAGCCGTCGCCGCAGTGGCCCCAGTCCAGATTACGAACGGCATCCACGAATTAACTTTTGCGCCGGTTGAATCCGCTTATCACAACGATGACCTCGCCCCGACGCGGCTGGCCGATCGCAAGTGGGGGATGAAGGACATCGCCGCTCTGTGGATCAGCATGGCGGCGTGCGTCCCAACCTACATGCTGGCCTCGGGCCTCATCGCGGGGGGGATGAATTGGTGGCAGGCCGTCCTGACCGTCTTCGCCGGAAACGTGATCGTGCTCATTCCGATGGTCCTCAATGCCCACGCGGGCACGAAGTACGGCATCCCGTTTCCGGTTTATTGCCGGGCGTCGTTCGGCATTTTGGGTGCAAATATCCCGGCGCTGCTTCGAGCCCTCGTGGCATGCGGGTGGTTCGGGATTCAGGCGTGGATCGGCGGCTGGGCGATCTTTACGATCATGGCTCAGTTCTTCCCTTCATGGAAAACGCTTTCCGATACGCCTCTGGGGATCAATGTTGCCGAGCTGGGGTGCTTCCTGTTTTTCTGGAGCATCAACATCCTCGTCATCTACAAGGGCATCGAGTCCATCCGCATCCTGCTGAACATCAAGGCGCCGCTGCTTCTGGTTCTCGGGTTGTGCCTATTGGCATGGGCCTACAATCGGGCCGGCGGGTTCGGTGCGATGCTCGATCAGCCGTCGCAGTTCGCCGCCGGTCAGCCCAAGGCCGGACAATTCTGGACCTTCTTCGTCCCGGCGCTCACCGCAAACGTCGGCTTCTGGGCCACACTTTCCCTCAACATCCCCGATTTCACTCGCTATGCCTATTCGCAGCGCGATCAGGTCGTCGGCCAGGCTGTCGGGCTTCCGACCACGATGGGGCTGTACTCGTTCATTGGCGTCGCCGTCACGTCGGCGGCCTTCGTGATTTACGGCGAGGACCCGACACTATGGGATCCCGTGGTGCTGCTCTCGCGGTTCGAGAATAAGGCGGTGCTGGTCCTGGCGATGTTTGCGTTGTGCATTGCCACCCTCGCCACGAATATCGCCGCCAACGTGGTGAGCCCGGCAAACGACTTCGCCCACGTCTGGCCGAAGAAGATCAATTTCCGAGTCGGTGGTTACATCACCGGCGCCATCGGTATCATCATGATGCCCTGGAAGCTGGTGGAAGACCCGACCGGCTATATCTACAAGTGGTTGGTGGCGTATTCCAGCCTGCTCGGGGCCGTCGGCGGGGTCCTGATCGCGGACTATTTCGTTATTCGTCGTGCCCGACTGGATCTTCGCGGCCTCTACGAAAAGTCAGGGCCGTACTGGTTTACCGGTGGTTTCAACTTCCTGGCCGTCGTCGCATTGGCGCTGGGGATCGCCCCGTGCATCCCCGGTTTCATCGGGACGGTGACGACGATCAAGGTGCCGCAGATATGGCTCGACCTGTACCACTACGCGTGGTTTATCAGTTTCGGAATC
Organism: Planctomycetia bacterium; assembly: GCA_015075745.1. NCBI lineage: Bacteria > Pseudomonadati > Planctomycetota > Planctomycetia > Planctomycetia bacterium. The sequence goes on from JABTTW010000002.1 coordinate 867,787, forward strand.
TCGTTCCTGTTCCATCTCCTGCTGACCGGCCTCTTCGGACGAAGGGCTACTTCCGAAGCGATGGCTTGAGCGCGCGTGACGCGAGGATCGCCAGGACGTAAACGGCCGCGGAAAGAACGATCATCGTTGCGCCGGCCGGCAGGTCGGGACCATAGCTCAGCGCCAACCCGCCGATCGTCGTCGCCATGCAGATGAGTGTCGCGCCGATCATCATCCGGGTCAGCGTTCGCGCAAACTGTCCGGCGGTCGCCGCCGGCAGTGTGAGCAGTGCGATCACCAGGATGATCCCCACCACCTTCACCAGCACCACGACCGTCAGCGCGATCAGACAAAGTAGCAGCAGATAATAAAACTCAACGGCAATCCCGCGGAGCCGGGCGAATTCTTCGTCGAAGCAGACCGCCAGAAATTTGTTGTAGAACAAGAGCCCGGCGGCCACGATCAGCAGGTCGAGTCCCGCCAGCAGCCAGAGATCGTCGGGCGAGACCATAAGGATGTTACCGAAGAGGTAGCTCATCAGGTCCTTGTCGTAGCCCGGTGTCTTGGCGATGAAGAGAACGCCGGTCGCCATGCCGACGGCCCATATCGCGCCGATGACGGTGTCTTCGCGTTCTTTGGCGCGAAGACTGACCAGGCCGATGATCAGTGCGGATATGACGGACGCGAAGACGGCGCCCCAAAGCGGCGTGAACTCCCGCCAACCATGGACAACCTGAAGATACCTTGCCGCACCCATGCCGCCGAGCACGCAGTGAGATATCGCGCCGGCGATATAGGTGATCCGGCGGGTGACGACATAGCTGCCGACGATGCCGCAGGCGACGCTCGCGAGCACCCCCGTCGCCAGGGCAAGCTGGAGCAGCCTCATCTCTCCGACAGCTTGGAAAAACTCAGTCACGGCGTCTCACGATGTGCACAAGGACCGGAGTGGTCGTGATGGATCAGTCGAACGTCTCGCCCGTAAAGCTCGATGATGGCTTCGTTGGATAGCTCGCCGCTGGAGTGAACGTGAACCGTCCGATTCACGCAGACCACCGTCTTCACGAATCGCGATACGAACCCGACATCGTGTGAAACAAGCACGACCGTGAATCGCTCGCTGAGCTGCCGGAGCAGGGCGTACAAATCGTCCTGAACGCCTAGATCCAGATTGGCCGTCGGCTCGTCGAGCAGCAGAAGCTTCGGTTCGCACGCCAGGGCCCGGGCAATCAGCACGCGCTGCCGCTGCCCGCCCGACAGCGAGGAGAACGGCCTGGAAGCCTTCGATTCCAGATTGACGTCCTTGAGCCGGGCGCGGGCCATCTCCTTGTCCTTGGCGGAATAGGGACCGATGCATCGGGCGATGCCCAGTCGTCCCATGATGACCACGTCGAGCACGCTCACCGGAAAGAGCGGGTCGAGCTGGGCATGCTGCGGCATGTATCCGATGAACCCGCGGGCCTTGTCCGGCGGGAGACCGAATACGCGCATGTACCCCTCTTGAGGAGATATAAGGCCAAGCATGAGCTTGAGGAGCGTCGTCTTGCCGCCGCCGTTGGGCCCGACGATGGAAACGAAGTCGCGATCCGCGATCGCAAGCGTCACGTCGTCGAGGACGGTCGCTTCGTCGTAGCTGAACCGTAGTCCGCTCGCTTCAATAACGGTCGGCCGGGTTTCCAAAGGGGGGTGAGCTCCGAATCTATGCCGTGGCTGTCATGGACGAGCCGAATCGCGGATTCTCGCAGACTCAGTTTACCGGGGCCAGTGCACTTCTGATTTTTTGTGCCATCTCCTCGAGGTTTTTCAGATAGTCCCGGGCAAGTGGGTCCAAAGTGTCCAGCTTTGCGCCGAGTTCTCGGGCGACTGCTTCCGCGCCCGTCGTCGCGAACTGAGGCTGGACGAAGATGACTCGGGCGCCGCCGGTTCTGGCCTTCTCGACGAGCATGCGTATCTGTCGAGCGCCCGGCTCCTTGCCGCCCTCCTCGATCGCCACCTGTTTGAGGCCGTAGGCGTCCCCAAAGTAACCGAAGGAAGGATGAAATACGAAAAACTCCTTCCCCCGGCATGGTGCAAGAAGCTCGGTCAGCTTCGAATGCACGGCATCCAGCTCACGCTCGAAAGTCGTCAGGTTGCTCCGGTATTCGACGGCGTGATCGGGGTCCAGCTCTGAAAGCGTCTGCTCAATGCGCCCGGCCAGCTTCTTGACGATCCGCGGATCGAGCCAGATGTGCGGATCGCCCTCTTCATCGTGATGATGATGCTCTGACGCGCCGTCGTCATCATGGAAGCACTCAACGCCGGGACGCCGCTTGATGCCCTCACTCGTATCGACAAACTTGATCCGGTCGCTGACCGATCCCATTCGATCGCGGATCCCCGCCTCAAACGGAACGCCGATCCCGAAGTATGCGCGGGAGGCGGAAATCGCCGCGATCTGTCTTTGCGTGGGTTCGAAGGTGTGATAAGACTGCCCCGGCGCGACGAGGACCTCGACGCGCGCACGTTTGCCCGCGACGCGTTCGACAAAATAGGCTTGCGGGGCAATGGTGACGAAAACAACGAGCGATTGATCCGATGGACCATCAGCGCTTTTTGAGTTGCAACAAGGCTGAAGCAGAACGGCACTGATGACGAGCCCGCAAGCCGACAAACCCAGAAGTATTCTCGCGCGCCTCATCATGGTTTCCCGAAACCGCCGCCAATCCCTGCCAGGAGCGACAGGATGATTGTAATAGCTAGGGAAGCATAGAGCTGTCTCGGTGCAAAAAAAGAAACGGGTCGGCCGAGGCCACAACCCGTTTCAAAGGAAGAGCTCGCGGCACTGGCGGATCAAGCGCCGCGACTCAGTTTGTTGACGCGCCTGCCGATCAGTCTCCCAGATCGTTAAGCAGCCGCTCACTCGCAATGTCCAGCTTGTCAGGCGTCACGTACGAGCCGTCCAGAATCTCGTTGCGGATATTCACGATTCGGCGAGCCCGGACCTCTGGAAGTTCCGAAAGGCGACTCAAGAACGATGCCAATTCCGAAATCTCAACGGTGTCATCCAGGACGGCGGTGTTGGCCGACTCGGATCGGCGGGAAGTCTGATTGGCGAATTCCCTCAACGTTGACGATGAAACCGGCACCCCCAATCCCTGTATCTCACTCACAATACACCTCGCTTACTTCGCTTCGGCACACTTACAATTCACAACTGTTACGACTGATTGCGTGGCGAAGTTCGCAATCTAAAAAACCGTCTCTGACTGTCGCTGGGTCTCGGGCGGAAACTGCGCGTGGTCCGACCAAATCAGCCACAGTCTCAACATTCTCCATATCGGTCGCCAGCTACTCCGGACTAAAGGCATTTGCCGGGCATCCCCCATATGTAGTCTGGAATCGTCAAAAGTGCCGTTTTTCACAGCTTACAGGTATGTGCACACTTATCGGGCAAAGTGTCATAAGTCCTGCGATATCAATACTTGCATCAAGCGCCGCACTTCCACAGGCCGTGTCCAGCCGCTGTGATTTCCTCCAGCCGGGTACCACTATATATGGTGTATTGAAGGTCGTGCGTCCGAGAATATCTTAGGGGCTTCCACAAGTCCCTTTTGTGAAATCCTTCGTATTCCAACGCGCGAAGCGTGCGCGTTGGTCCGTCTGATCGCGTTTTTGGCAGCGGCGCAGTTGCAAAGACATTCCATATAATGCGAGACATGTCAAAGAATTCTCCTCCCGACGTAGCGAAGATACGAGCCGCGAACTTCGCCGAACTCGAACCTCGGTACACCGCAGATGAGGCGATTGCCGAGTCCTCTCGATGCCTGTTTTGCTACGACGCGCCCTGCACGCGCTCGTGTCCGACACACATAGATATTCCCAAGTTCATCCGCCAGATTCTCCACAAGAACCCGATCGGCGCGGCGGAGACGATCCTCAGCGAGAACATCTTTGGCGGATCGTGCGCCCGTGCCTGTCCAACCGAAGTCCTCTGCGAGGGCGCCTGCGTGGACAACACGCTGCTCAAGTCGCCCGTGCGCATCGGCCGACTCCAGCGATTCGCCTGCGATGAGGCGGCTGACAAGGACGTTCAGTTCTTTAAGGCGGGGCCGGACTCCGGCAAGAAAGTGGCGATCGTCGGCGCCGGCCCGGCGGGACTGACCTGTGCTCACGAACTGCGCAAGCAAGGACACGCCGTTACCGTCTTTGAAGCCCGCGAGATGCCCGGCGGAATCAACACCTACGGCATTGCCTACTACAAATACGATACGAAGTTTGCCCTGTCTGAAGTCGAGCAGGTCAAGCGAATCGGTGGAATCGACTTGCGCACCAATTCGCCGGTCACTGGTGCGCAACTTTCAAAGCTGCTTGCCGAATACGACGCCGTCTTTCTCGGCGTCGGCCTGGGGCGCACCGCCTCACTCCGCATCGACGGCGAAGACAAGTCGGGCGTCTGGGAGGCCCTGGACTTCATCTTCCAGACCCACACCATGCCGCTCGAAAAGTGTCAGGTCGGCCGTAAGGTTCTCGTCGTCGGCGGTGGCAACACGGCCGTGGACGTGGGGACGGCCGCGATTCGGCTCGGCGCCGAGGAAGTGACGATCGCCTATCGCCGCGGCGAGGCGGAAATGCCCGCCTTCAAGTATGAGTACGAACTGACCAAGTCCGACGGCATCCGCTGGGAGTTTAACGCCGCGCCGGCGCGGGTCGTCAGTGCCAACGGCGTGGCAACCGGGTTGGAATTCGCCCGGACGCGCCTCATCGGGGCGGGTCGAGACGCCAAACTTGAAACCATTCCAGGCTCCAACTTCGTCCTGGAAGCCGACATGATCGTCAAGGCCCTGGGACAGGAGGCGCTGCTCGACCTCTTAAAGTCCGTTCCGGGACTCAAGCTGGAAAATGGAAAGGTCGCCGTGGATCGAAGCAGTGGGGCAACATCCGTCCCCGGGCTTTTCGCCGGCGGCGACTGCATCACCAAGGGGGGCGAAGTGGTCGATGCGGTGCAGCAGGGCAAGATCGGCGCCGCGGGGATTCACGCTCATTTGACTGGCAGGAAGTAGCCCGTCACATATCTGCGACATGAGTAGTGGGCTACAGAATCGGATCCGACTCGACCTGCACGGTTCGCTGCACGCCGGCCGCATCTTCGATGAGCATCTCCGCACCGCCCTCACGGTGCACGCGCCGCCCGAAGAGCTCAGACTTGCCTTCCACGGTGGTCACGTCGATACTGTTCACCCGGACGATCTTCTCGCCGACGGCAAGCCCGGCCCGTGCAGCGCCGAAGCCGTCGGCGATCGTCACGATCTCATAGATTCCGTCGGCGGTGGACTTGAGAGCCATTCCAAAGGTGCCGATCGGCTCCCCAAGCAGCGTCGGCGTATCGGCCGCCGGGGTCAACTCCATCCACGATCCCATGGTCGATACATGCACGCTCTCGTGACTCGCGAGGATCAACCAACCGAGTAGCGCCCGGCGACGACCTTCGGGAATCAAAACGGCGGGCAAGTTGTCGGCGACCGCGCTGCCGATTCCGACGCCGGGAAGCCTGACGATCGACGTCTCGCAGGCCGCGCCGGCGCCAAGTATGTTCGTGCGAATTTGTGCCAGTGAGGCGGCATCAATTCCGGCGTCGGTCAGCACTTCATCGCCCAGTGCCAGTGCCACGGCCCCGCCGGTGTCCAGCAGGGCCTCGCTCGAATTCGCGGCATTCCCCAGGCGAACGCGCAGCGCGATGACGCCGACCTTGAGCGGCGAAAACGGGATCAACGGTCCCCCGACACTGAGATCAACCGCGTCGCTCGGACGATCTCGCGATCCCGCCGGCAGGAGCACCAATTGACGGCCGTGGTCCTCAACCCGCCAGTCAACCTGCATCAGCGCCGGAGCGGACATGATGAAGTCAACGCCCGCCTCGGCAAAGGTGTCGAAGCCCGACTCGTGCATGACTGTAAATGCAGCGCGACCGATCACGACGCCGCCGATGTCCACCGTCTCGGCCACGAACAGTGTCGAATCAAAATCAACAACAACCCCCGTGCGGCAAACGCCGAGGTCGTCGCGCTCCGATCCGTCCACCGGATTCGGCCCGTCACCAACCAGGCCGAATTTTGCAATGGACCTCGGCGAAGCCAGGCTGGTCAGGATCGTTCCGGTGTCCAGAAGAATGTTCGCCGTCACACCGTTGACGCGGCCCTCGACGATCAGGGCAAGCTGAGACTTGACCGCGACGGAGACGCCCTGCGCAGGCGGCGGAACGAGAAGCGTGTCATAGGGAGGAGCGCAGCCGGCGAAGGACAAGGCGATCGCAAAGAGCCGGACACGCCATCGATGCAAAGTGGGATCAGACCTCAAGGACATGACCCATTCTATTTCGTCCCCCGTCCCCCGGCATCACGGATACTGGAAAGTTTGATTTCAGCGGAATCCGGCGCGACGACGGGAAGCCGCGGCTTCACCTGCTCGTCCGGTGTCGCCTCCGTCTCAACCGGCTGGGTCAGGCCGAGCAGGCGAATCCCCACCAGAATCGCCACTGGTTGTCCCGCAATGATGACCCAATCCAGGCGCACAATGGCATAGACGCCGACGAGTGAAACACCGACCAGCCCCAGTGCCACCATTCCCGGACTCAACGTAAATCGCTCGTCTCGCTTCGACGCGATCAGGTGCATGCCGAGGGCCAGCCACAACAGCAGTTGGCCAAGCCCACCCGCCGCGAACAAAAGGAAGTCCGCAAATTCAATTCCCTGAGCCAGCAATTTCCACCCTTCACCCGAGACAGGATACTCGCCGATTCCTATCTCTCGTTATTAAGACCAATCACGGCTGCGTCGGCGCCGGTGAGTCGGTCGAAGATCGGCTATCTCTGGGGGCTTCTTGCCCTCTGCGGGGATATTTGCGTAGCTGCTCTTCAACGACGGTCTGCGATTCGCGGTCGAATCCGAAGGAGAGCATCTCCTCCATCGCCCGGTCCACCGACCACCCTTGTCGCTCGATGCGATACAAGGCGCATAGATATCCCGTGCGGTGTCGGCCCGCTGAGCAGTGCACCAGAACTGGCTGATTCGCCGGTTCATCGACGCACTCAAAAAACGCCCGCACCTGATCGTCGGAAATCGGCACGCGGCTGTCGATCGGAATTCGCACCACCTTCATCCCCAGCGACTCGGCGTATTCCACTTCCTCGGGGACGCGCCGGCTGTCGCCCTTGCGAACGATGAGGACCGTCTTGATTCCCAACTCATCCTGAAGCGCCTCGAGTTGATCCGTGTCGGGCTGTCCGGAACGATAGAGCACCTTCGGCTCAACGACGGCCAGCCGCTTTGGCAGACGCCGGTCGAGCGCGAGGGCGGCCAGACCGGCCCCTCCGGCGACGAGTACGACGATCACGATCAGTCGAAATGTCCGCTTCGACACTTGGGCACCAAACCTCGGAATCATGAATCTCCCATTCGAGAAAGGAACGTCAGCGGCCTAACAAGGTATTCGCGCCGCCGCCCGGGGGCAACCCTTCACATGGCTCAAAGTGCCTTGCGGTGCAGGAGAACGAGAAAAATCGGCACGCCGACAACCGCGGTGATGACCCCGATCGGCAAAACGGCCAGTCCCAGGTTGGTCCCTGAGACCGCACCGGCCCAGACCATCGCCAGTTGCGATATCCAGTCGCACACAGCAAGGAACACGCCGCCCAGCATCGCCGACATCGGCAGCAGGATGCGGCAGTCCCGGCCCACCAGCAGGGCGGTGGTGTGCGGCACGACAAGACCCACGAAACCGATCGGCCCGCAGATCGCCACCACGCACGCCGTCGAAAGGGAAGCGGCGACCACGCAGATGAGTTGCAGTCGCACGACGTTGACGCCGCGCGTGTGCGCCAATTCGTCACCGAGGACGTACTGATTAAGTGCCCGGGCGGACAGGATGAGAACCAGCCAGCAGGGGACCATCAGCGGCAGATTCGAACTCCATTGCAGGTTTCCAATAGTGTCGAGCGAGCCCATCATCCAGCGAATGATCTCAAAAGTTTGTCGCGCGCTGGAGAGCGAGGTGACCAGCATCATCATCGCCGAGCAGAACATGCCCAGCGTGACTCCGGCCAACAGCAACTCATTCGTCGTCAATCGACGAGCGCCGCGCGTGAACACCAATACAATCCCGATGACGGCCAGCGATCCGGCAAAGGCTGTCCATGTGACGCTCGATACTCCGAGCAGGGTAGACGCAAGGCCCAGGCGAATCGCCACCAATGCACCGAGCGAGCCCCCGCTGGCGATCCCGAGTGTGTAGGGCGTGGCAAGGGCATTACGAAAGAGTGTCTGAAACACAACGCCGGCCAGCGCGAGCGTGATGCCCGCCTCCACGGCAAGCAGGGTGCGCGGCAGCCGCAATCGGAAGCCGATTTGATAGGCCATCGGCGCCTCCTTCTGGCCGAAGTGTGCGATCTCGCGCCACGCGTCGATGACGCCGACCGACTTCGACTGGCTCCCGACGCCGGGACTGATCAGGAGAACGCCCGCGAGCAGGAGAAAGCCCGTCACCAGAAGCCGGATATATCGCTTGCGATCGAGCGGTGTCATCCGGGCGCCTCGCTGCCGGCGCTCAAACCGACCGGTATGATCCACGCGGCAGATCCGCTCGCATGCTTTACCTGTTCAAGCTTGACGCGATAGACCGGCTCCAACTGCGCGGGCGCCAGGACATCCGAAGGCGATCCCTGTGCCGCAACCTTCCCCGAATCGAGAAGCATGACGTGCGTGCAGTATCGAGCGGCGAGATTCAGATCGTGCGTTACGACGACGCAGGCCAGTCCCTCGCCGTCAACGAGTCGCCGGACCAATGAGAAAATGGCAAGCTGATGGTAAAGGTCGAGCGCCGAGGTTGGCTCGTCGAGCATCAGGACCGCCGCTCGCTGCGCCAGCGCCGCCGCGACATGCACGCGCTGCGCCTCGCCGCCGGACAGGGTGGCAAGCGATCGCTCGGCGAACTCCATCGTCTCCGTCGCCGCCAGCGAGGCATCGGCGATGGCAAAGTCCTCCGCCGATTCAAACAGTCCGAAAGGCCGATGCGGATAGCGACCCATCAGCACCACCTGCCGCGCCGTCAGACCAATCTCGCGCGTCGGGTTCTGCGGCAGGAAGGAGATGCGTCGCGCACGGGCGCGATCGTCCGTCTCTTTCAGCGGCACACCGTCCAGTGAAATCGTGCCGGACTTTGGCGTAACGATGCCGGCAAGTAGCCGAAGGAGCGTGCTCTTGCCCGCTCCGTTGGGGCCGACGATTCCCCAGCACTCTCCCGGTGCAATGTGCATCGTGACCGGCCCGAGAAAATTGGGCCGACCCTCGAAGCCGAACGTCACGGCATCCGCACCGATGATGGCCTGCCCGGCGTTAGTCAAACTTCGCCTCCGGATGCAGAAGCCGGGCGAGCCTGGCGATGACGTCCACGATCCTCGGCGATGGAATCGTCGCATTCTCGTCGCACAGAATATGAACGCGATTATTTTTGGCGGCGGGGATGCCGCCGAACGCCTGCCATTGGGCAAGCAGCTTGCGCTCCAATTCCTTCGTCAATTCCAATTCCGGCATGGCCTCAATGATAACGTCGGGCTGAGCCACGAGTATCGCCTCTGGCGAAATCGTCGGATAAGCGATGGCGCTGTCGGCAAAGACATTCTCTCCGCCCGCCGCCCTGATCATGTCGTCGACAAAGGTCCCCCTCGCCCCGGTCATGACCGAACTGATGGAGTCCGTGTTGCGCGCGATGGTGATGAGGACGCGCGGACGCGTACGACCGGCAACGGCGCGAGCGATGCGATCTAATCTGTCTCGCATCTCCCTTTCAACCTCGATCGCCTTCTCGCGCGCGTCCAGCAAGTCGCCAAGCTCGCCCAGCGTCTTGTAGATGTCTTCCAGTGTCTCCGTCTTGTCTTCGAAGAGCGTAATCCCGTTGGCCGCGCACAAGTCCTCAACCGCCTTCTGTCGTCCGCGCAGGACAACAAGGTCAGGCCGCAGCGTCAGCATCGCCTCAAGGTTCACATCAAAGAGCCCGCCGATCCGCGGCAGGTCCTTGATCGAATCGGGCCAGACACAAAAGTTACTCACGGCCACAAGCCGATCCGCCGCGCCAAGCGACGCGATGATCTCCGTCGAGTTCGGCGAGATGGAAATGATTCGTCTCGCCACCGGACGGGTTGTCACTTCGCGCGCCGGCTGTTTCTCGCAGGCGCTGGCGGCCATGACCCAGATGATCGACACATGAGCGATGTTTCTCGCACCGCGCGTGACAAAGCGGCGAAGCAGGGGCCTTATCTTCGATGATATGCTGCGGGTCATGACCCCGCGATTGTCGGGGCCGCTCAACTCACCGTCAAAATGCAGGTTCAGGATCGGTGATCGTGACATGCCGGGCGTCCTTGCTACACTCTCTGTATGGCTCGGCCCCGTATCCTCGTCCTCCGCGCTCCCGGCATTAACTGCGACGAGGAGACCGTCTTCGCATGGCAGCGCGCCGGGGCCGACTGCGACCTGGTTCATGTGAAGCAGCTCATCGCCGCGCCGGATTCCCTCGCTCGCTACCAGCTTCTCACCATCCCCGGCGGCTTCAGTTACGGTGACGACATCGCCAGCGGCAAGCTTCTGGCGAACCAGCTTAGCCATCACCTCGGCGACCAGCTCCGCGCCTTCGTCGATCGCGGCGGACTGGTCCTCGGCATCTGCAACGGCTTTCAGGTTCTCGTTCGCATGGGCCTGCTCCCGGGTGACGACTGCGGCGTTCGCGCGACGCTGGCGCTCAACGCTTCCGGACGGTACGAAAACCGTTGGGTGCGACTGCGCGCGACGGAGAATTGTCGTTGTGCCTTCGTCGAGCCGGGTGAGGAGTTCGACCTCCCCGTGGGGCACGGCGAAGGGCGTCTGGTTTTCGACGGCGACGACGAATCCGCGAAGCAACTTCGCGCGATGGGACGCATCACCCTCGAATATATCAGCCTCACCGTGGCGGCCCCGGTGTATCCGGAAAACCCCAATGGCAGCATTGGAAACGCCGCCGCTCTCACCGACGCCACCGGCCGCGTCTTCGGGCTCATGCCGCACCCGGATCGCCACCTCTTCGCCACGCAATCACCGGGACAAAACCGCGATTTCAATGCTGAAACCGCCGGTGCCCGGTTCTTCCGGCGAGTCGTCGATCGCCTTCGCTGATCCTCTTCATCCGCTCGCCCGACTGATTTCCAATCCGCGATACAGGCGCTGCTTGCCCGCCGTCGATAGTCGTCAAAGCGCGAGTCGTCGGCGTTTGCGGCATGCCGCGCCGCGGGGTTGGCCGATGATGCAGAGCCGTCCGGCGGTGCTGATAAGCGCGAGGTCGCAACCGGCCGGTCGCGCTTTTCCGTGAAAGGCATTTCGCATGAACGCGACGACGTTGAAATCCGACCAGATGCTCATACAATCGCACTCACAACCCAAGGCACTCAGAGTAAGGATGCTCGTTATGCCCAGCTTTGCACGGATGCTTTCTCTCCCGCTTCTCACCGTCCTCTTTGTCGGGGCGGCCTGCAACAAGATGCCCTCGCCCTTCACGGTGAAGGACCGCTCGCCGCATGCCGATTCCGACGCGCCGTTCGATCCGCCGAATACCTATCCCGAGTGGGCGTACGATTCGCAGAGCTATGTCAAACCTCCTCAGGAGCTCACGCCCGAGCCGAAGGTCAACGTCAACGATCCGCTGCATTACTTCACCAAGGGAAACGTCGTCATGATCCGCCGACCCGAGGGCTACACGCCGGAAGAGATTCCGCGGGTGGCCATCTGGTACACGGACAACAACGGCTTCCACTGGAACAAGGCCGGCTACTTCGGGCGCGAGCAGACCTTCTTTCCGTTTGAAGCGCCCGAGGATGGCGATTACGGCATTCGCTTTGTCGGTCCCGGGCAAGACCCCGCGCTTCATTCGCTCCCCTATCCGGAGCGCGTGTATCACGTCGACACGGCGCTGCCCGATGTCGTCGTGACCGTCGAGCCGGAGAAGACCTGGTACAACGTCGGCGAGACGGTGACGATTTCCTGGAAGGCTGAAGACGCGCATCTGATCGAGTACCCGGTGCGCATCGGTCGCCTGCTCGACTTCACCGCCGACGGCGCCAACGCGCTGGAGCTTCAGCGCGACCTGGCCGACGAGGGTCAGATCACCTACACCATTCCCGAAGACGCGCTCGATCACGAAGCGCGCTTCCGCGTCGATGCCCTTGACCGCGCCGGAAATCTCGGTGTTGCCATCTCGTTTGCACTCCAGGTCGTCCCCGAAGAGCAGGAAGACGTTTCCGAGCTCGAAGGCGGTGGCGAGATCGCGAAGGCCAATGTCGGTCCGGCGACCGACGCCTCCGAGGCAAACGCGTTGGCGTATTACGACGGCATCAACACGCCGGCGCTGAAGCAGACGTCCGTCGGCCCCGCGAAGACTCCGGTGTCCTCCGTCAAGCCGACTTTGGCGGAAGGCGACGCCGCGCTGCACGAGCCTTCGACCCTCGGCGATGCCGACTTCGACAGCGTGGCCATCGACGCATCGCTGGAGCCGACCCCAACCGGCGGCGACGCGCCGCTGCCGATGGCCACCATCGCCGCGCGAGCGGCCGAGCCGGAGGCCCAGCTTGTCTGGGATGCGGCGGCAACCGGGGCGACCGTCGGGGATACGCCGTTCCCACTCGGCCGAACCGATGGTGCCACAACTATGACACCCGTTAACGAGGTCCACATCGGAAAGCCCGACATCGCCGTGTCTCACGAGGCGACCCCCGATGGCGACGGGTTCCAGCCCCGCTCCGACGCCATTCTGGAGGAGTACTTCACCGTGCCGCAGCGTCCGGTGCAGTCGGAGCCGGAGCCCGCGAAACCGGCGGAGCCTTCCGCCCGGTCTATCATGGAGTCGAACCCCGCCTATCAGTCGATCGGCCTGACTCATGCCGACGGCCTGCTGGTGCCGATGCCCGCGACGATCGCCCCCGGCGAGACGAAGCTCGGCACGGTCCTGGCTCATCCGTGGCGCTCGCTGACCGATGTGTGGCCTGTCGCGATTCAGACTGTCTGGCTGCTCCCTCGGCCGAACTTCCAGTCGAAGTCGCTCAACGAACTCTTCGAGGGCAGGTTCCTCGCCGCCGGCAAGATCACCTACCCGGTCAGCGAGCCGGCCCCGGTCAATCGCACCGTGGTCAGCGCCCCCGATGCGGTTCTGAGCACGGAAGTGAACATCCAGCCGTAGCGGGATATTTCCCCCGGATTTTTTTTCTCGAATTGCGTGAGACACGAAGCCCACGGATTGGGATCCGTGGGCTTTTTTTTGTCGCGCAGGGGCGCTTGGAAGGCCGGCGCGAGGCGCTTTGGGCGCGCCTGAAGGGTCCAAGAGCAAGGTGACATACGGTGACACAAGCCTCGCGGAGATTGTTCCAACACTTGTGGCGGTCATGTGTTGGGGCAGCGGGCGAATTGGGTGGTTTTTGCGTGAAAACCGCCTGGCACACGCGGCATGTGGCGTCGGGTTTGCCTTCGGATCGCCGGAGATTCTGAATGCTTGTTTGCGGAGCATCGCGGGGACTCCTCCATAAGAACTTTTGCTCCATGTGCGCGCCTGGAAGGGTGAATTAGGGAGGGCCGGCGAGCGAGTAGGGAGTGCGTGCACGAGCGAAACGGCGCGGAGGCGAGACAGGCGGCGCGATCTCAGGTGAGGTCGATGAGTTTTTCGACGCTCGGCGGCGGGATGGGGCTTAGCCAGGCGCGGAGGAGCAATTCGGTTTCCTGAGTTGTTATGGTCAGGGTCTGGTTGCGGCTTTCCTCCACGACGAAGACGGTCCAGGACTCCCTGCGCGATTGGACCGCGACCAGGGTTGCGGACTTGGGGGTGAACAGTTCGAGGTCTGATTGGGTTGCGTTCTTTGACTTCTTTCGGAGTAACAGACCGCCGGGGACGATGAGCCATTCCAGGTGCAAATGCTCAAATGAAAACCCCGCCACACCTGCCAACGCCATCAAAAACGTCGCGACAAAAAACAACAATGACAATGTAACGACCCCCTGTCGATATGACGTCACGGCAGCCTGAATGACTTGTATTGCGATCATTAGAACTATCGGCCAAACCCAAACCAGGCGAAACGACCGCCGTATGCGTCGACCGATGGCCGTCTCCCCTGCGCTTGCACGAAGCCCCCTGCTCTCCTTCGCTTCGTCGCTCACATGGTTCGACATCGCATCCGCCAATTGGACGAACTGCTCGTCGGATTCGTCGAGGCTGACGGCGGGGAAGTTCACATCGAGCGGCTCGATCTCACCGACGGTATCGGTCCAGTGGAGTCGAATCGCCGAGGGTGAATTGCGATGGCGGGCCAGGGACTTCAGCCTGTTCACGATCAGGTAGTTCGGTCCGTCAACCGCGACGCGGGAGGCAATATGAGCCAGCGCGTCTTTGACTTGTCCCTTATCCGTCAGGCTCTTTGCCTCGGCGAGAGCCCGACGGCGATTTCGGTCCGACTCGATGACGACTGCGAAGATGGCAAGCGCCGTGACCGCGACGAGCGCGACAATCGCCACGATGGCATTGAGGGCGCCGATCAGCGCGCAGATGACTATCAGAACGAAGTACAGGCCGGCGGAGGCTGGGACGTAGATGCTGAGTTGGAGCGCACTGGGCTTTTTGAACTTCACGTCCACGAGGCCCGGTGGGGATTGCGGGCTCGCATTTGCGACAGCTTCAGTTGTCTTGACCTGGGTCATGGATGGCGTTCCGGCCCGGCGGGGTGCGTGTCGTGCATTTTTTTGACAGCCCACGCCTCGTGCGCTATCTTATCACGTTGCCCCGCTTCCCATCGAGCCGGGGTTTTTGGTGAACCGTCTCATTTGAAACTACGGAATCGGCCGGGTGTGACGAGGCGGACTACGCACGAGCTGGAAGCTCATGCTACCCGATTTTGAGAAGCCGCGAACCGGAGGGTGGTCGAGAGAATACGCGCGGGCGAAAGAATACGCGCGGGCGAAAGCTACGCACGAGCTGGAAGCTCATGCTACCCGATTTTGAGAAGTCGCGAGCCGGAGGGTGGCCGAGAGAATACGCACGAGCGAAACGCTACGCACGAGCGAAAGAATACGCACGAGCTGGAAGCTCATGCTACCCGATTTTGAGAAGCCGCGAGCCGGAGGGTGGCCGAGAGAATACGCACGAGCGAAACGCTACGCACGAGCTGGAAGCTCATGCTACCCGATTTTGAGAAGCCGCGAACCGGAGGGTGGCCGAGAGAATACGCACGAGCGAAACGCTACGCACGAGCTGGAAGCTCATGCTACCCGAGGGCGAGAACGCACGAGCCGGAGGCTCATGCTACCCGGACCATCAACCGAGACCGACAATGGGCGTCTGACGCGTCCTTGAAACACGCACATTCAGGAGGTATCCCATGGCTACTGCCACCGCACCTGCACCGGTCAAGTCGGACGTGAAGATTGAATACACCAAGTGCCTGATCGACGGCCAATGGGTCGATGCGGTCGCCGGCCGGACGTTTGAGACGATCAACCCGGCGACGGGCGACGTGATCGCGCATGTGGCCGAGGGCGACGAGCCGGATGTGGACAAGGCGGTGAAGGCGGCGCGCAAGGCCTTCGAGAGCGGGCCGTGGCCGAAGATGTCCGCCTCGCAGCGCGGCAACTTGATGTACAAGCTGGCCGACCTGATCGAGAAGAACAAGGAGAAGCTGGCGGCGCTGGAGACGCTGGACAACGGCAAGCCGATCCGCGATTCGCTGAATGCCGACCTGCCGCTGACGGTGGCGTGCTATCGCTACTACGCGGGCTGGGCGGACAAGATTCACGGCAAGACGATCCCGATCAACGGGCCGTTTTTCTGTTATACGCGGCACGAGCCGATCGGCGTTTGTGCGCAGATCATCCCGTGGAACTTTCCGCTGCTGATGCAGGCGTGGAAGTGGGGACCGGCGCTGGCGACGGGCAACACGGTCATTCTCAAGCCGGCCGAGCAGACGCCGCTGACGGCGCTTTATGTCGGGCAGCTTGCGCTTGAGGCGGGCTTTCCGCCGGGCGTCATCAACATCATCCCCGGCATGGGCCCGACGGCAGGCGGCGCGATGGCCCGGCACATGGACATCGACAAGGTGGCGTTCACCGGCAGCACCGAGGTGGGCAAGCTGATCATGGCGGCTTCGGCGAAGAGCAACCTCAAGCGCGTCGGCCTGGAGCTGGGCGGGAAGAGCCCGAACATCGTTTTCGCGGATGCTGACGCGGATGCGGCGATCCAGGGGGCGTACTTCGCGCTGTTCTTCAACCAGGGGCAGTGCTGCTCCGCCGGATCGCGGCTTTACGTGGAAGAGAAGATTCACGGCGAATTCGTCGAGAAGCTCAAGGGCATCGCCAAGAGCCGGCGCGTGGGCGATCCGTTTGACATGAAGACGCACCAGGGCCCGCAGGTGAGCCGCGAGCAGTTTGACCGGGTGATGAACTACATCGACAGCGGCAACCAGCAGGGCGCCAAGATGGTGGCCGGGGGAAGCCGGGTCGGCGATCGGGGCTTTTTCATCGAGCCGACGGTGTTCGACGGCGTCAACGAAGAAATGACCATCGCGCAGGAGGAGATCTTCGGCCCGGTGCTTTGCGTGATGCCGTTCAAGGACATCGACGAGGTAATCGCCCGGGCGAATCGCTCGGTGTACGGCCTTGCCGCGGCGGTGTGGACGAAGGACATCCAGAAGGCGATGACGATCTCCAACAGCATGCGAGCCGGAACGGTGTGGGTGAACTGCTACAACGTGTTCGACGCGGCGGCGCCTTTCGGCGGATTCAAGCAGTCGGGCATCGGCCGGGAGCTTGGCGAGTATGCGTTGGAGAACTACTGCGAAATCAAGACGGTGACGATGAAGCTGTAGGACGGCCGGCGGCGATCCATTCGGCGCGAACAGTGAGCAAGCATTCTCATTTGAGATGCCCACACGCTCGCTTATTCCGCGCTCTTGTCCCGACCGTGCGCGCTGTACATCGCGATCGCGCGATCTAAGGCCGCGTGTACCAGGCGGTTTTCACGCCAAAACCACCCCAAACTCGAATCGCCCCAACACGTGCCCGGCACATGGGTTGCAATCGCCCGCCGAGATTTTTTTCGCCTTATGTCACCTACGATTTTGTGAGGTCCATCCACGGGCAGGCCGCTGTGCGCGAGGCGGACGGGCCGTCCGCAGCGCGCGGAAGAGGCATCGCGGGCATTCACTTCGAGCGAGTCGATCGAAGGATCGCTATGGGTTGATGGTGGCGTCGATGAAGAGCTGGACGTCGAGACCGTCGGGGGCGCCGCTGTCGTCGAGATCGCTTCGGTCGATGTGGCCGGCGTCGGTATCGAGGCCGAGGAGGACCTGGGTGAAGAGATCGACGTCGATGTCATCGCGGTTACAGTCGTCGTTGATATCGGCGGCGAGGCCGCAGGGGGTGACTGCGAAGGCGATGTTTGCATCACCGCCGGCGATGCCATCGCCGGTGGGCAGTGAGGCGGGATCGTCGGCGACGGCGACTTCACCGTCCAGGGTCTGGCCGCTGTTGGCGGCGGTGACGCCGGAGACGACCAGGGTGTAGTCGTCGGGGGGCAGCGGCGCGTCGAGATTGAGGATGGCGGGGTTTACGTTCACGCCGGAGAGGAGTGTGAACGACCTGGCGCCAAAGTTGGCGCCGGTGATCGAGAAGTTCGCCGCGGAGGCGTTGACGTTGGTGTGGAACCAGACGGCGACCTGGGTGGTGGGAGACAGGCCGGAGATTTCGGCGCCGGGGGCCGGGGTGACCTGCACGATCTTCGGCGGGCCGGGCTGGTAGCTGACGTTGGAGAGGCCGGAGCGGAGGATCCACTGCTCGGGATCGAAGCTGCTGGCGGTGGCCGGCGCGTTAATGGGGACGACGAACCACTGGGTGCGCTGGTCGTTGGCAACGCTGATGTCCTGCGGGGAGCCCGCAATGGTGGTTCGGAGGCGGACGGGCATTTTGAAGGTGCTGGGCCAGCCGGCGGTCGTGTGGGTCTGGGCGATTTTCGCGAGGAGGTAGTTCTGGCCGTTGATGTTGGCGGACTGCCAGCCGTACTGATAAGCGGCGGCGCCGGGGCCGTAGACCCACTGGTCGAAGAACCATGAGAGGTCCTGACCGTAGGTGTTGGCGGCGATGGCGGCGAAGTCGTCGGTGGTCGCGGCGGAGCCCTCGAAAGCGGCGCGATAGTTGGCGAGGATCTGGAAGAAGGTTTCGTCGCCGACGACGCCGCGAAGCTGGTGGAGAACCCAGCTTCCCTTGTTGTAGCTGGAGTCGGAATCGAAGATGCCGCTGTAATTGGCGGTGTCGTACACGTAAACGGTCTTGGAGAGATTGCTGGGCTTTCGGTTCAGCATGGCGGAGAGATAGCCGGGCGTGTTGACTCCCCCGCCGCGGCGCTCGATCCAGATGGCTTCGGAGAAAGTGGCGAAGCCTTCGTTGAGCCAGATGTCGCTCCAGGTCTTGCAGGTGATCATGTCGCCCCACCACTGGTGCCCCAGTTCGTGGGCGATGGTCGATTCGTTGAAGGTGCCCAGGCCGGTCATGGTCTGATGCTCCATGCCGCCGCCGAAGTTGAAGTTGTAGTGGCCGTACTTTTCGTTGATGAAGGGGTATTCGCCGAAGACGGTGCGGAAGACGGGGAGCATGCTCAGGCATCTTTCCCAGGCGGTGCGGTTTCCGGGCGTGTCGCTCTCCGGGTAGATGTAGAACTCGACGGGCATCGACCCGCCGGGGTAGTTGTAGGTTCGCGTCCATTTGTTGTAGTTGGTGGAGGCGATGGAGACGAGGTAGGGCGCGATCTGGTAATTGCTGTGCCAGTGGGTGCGGCGACGATTTCCGCTCAGGAACTCCTCACTGACGAGGATGCCGTTGGCGGCGGTGGTGAAGTTGTTGGGGACGGTGTAGGTCAGGTCAATGGTGGCCTTGTCGCTGTTGTCGCCGGGCAGGCCGGCGTCGCCATCCTTTACGGGCCACCAGGAATAGGAGTAGTAGGGCTCACTGAGGCTGAAGATAATCTGAGAACTACCGTGGGGGCCGACCTTGAATGAGCCGAAGCCGAGCGGCCAGGACTCTCCGGTGTATTCGATGGTCAGGGTGAAAATTTCGTCGACACCGTAGCTGCGATCGAGGGTGACGAGGCGCGTCGAGTCACTGACTTCCGTGACGGTGACGGGGATGGTGTCGTCAATCATCGCGCTAAGGATTTCGTATTGAAACCGAAGGCGAAACGTGAATTCGGTGAGATTGGGAACTTTGCTCTGGATGGTGATTGTGTTTCGTCCGTCGAGGGTGGCGTGCGGGATTCCGAGGCTGACGAGATTGGAGAACTCGATATCGAGGTCGTAGTGAAGGACATCGGTGTCATGGAAACCTTCGCGCGGCGTCGCGTGGGAAGATGCCGCGGGGTCGCGATCGTGAAGACCGATCATGGCCTGGGCCTTGCCGCAACCCTGAATCTCCGGCTCGTGGCAGGCGCCGTAGTGAACGGCGGAAACCGGAGATGCAGTGAGAAAAGGCAAGATGATCGCCGCAGCGCTCAAGAAACGAAGCGGCCGCTGGAAGTGGCAAGCAAGACTCATTGATGAAAAACCCCTCTGCGGGACGGTTGTCCCGAACGGAAGACTCCGGCAGCCGGACGATGTTGTTTTAGCGAAAGCGACACTTTCCCGCTCACGCCGGTCGGGGCTGAGGCAGGCGTCCTGACGCTTTTGATTATATCGGGTGCGGTCGCCGACTCAAAGCCATTTACTTGCGGTAATAGAGTGGGTCGGGGAGACTCTTCGGGCCTTTGCCATGCCCCGTCGGCGGGCAAAAGAGGCACACGGGAGAACGCTTATGGGTCAGTGCTCGGCGTGCGGCGCAGATGTCGGTGAATCGGCAAAGTATTGCGGCCGTTGCGGGATTGTATTGGCCGGCGGGGCCGTTGGTTCAGGCGACAGTGTGCCAGCACACAAGCCATACGTCTCCAGCGAGACGGCGATGCCGGAGATGGGGTTCGCCCCGGTTCTTGTCGGCGCTATCCTGGGAATCATATTCGGCGCCTCGTCGCTGTACCTGGTGCTGAAGGTGGGGATGACGGTTTCGGCGTCGATCCCGATCGCGGTGCTTTCGATCACGCTCTTTCGGGTGTTCAGTCCGCTGGCCGGCCGGAACGCGACCATATTGGAGAACAACATCGTGCAGACGACGGGGTCGGCGGGCGAGTCGATCGCCTTCGGCGTCGGTGTGACGATGCCGGCACTGCTGATTCTCGGGTACGACCTCGAGGTGGTGCGGGTCATGCTGGTGGCGGTGCTGGGCGGTTTGCTCGGCGTTTTGATGATGATCCCGCTGCGACGGGTGTTCATCGTGAAGCAGCACGGAAAGCTGACTTATCCCGAGGGCGTGGCGTGCGCCGACGTGCTGATCGTGGGAGAGAAAGGCGGCTCTTCGGCGGCGAAGGTATTTACGGGATTCGGGATGGCGTTCGTCTATCAGTGGCTGATGGCGGGCTTCAAGTTCTGGCAGGATACGCCCGGGCGGCTTCTCAAGTTCTTCAAGGCGGACGGCAGCGTCGCGTTTGAGTTCAAGGGGGCGGCGGTGGCGATGGAGGCTTCGCCGGCCCTGCTCGGCGTGGGTTATGTGATTGGTCCGCGCATCGCGTGCATCATGGTGGGCGGCGGCATTCTGGCGTCGTGGGTCCTGATACCGGCGATCATGCTCTTCGGCGACGGGCTCAGTGCGCCGCTGTTTCCGGCGGAGAAGCTGATCCGAGACATGACCATCGGCGAGATATGGCACGACTACGTGCTGTACATCGGGGCCGGGGCGGTCGCGGCGGGCGGCATCATCAGCATGATGCAGTCGATGCCGATGATCATCGGGTCGATTAAGTCGGGACTCGGCGACCTGGCCGGTTCGCGGGCGAAGAACGGGGCCGTCAAAGTCGCGGCGCCGACGGCGATGCGCATCGATCGCGACATGTCGATGAAGGTCGTGCTGGTCGGGTGCGCGGGGCTGATCATCGCGATCTGGGCGGCGCCGATGCTGGAGATGAACCTGCTGGGCGCGGCGCTCATCGTCGTGTTCGGATTCTTGTTCGTGACGGTGTCGGCGCGGCTGACGGGCGAGATCGGGTCGTCATCCAATCCGATTTCCGGCATGACGGTGGCGACGCTGCTGCTGACGTGCCTCATCTTCGTGGCGATCGGATGGACCGGGGCGAGCCATCGGCTGACGGCGCTTTCGATCGCGGCGATCGTTTGCATCGCATCTTCAAACGGCGGAACGGTGGCGCAATGCCTGAAGACGGGGTACATCGTCGGCGCTACGCCGCGGCACCAGCAGGTGTCGATTCTGGTCGGGGCCATCACTTCGGCACTGGTGATCGGCTTTACCATTTTGCTGCTGAACGATTCGGGCACGGTCTATTCCACGAAGGAATTGCCGACCCGGACGATCGACGTGACGAAGCTCGACGCCGAGGCGAAGGTTCACGTCGGCGGGACCTACGCGGACGACGATCAGGCTGAGTACCTCGTCCTGCAGGCGCGGGTGGGCGAAATCGAGGGCGTACCACAGGGCAAGTACCTGGTGAACGATGCCGGAAATATCTGCTATCTCGTCGATCCCGGCATCAACGGCAAACTTGAGAAGCGCGACGACGGGGTGAAGGTGAACAAGTACATCGCCCCAAAGGCGGCACTGATGTCGTTCATCGTGGACGGCATTCTGACTCAGAAGCTCCCGTGGGCGCTGGTTTTGTTGGGGGTGGCTATCTCCATTGTCCTGGAGCTTGCGGGCATTCCCTCTTTGCCGTTCGCGGTCGGCGTATATCTGCCGTTGTCGGCGTCGACGCCGATTTTCGCCGGCGGAGTCATGCGTTGGCTGGCCGACAAGAAGGCGAGGCGCTCCGCGGCGGAATCGGAGATGAGCCCCGGCGTGCTGCTATCGTCGGGCTATATCGCGGGCGGGACCATCGGGGGCATCCTCGTGGCGATCATCGCGGCGAAGTGGCCGGAGTTGGCGGCGTCGATGGATGTGGGCGAAAGCGTGCTGGGCAAGCTGGCCGCGAATCCGGGGCTGACGCTTCTGCCGTTCGGGCTTCTGACGGTCGTCCTGTTGATGGTGGGATGCCGGAAGTCCGAGGCTTAGGTCGCGGCTACGACGCCTTTTTGGCGTGCTCCAGGTGGCGGTCAAAGTTTTCGATGTAGGCATCGATCACGTCGGCGGCGTTTTTGAGAATCAAGATATTCTCCGCGTTCTTGTCTTCGGCGGCCTTGGTGAAGTTGTACGAGCCGGTGATGAGCGCCCTGCCATCGACGATGGCGATCTTGTTGTTGGCGGTGTTGTGTTCGCGATCGAAATAGACGCGGACGCCGTCACGGCGCAGGACGCGCCAAGGGCCGTAGGTCGCCTTCTCCTGAGACTTGTCGAGGATGACGTCGACTTTGACGCCGCGTTTGGCGGCCTTGCCCAGGACTTCGGCGATTCGCTTCGAGGTGAAGATGTACATCTGAATGCGGATGTTCTTTTTGGCGGAACTCAGCTCTTCGACGATGCGACTCTCGCAGCCGCCGCCGGGCGAGAAGACGGCCTCGGCGCGGATGGCGCCGCCCTTTCGTGACTTGGTCATGGCGCCGGGCCCCATCGCCGTGGCCAGGAGGGCCGTGACGATGACACCGACGGCGGCGATGAGGGGGGCGGGCCTGCGAAGGGCGGAGACGGACGAGGTGAGATGATCAAGTGCCATGAAATGGACCTCCTAAACGGCGATCGAACGACGCCTCGGGCGGTGATCCTACCGAAGTTGGGAGGTCCGGGTCCAGAGAAATTCGGGACATGTTAACGAGGGTTCTGAACGCCGTTGGCGGGCGGATTTGAGTTTCGATTCCGCGCATTGCGGGGCGCGCTGGCCGATCTGTTTGCGACCGAACGATAGCCTCTCGCGAGGTCGATGTCGCAACGATTCTCGCTGGATCAGGGCGATTCTCGATCAAGCGTTTCGATTTCGCTCGCACTGGTTCATGTCGTTCGCACGGGCTGGAAGCCCATGCTACCCTGTTGGGGGAATTCGCAGTTGGGGGAATTCGCAGTTGGGGGAATTCGCTGCTGGAGGATTTGCTGCTGGAGGATTTGCTGTTGGGGGAATTCGCTGCGGTGGGCGTCAGGCGATGGCAGGGCTGGTATCAGGCGATGGCGCGGCGGGTGCGGTAGCTATGCTGCATGAGGAGGGCCCACATGAGGGAGGACTGGCCGATGGTCAGAACGATGTAGACCCATGCGGGTAGCTTGGGGAAGTTTCCGAAGGCGATGAGGATTGCGGCGGCGCCGAGGCTGAGGCAGGTACCGAGGAGGATTGCGGCTGCGCTGGCGTGGACCCAGGCGGCGGTGCTGGCGGTCGGGCGAAGGGCCCAGATGCCGGTGATGCCGGCGGAGGCGAAGAAGGCGGTCCAATAGACGCCGGTGTGGTAGCGCGAGTAGCGGAAGGCGGCGAGCCAGCCTTCGAAGGTGGCGGAGCCCTTGGGCCATAGGAAGTAGAGGGTCGCGCAGAGGACACCGCAGGTCAGCCAGAGGGCGCAGAGGCTCCCTGTGCGGACGCTTTCGTTGGGGGTCATCATGGCGATGCCGGCGACGGCGAAGATGCCGGCGAGGACGGCGGTGGAGAACATCCAGACGAGCGGCGTGATCTCGCGGACCTGGATGGGACGCTGCATGCGCTGCATGGCCTCGCGCTGGGCTTGTGGTAGCAAGTATGGTTCGCTCGATCGTGCGGCGGACGGCTGAGTGCCTGGGGGCGACGATTCAACGGGGAGGCCGAAGCCGGCGAGTGGATCGGCCACGGTTGTCGGCGTCATGCCGCGCTGTTGAACGCCGATGGCGGCGCCTTCGCTGAGGGCGCGGACGAGCGACATGTTGCTGACGGAGTTGTAGAAGGTGAGGCCGCCGAACATCCAGAGGAGGGCGAAGGCGATGTTGAGGATGCCCATGCCGAGGGACATGTGGGCCAGGACAATGGCGAGGACGACGAGCTCGCCGGCGACGACCCAGTGCCAGGCATCGACGTTTTTGTAGCTGGTGTGCTCGACGCTGGGGATGTGGCTGCCGGTGGCGAGCGAGGGGAAGCTTCGGATTTCGGTCATGCCGCTGGAGATGCAATACCATGCGAGACAGCCGAGGATCAGGGCGACGAGGAGGAAGACGGGCTTGGTCCGCGAGGATGCGACACCGATGGCGGTGAGGATGAGGACGGTGGCCCAGGTCGATTCGGCGCCCCAGTCGTTCAATACTTCGGCGGCGTCGGTTGCGAGGCGATCGATCAGCGGGGCCCAGTTGAACCAGCCGTGAACGGTTCCGAGGGCGGCGGCGGCGACGATGAGGAGGCCGATGGTTCCTCTTGCGCTGGCGTTTTCTTTGGTGAGGCCGGCGTGGACGATGTAGCCGAAGACGGCGGAGACAATGGGCAAGACAAAGGGTAACGACGAGTCGCCGAATGCGGTGGTGGCGAGCCATCTGAGCTTGCCGTCGATGAGCAGGTCACAGGTGTAGGCGGTGACGGCAAACTGGGCGGCGGTGACCACGACGCTTAGGGCGCGGCCGCGCTGGCAGGAGAGGCCGAGCAGACCGAGGACGATGGATGCAATCCACTTGGCACTGGGGCTGGTCCAGGGCTGTGCCTCGAGCCAGGAGGCGGGCACCTGATCGGCGGCGGCGGGCGTGACGCCCTGGCCGAGGGTGACGATGGTGATCCAGGTGGGATGGGAGATGGTGCCGAGGGCGACGCCGACGACGAGGAGCAGGAGACCTACGAACGCGAGGAGCGGGCGCGGGGCGGACTGGCCCGTATTGTCCATGACGCGGATGCCGTTGATTTTTCGACCGGAGGGACTAAGGGGTCTTGGCACGTGGGGCGCAGCGTCGGCGTCATGCGCGACGCGCAGTTGCGGGCCGGGTAAGGATTGCGTGGGCAGGTCGGACATGCGCCTCTAGTGAACTTCCTGGAATCCCTCCGATTCCGTAGGTGTATTACCCGCCGGGGTTAAAACAATTTCAATATCGGTAGGGGTTTTGCACGGGGCGAGCGGTTCCGAGGCCAAATTGGACCGGCAGAAAGGACAGAATGGGCTTTTTTTGCCCGCAGAGGCTGCGCGAGAGACGGCCGAAAGGCGGGATCGGGGGGCGGGGCGATCAAGGGTTAGCTGACGAGAGCGGCGTTATCAGGCCAATGACGCGGGCCGAGGCTGGTGAGCCAGCCCTCGGAGTCGATCGGCCATTTTCGCATGTAGTCCTGAATGGTGTCGCGGGTGACGGCCTCGATCGCACTCAAACGCTCGATGACGTCGCGCGGTTTTCCGACGGTGTCAATATCCTGGATGAGCTGCATGAGGCGGTAGTACGGGGCTTCGGCCTCGGTGGTGAGGCCGGTGCGGGTGCGATTCTTGACGCGCTGGACCTCTTCGGCGGTGACGCCGTCGGCGGCGACCTTTTTCAACTCGGAGCGCATGGCGGCCAGCAATTCGTCGACGCGCTGGGTCTCGCAGAAGCCGAAGGCGATCATCATGGCCGCGTCGCAATAGTCGAGCCGGCCGGCGGAGACGTAGGGGGCGATGCCCTCCTGGATGATGTTCCAGAAGAAACGGGAGTTGTGGCCGCCGATGATGGAGGCGAGGACGTCGGCGTTTTCGCGGTCGACGTGGGTGGCGGAGGGCGCGGGGACGGCGAGGGCAATGGCCTGCTGCTTGAAGCGGTCGACGACCTTGCAGCATGCGCCGGTCTTGAGCGGAGGCGGGGCCTTGCGCTCGGGACGCGGACTGCCGGCGGGCCAGTCGCCGCAATGCCTGGCTGCCATGGCCATGGCATCGTCGGGATTGATGTTTCCGGCGATGAGGAGGGTGATATTCGCCGGGTTGTAGCGCTCGACGAAGTAGCCGTGCAGCTCGTCGCGGGTGAGGCGGGAAATCGACTCGGTGGTGCCGAGGACCGGCCAGGCGAGGGCGTGGCCTTCGTAGGTTCGGCTGTGAATGAGGTCGTAGACGCAGCGGTCGATCTGATCGGCGGACATGGCGATCTCTTCGAGGATCACCTTTTTTTCGGTTTCGAATTCGTCGGGCGGGATGGCGCTTTGCATCATGTCGGCGAGGAGCTCGATCTGGCGCTCGAGGTCTTCGACGCGGACCCAGCCGAAGTAGACGGTGCGCTCCTTGGAGGTGTAGGCGTTGTAGGTGCTGCCCATGTTGTCGAAGTCGATGGTGATCTGTCGCCAGTCGCGCTTGGCGGTGCCCTTGAAGCACATGTGTTCGAGGAAATGGGAGACGCCGGCGAGATGCGGCGCCTCATCGCGGGCGCCGGTGCGAACGAGGAAGCCGGCGGCGGCGCTTTGGACGTGGGGCATGACCTCCATCACCAGGCGCAGGCCGTTGGAGAGGGTGCGATCGACAAAGTGGCTCGATTGGGCCGCGCTCATCAGGCGACTCCTTCCAGGGCTCTCGGGCCCAGGGTCTGCACGCAGAGTTGATCGCGCGGGTACTTTTCGAGGTAGGCCTGCACATCGGCGATGGTGACGGCGGCGAGCTTCTCGTTCTTCTCGGCGACGGAGACCGGCCTGCCGAAGTAGAAGAGATCGCTGCTCAGTTCGCTGACGCGGGCCCTGGTGATGTCGCCGTGGGTCTGGGTCTTGGCGATGACGCCGACCTTGACCCGTTCGATTTCTTCGTCGGTCACATCTCTGGCGAGACGATCGACTTCGCGGAGCAGGGTATTGTAGGTTTGATCGCAGCGCGCGGGGGTGGTTGAGGCGCCCATGAACATCCGGCCGGTGTTGCGGGGATGCTCGTCCCATGCGCCAACCCAATAGACGAGTCCCTGCTTTTCGCGCACTTCGACGAAGAGGCGACTGCTCATTCCTTCGCCGAGGACGCCGAGGGCGACGCGCTGGACGGGGTAGTCGTCGTGGTCCACGGGGGCGCCGGGCCAGCAGATCAGGATGTGCTCCTGTTCGAGCTCCTTGGCATGATGGCGGCGACCGGGAACGAATTGCGAATCCAGCGGACCGCCGTTACGTGCGTTGGGATCGCCGAAGCCGCCGAAGAGCTGGTCGATCCGGGCGGCGACTTTTTCGACGTCGATGCCGCCGCCGACGGTGACCTGAATCCTCCCGGCGGAGAAACAATCGCGCCAGAAGTTTGACACGTCCTGTCCGGTGATGCGGGCGAGGGACTCCATCGTGCCCAATTCGTGGCGACCGAGGACTTCGCCGAAGGCGTGCGGCTCGATGAGCTTGCGGGCGAGTTCGCCGGGCTCGTCTTCGAGGCTGGTGAGTTCCTGCTGGGCGAGCTCGATGGCGACGTCCACGAACTCCTGTGGAAAGGTGGGCGTCCGAAGCATTTCGGCGTGGAGGCCGAGGGCGTGATCCAGATATTCCGGGAGGCAGGTGCAGCGGAAGACCATGGACTCGCGACCGACGCCGGAGCCGGTCTGGGCGCCGATGGCGTCGAAGGCGTCGGTCAATTCCTGGGCGGAGCGCTGCCGCGTGCCCTTGGAGATGGACTCTTCGACGGTTCGGGCGAGACCTCCGAGCGACTCGGGCTCGTGGGCCAGGCCGGCGAAGACGCGGATTTCGTAGGCGGCGATTCGTCGGGCCGTCAAGGGTAGGGCCGCAAACTCGACGCCGCCGGGCAGTCTCCGGTGGACGAATTTCTCTTCCAATTTCATGCGGGGTTTATATCCCCGTTCGAGGCGTTCGCCAACCTCGGGCGAGTTGATGAAGAGGCGGGAAGAATCCGACGGGCTACCGGGAGTCCGCTCCTCACTCGCGGTGCGTGACAGGGAGGACGGCGTTACCGGTCCGGTCGGGCGCTGGGTTCGACGGGCACTTGACTGGACTCGCCGGTGCGACCTTATACACAGTGAATGGATGGTCTGGTGCGTCGCCTGGATCGAGCAGATTGGGGGCGAAAGTCTATGCTGACGGGGACCGAGCCTGTATCATGACTCATGTCAGGAGAGTGAAACATTTCCGGACGAGCCTGACCGCCCTCTTGGGGGATTTTCGCTTCGCCGATCACCGACCACACAAGGCGATGACGGCAAGGCATCGGCGATTGAATTCAATCCGGACAAGGAGCAGCCCTGGTGCACTCAGGAAACAATTCTCCCAACGTCCGTTGGGCATTAGTCATTCTGTTAACGGCGAGGGTCACGATCGGAATCGGCGGCGTTGTTCTCGCCGATTCGATCGTTCTCAACCCGGTGAAGGACACGACGCTGTACGATGACAACGAACTATACAGCAACGGCGCCGGCAGCTACATGTTCACGGGGCAGACGAACGGCACCGCCAATCGACGGGCGCTGATGAAGTTCGATGTCGCGGCGTCGATTCCCGCGGGATCGACGATCAACAGCGCATCGCTACAGCTTTATATGTCGCGCACGCAGGCGGGCGATGAGATCGTGCGCCTGCACGTGATCCTGGCCGATTGGGGGGAGGGCTTATCCAATCCGAGTGGGAACGAAGGCAGCGGCACATCGGCGGAGGACAACGACGCCACATGGAGGTATCGATTCTTCGATACGAACGACCTTATGTTTGCGCCGCAATGGACCACCCTGGGAGGCGACTACAACCCGACGCCCTCCGGATCGGCCACCGTCGGGATGTCCATCGGCAACTATACATGGCCCACCTCCTTTGCGATGGTTGTCGCGGTGCAGGGTTGGCTCGACAACCCGGCGACAAATTATGGATGGATCGCCATCGGCGATGAATCGACCGCCGGGACGTCCAAGCGCTACGATTCGCGTCAGTCCACAACATCGAGTCGTCGCCCGCGGCTGACGATCAATTTCACGCCGCCGGCGGCAAGCGGCGCGTGCTGCTTCGCCAACGGGTCCTGCCAGGTGCTGACCCTTCCCAACTGCGCGTCGATGAGCGGGACTTATCAAGGGAACGCCACGAGCTGTTCGCCGAATCCGTGTCCGCAGCCGATGGGCGCATGCTGCTATGCCGACGGCAGTTGTCAGGTACTCGGTCAGAACGACTGCATCACGACAAGCGGCGCCTATCAGGGCAACAGCACTGGCTGTTCACCGAATCCTTGTCCGCAGCCGACGGGGGCTTGTTGCTTTGATGACGGAACCTGCCAGGTTCTGACATCGGCCGATTGCACGACGCAGGACGGCACCTATCAGGGCGATTCGACGGCATGCACGTCAAATCTCTGCCCGATTGTGCTGACGCCGTTTGTTGACCCCCTGCCGATCCCCCCACTTGCCACTCCGACGACGGGCACGCAAGGCGGCGAGGCTAGCTATGACATTGAGATCGTGCAGGTGCAGCAGAAACTGCATTCGGAACTGCCGCCGACGACGCTGTGGACCTATGAGGGGATGTATCCGGGTCCGACGATTCTGGCGACGCGCGACGAGCCGGTGACGGTGCACTGGATCAACGATTTGCGCGACGAGCAGAACGTCCCGCGGACGGATCACTATCTGACGGTCGATCCGTGTGCGCACGGGGCGGCGAATGAGCCGAAGGTCGTCGTGCATCTGCACGGTGGGCACGTTCCGTCGGCGTATGACGGATACCCGGAGAATACGTTTCTGCCGGGCGACTCGGAGACGTATGTGTATCCGAACGATCAACTGCCGGGGCTTATCTGGTACCACGATCATGCGCTGGGGATCACGCGGCTGAACGTGTATATGGGGCTGGCGGGTGGTTATGTGATTACCGATGCGTTTGAGCAGTCACTGAATCTGCCGTCGGGCGAATACGACATTCCCCTGATCATTCAGGACCGCAAGTTCAATCCGGATGGTTCGCTGTATTACCCCGCCGCTTTGGACGATCACTTTTTCGGGGACAAGATGCTGGTCAACGGCATGGTGTGGCCGTACATGAATGTGAAGCAGGGCAAGTACCGCTTCCGGGCGCTGAACGGGTGCAACTCGCGGACGCTGACGCTGTCACTTTCCAACGCGCAAACGTTCCAGCAGATCGGCACCGACGGCGGCCTTCTACCTGCGCCGGTCACCGTAAGTGCGGTGACGCTGGGGCCGGCGGAGCGGGCGGACATCATCGTCGATTTCTCCGCGCTGGCGCCTGCGACGGAGATCGTTTTGACGAACAGCGCTGCATCGCCCTTCCCGAGCGGCGATCCGATGTTTGCGGTGCCGGATGTCATGAAGTTCGTCGTGCAGGCGGAGGCGGGACATACGGACGCCATCCCGGAGAGCCTGCGGCCGATGGAGACGCTTGACCCGATGGATGCGGTCACCACGAGGAACTTTGTGCTGAGGAAGCTGAGCAACCCGTGCAACGGGTCGATGTGGCTGATCAACGATCTGCAATGGGACGACAT
Source organism: Planctomycetia bacterium (assembly GCA_015075745.1). Lineage (NCBI taxonomy): Bacteria > Pseudomonadati > Planctomycetota > Planctomycetia > Planctomycetia bacterium. The sequence continues at coordinate 898,142 of JABTTW010000002.1, forward strand.
CACCGAGTATCCGGTGCTGGGGACGACGGAGATCTGGTCTTTCGTCAATCGCTCGGGTATTTCGCATCCGATGCACATGCACCTGGTGTTCTTCCAGATTCTTGATCGGCAGGATTTTCAGGTGATTGAGGGCGAGGTCGTGCCGATCGGGTCACCGGTGCCGCCGGCTGCGAACGAGGCGGGCTGGAAGGACACGGTGATGACACACCCCTACCAGATCACGCGGGTGATCGCGCGATTCGAGGACTATACGGGGCTTTATCCGTATCACTGCCACATCCTGGAACATGAGGACCACGAGATGATGCGGCAGTTCGAGGCGGTGTGCATCAAGGGCGACACGAATCAGGACACGCTGGTGGATGGCCGGGATATATCGCTGTTCGTGGAGGCGATCATCGGCACGGTGGAGGCAGGGACGGCGCAGTTCTGTGCGACCGATATGGACAGCAATCTGGCCCTGGAAACGGCGTACGACATCAATTTATTTGTCGATTGCCTTGTGGCGGGGAACTGCCCATAGAATGCATGACTCAGGGGGGAATTGAGCATGTGCACGGACTTATCAAAATTGGCTCGAAGGGTCGTTGGCTGCGCGGCAATGGCCGCACTGATTCTGGCTGTCGCGGCGGCCGGTGATGTGCGGGCCGATCTGGTCGTTCTGGGGGCGGCGGCGGACAACACGCTGATCGAAGACGCCGAGGGCGACGTCAGCAGCGGCGGTTCGACGGGGATGTTTGTCGGGCGCAATAATCAGCCTTCCAATTCGCGGCGTCGCGGCGTCATTCAATTTGACATTGCCGGGGGAATTCCGGCGGGATCGACGATCAACAGCGTCATGCTGGGGCTGAGCCTGTCGGCATCGAATGCGGCGGACGCCACGGTGTCAGTGCATCGGCTGCTGGCGGATTGGGGCGAAGGGACGGCGACGAGCAGCGGCGGACAGGGCGCGGCGGCCGGCGCCGGCGATGCGACGTGGCTCTTCGCGCAGTACAACACTTCGCCGTGGACATCGGCGGGCGGCGATTACAACGGCGCGATATCGACGCAGCTTGTTGTCGGAGGATCGGGCGACTATTTCTGGCCCTCGACGATCGCGATGGTCGCGGACGTGCAGGGATTCCTTAACGACCCCGCGATGAACTTCGGATGGATCATCATCGGCAACGAATCGGCGGCGCAGACTTCCAAGCGATTCTCGACACGCGAGGACGCGGACGAGGCACTGCGACCCCGGTTGATCGTGGATTACACGCCGGTGCCGGAGCCGACCAGCGCGGCGCTCTTGATAACCACCGCCCTGCTATCGCTTGGGCGGCGGCGACGACCGTGAGATTGGCGAACCACTTGTCAGCAATCGGCGATGGTGTGCGGCCCGGGCGTAAAGGTGTGAGCCTGGGCCGCGGCATGTTGCTCGTGGGCGCGGTTGCGGCCGTTCTCGCATTTCATCCACGGGCACTCGCCCAAGAAGATGTCGCCCTTCGCCGTCAGTCGGCGGTTGAGGATGCGGCATCGCTGGGCATTGGCCGGGTCGTGCCGGACCTTCGGATCGAGCCGCTCAAGGGCGACGCGACCACACTTTCCAAGCTGCTATCAGGCCGCAATGGACTCGTCGTCTGCATGACGAGCACGGACTGCCCATTGGCGGTGCGATACTCATCTCGTCTGGCGGGAATCGAGGATGAATACGCGAAGCGCGGGATTGCGTTTGTCTATGTCAACTGCGTGGACGCCGAGAGCGCCAAGGGTATGGTTGACGCGATCCGGGAGCAGGGATTCGACGGGCCGTATGTCGCCGACCGGCGCCACGACATTCAACATGCCCTTTTCGCGCGGACGACGACGGAGGTTTTTGTTCT